>NZ_JBHSQW010000035.1:27019-84051 GCF_042658695.1 Pseudonocardia hispaniensis | reverse complement strand
TCATCGCCTCGTTCGTGGCTGATCTGATCATGGTCGGCATCGGCGCGCTGGCCGCGTCGGCGGCCAGCGCGGGGGCCTCGCTCGCGGCGGGAGCCGCCTGGGCGGTGAGCCAGGCCTGCCAGCTGGCGACGAAGATCGCGAACCGGATCGGACAGCTGCTGGATGACCTCGCCGGCTTGGCCGGTTCCCTGGGCCGGACCTGCGGGCGGCTTGACCAGGTGGCCGACGCGGTGACCCGAGGAGCCGAACGGCTGGGCACCGGTTCGAGCGGACCCAGCCTGTTCCGGCGGATGGCGGTCGAGGACAACCCGCTGGGGATGCCGCCGGCCGTGGTGAACGCCGCCGACCGCGTGGAACGGACGGCGGGGCCGAAGGTGCTGGTGGAGACCGGCAAGGAGGACGCCAAGGCGGACGCCGAGCTGCGTGGCTGGCGGGCCTCCCAGCCCGCCGGCGGCGATCCGTTCGGACGGTACCCGACCGGATGATCGTGGCGCTCCCCGGCGAGGACGGTCCCCGGGGCTAGGCTCCGCCCGTGGGCATCCCTACCTCGGTGTGGTTCGTCATTGCCGCGGCTGCGTTGCTGGCCGGGAGCGTTCTGCTGTGGGTCGACCGGTCGCGGGGCAGCGGTGGCTTCCGGGACCGGAGGCGATGGGCCGCGGCGCACGAGTGGGAACACCTCGACACCGATCCGGTCCTGCCCAGCCGGTGGCGCTACGGCACCATCCACCAGGGCGGGCCAGGCGTGGCCCGAAACCTGATCAGCGGCATGGTCCCCACCCCCGACGGCCCGCGCCAGGCGTACGTGTTCGACCATGAGCAGGGCGGTCGGGTGGGATCGGTGCTCGCCGCCGTGCAGGTTCGCACCCCGTTGCCCGCCGCGGTCGAGCTCCGGCTGCCCTCGGCGCCGCTGCCCGACGATGCCGGCCTGGATCTGCTGGAACCGGTCGGCGAGCGCTACGCCTTCGTGTCCGACGCCGAGGCGGTGAAGCCGCTGCTGACCGAGCGGCTGGCCACGGCGGGCGATGCGATCGGCGAGGACATCGAGCTGCTCTGGGCCGAGGACTCCTGGGTCCTGGCGGCGGCGCCCGTCGGTGCCCCGCCGGAGCGACTGCAGGATCTGCTCGCCGACATGGCCGAGGTGGCGACGGCGCTCGAGGAGGGGCAGTCGGCGCGACGAGGCGCCTGACCGGAACGAGCAGCCCGATTCCTCGCGCAGCCGCGCACCGAAGATCACGGTGTCGAGCCGTGAGCGCGAACCTCATCGAGGAAGTCCGCTCCGGCGGGCCGGGCACGGGTGCACCCGGGTGCCGATCGCCGGGCGGGACGTCCTGTGCGGCGGCGATCCTCGCGTCGCCGGACAGTACTGTGTGTGGGCGTGTCCACCGCCCTGATCACGGGAGCCACCGCAGGCATCGGCGCCGCTTTCGCGGCGCGGCTGGCCGCGGACGGGCTCGACCTCGTCCTGGTCGCCCGGGACGCCGAGCGGCTCGAAGGGTGGGCGCACCGACTGCGCGGACGGGGGGTCTCGGTCGAGGTGCTGCCCGCCGATCTCGCCGCCGCCGCCGACCGGCGCCGGGTGGCCGCTCGGCTCGCCGACCCGGATCGGGCGCCGGTCGAGCTGCTGGTGAACAACGCCGGTATGGCGGTGGGCACCTCCTTCCTGGAGGCCGACGCCGAGGCGCTGCAGCGGCAGCTGGATCTCAACGTCACCACCGTGCTGCAGCTGACCAGGGCCGCGCTACCCGGCATGGTCGGGCGCGGGCGCGGCGCGGTCGTCAACGTGTCGAGCGTGGCCGGGTTCCTGACGGGCAGCGGTTCCAGCTACAGCGCAGACAAGGCGTGGGTGACGACCTTCACCGAGGGGGTCGCGGCGTCCCTCGCCGGCACCGGCGTGCGGGCGCTCGCGCTGTGTCCGGGGTTCGTCCGGACGGAGTTCCACGCCCGCGCCGGCATCGACGTCGGAGATCGGCGCGGTCCGCTCTGGCTCGATGCCGAGCGTGTCGTCGACGAATGCCTGGCCGACCTGGCCCGCGGCAAGGTCGTCTCGGTGCCCAGTCCGCAGTACAAGGCGATCGTCTGCCTGGTGGACCTGCTTCCCCGAAGCCTGCTGCGCAGGCTGATCGCGCGGTTCGACCGCGACCGTACGTGATGACCGTCCAGGAGGACCCCGTGATCGCCCGCAACACCGATCGGAACCGCCTTGCAGCTCTGGTCCGCGACCTCGGCGTGATCCATCAGCGGGTGACGCTGGCCTCCGGGGCGAAGGCGGACTACTACGTCGACCTGCGCCGAGTCACCCTCCAGCACGAGGCTGCGCCGTTGATCGGGCGGCTGCTGCGGGTGCTCACCGCCGACTGGGACTATGAGGCCGTCGGTGGTCTGACCCTCGGTGCGGACCCGGTCGCCGCCGCTGTGCTGCATGCCGCCGCGACCGAGCCGGATGCCCGGCCGGTCGACGCGTTCGTCGTGCGGAAGTCCACCAAGGAACACGGTATGCAGCGCCTCATCGAGGGCCCGGACGTGGCGGGGCGGCGGGTCCTCGTCGTCGAGGACACCTCGACGACCGGCGGGTCCGTTCTGACGGCGGTTCGCGCGGTCCGCGAGGCCGGGGCGACCGTCGTCGGTGTGGTGACCGTGGTCGACCGCAACACCGGTGCCAGGGAGGCCATCGAGGCCGAGGGCGCGCCCTACCGAGCCCTTCTCAGCCTCGCCGATCTGAACCTCCTGTGAGTGCGTAACAGTGTTCTAACACTGTTACGCACTCACGGCCGCTGTTGACGAGGGGTTTGCCTGCAACCTGTTCGGGGCAGGCGTGCACGCCGCCCGTGCCGCATACTTCGAAGTCACGGATAAGTCACGGCGGGAGGGCGCATGACTGTCCGGGCAGCGCTACGACGGTCCGCGATGGCACCGGTGGCGATCGTCGCGGTCCTGCTGGCGGTCGTGGGCTGTGGGGCGCCGTCGTACAACTACGTCGCGAACTCCGCCGAACGTACCTACATCAAGGTTCCCGCGACCTGGCGGCCGATCGACCCGCGGCAGCTCGCCGACGTTCTCGGGGTCGACCCGGCCGGTGGTGACCACGGGCTGTGGATGCAGGCCTACGACGCCGACCTCCAGCCCTCGCCGTCGCATCTGTTCGGGCAGGACGCCCCGCAACCCGTCGTGTTCGTCAGCGTGCAGACCATCCCCAAGAACGTCCAGGGACAGCTGTCCCTGGACCACCTCAGGGACCTCGTCTACCCGGTCTCGCCGACGGCTCGCCAGCAGCTCGAACTCACCGGGTCGTCGTCGCTGAGCGACTTCGCGCTGATCACCGACGAGGTGCTCACCCCGGGTCACGGGGTGCGTGGCGTGCATTCGGAGTACCGGTATCGGATCCAGGGCGGGCCACCTCAGATCATCGACCAGATCGGCTACCTCAACGACGACGCCAGCAAGCTCTACCTCGCCTTCGCGCGCTGCTCGGCCCAGTGCTTCCAGCAGCGGGAGCGGGAGATCGAGAGCGTCATCTCCTCCTTCACCGTCCGGGAGCAGCCATGACAGACGCGGCCCCGTCGCCCGCCACGCGCAAGCCCATGCCCGTATGGGATCGGATCCGGCTGCTGCTGCTGTTCGCGGTGGCGTTCCTGGTGATCGTCTGGGCGGCGATGGCGGACAATCCGCTGCTGCCGTTCGTCGACTCGCTGCGGATCCACCTCGTCGAGTCGCAGTGGCTGCTGTGGCTGTTCGGCCTCGAGTTGCTGCGCCAGGCGCATTTCCTGGTGAGCGAGCACTGGTCGGCCTACCACCGGTTCTGGACGGAGCGGGTGTTCGGTGGAGCCGACCGCCTGGTCAAGCGCCGGTTCTCCGACTGGACCCGGTTCCGGATCGGCAGGCTGATCAAGATCGCCGCGCTCATCGTGCTGTTCGCGCTGGTCGCCGCTCAGATCCTGCAGACCTCGCCGGTGCTCGCGGTGTTCCAGCTGCCGGCCCTCATCTGGTCCGCGCTGCCGTTCATCTTCCAACTGGCGTTCGCGTTCTTCTTCATCGCGTTCCAGTTCATCGGCTTGTTCTGGTTGCTCTCGCGCGGCGGCGTCGACACCTATTTCCCCGACGACATCAAGACTCGGTTCCGCGACGTCTGGGGGCAGGACCACGTCCTCGAGCGGATCAAGGAGAACATCCTGTTCCTGGAGCGGCCCGAGGAGATCGAGCGCAAGGGCGGATACGTTCCGGGCGGCATCCTGCTGTGGGGGCCCCCGGGCACCGGTAAGACGCTGATGGCCGAGGCGGTGGCGGGCGAGACCGGCAGGCCGTATGTGTTCGTCGACCCCGGCGCGTTCATCAACATGTTCATGGGCGTGGGAATCCTCAAGGTCAAGTCCCTGTTCCGGAAGCTGCGCAAGCTCGCCCTGCGGTACGGCGGAGTGATCGTCTTCTTCGACGAGGCCGACGCGCTCGGCAACCGTGGCGCGCTCGCCCAGAGCGGCCCCGGCGGCCCGCGGGGAATGGGCCCGGCTCCGTTCCACGCCGCCGGATGTCACGGCCTGTCCTACCTCTCCGAGGACACCCAGCTGTTGCTGGCCCGGGAGGCGATGCGAGCCGTCGCGGCGGACTCACCCCCCGAACCCTCCCGTCGCAGCCGCTTCGTGATGGGTGGGTTCGGCGGTGGCGGGGCCGGGATGGGCACCCTGCAGGCCCTACTCACCGAGCTGTCCGGGCTGAAGAAACCGCGTGGGCTGATCAACCGGTGGGGCCGTCGCGCGCTGGGCATGCGGCCCAAGCCACCGCCGCAGTACCGGATCCTCGTCATGATGGCGACCAACATGCCGGAGGCGCTGGACGAGGCGCTGCTGCGACCCGGTCGCATCGACCGGATCTACAAGGTCGGCTATCCGAGCAAGGCCGGCCGGATCCGTACCTATGAGGGCTACTTCGCGAGGGTGCCGCACGAGATCACGCCCGAGCAGCTCGACAAGCTCGCGACGATCACCCCGTACGCGACCGGCGCGACGATCAAGGACTTGGTCAACGAGGCGTTGATCATGGCCATCAGGGACGGCCGCGAGGTCATCACCTGGCGGGACGTCATCCGGGCCAAGCAGCTCAAGGACCTCGGCCCGCCCGAGGACGTCGAGTACATCGAGCGCGAGCGGCATGCGGTGGCGGTGCACGAGGGCTGCCACGCCGTCGTCGCCTTCCGGGTGCGCGAGCATATGGAGATCGACCTCGCGACGATCGAGAAGGGCAGCGACTACCTCGGCATGGTGGCCAGCATCCCGCCGGAGGACCAGTTCACCCGCTGGCGCTCGGAGTACGAGGCCGACATTCTCGTCTCGTTGGCCTCGCTGGCCGGCGAGCGCCTGTTCTTCGACGGCGACAGCTCGTCCGGGGTTTCGGGTGACCTGGAGTCCGCGACGACCCTGGCGTCGTTCATGGAGGGTTTCTGGGGGATGGGCTCGACCGTGTCGTCCTACTCCACGGCGCGCAGGCTCGAGGTCGGCAGCCCTGGCGGTGGCCGCGGCGCCCCCGGCAAGCGCGGCGAGAGCACCGAGACGATGATGCGCAAGGCCCTCGCCGACCGGATCGAGGACCAGCTCGCCGATCTGCTCGAACGGGCCGAGTCGATCGTGCGGGACAACCGTGCCGCCGTCCTGGCGCTCGCGCACGCGCTGGAGACGTACAAGACCTTATCGGGCGAGGATGTCGAGGCGGTGCTGTCGGGCACCAAGGGTCCGACGGTCGATGGGAGCCGCTACGCCGATCCGGGCTTCATCGCCCGGCTGGAGGAGTACCACGCCGCTGTCGTCGGCGCGCACCGCGGCCACACCAGGGTGCAGATCGCGTTGCCGGATGCCCAGCCCGACCCCGTCCCCGCGAGTCGCGCCATGTCCGAGCGCGAGTCGGGGTAATTCCGCGAGCGAGTTGCGGCTCCGGTGAGACGGCCGCCGCTTGGACGAGTGGCCGGGCGGCGGGATCATCGGAGAGTGACGCAGCAGGAGACCGCGCCCGCCGGGCCGACGGAGTGGACGGTTCCCGGGCAGGTGGGGGTCGGGCCGTGGCCGGGTGGGCCCGCCGCATGGCCCGATGACGAGCGCTACGACCCCGATCTGCTCGAGCACGGCGACCGGCGCAACGTCGTCGACGCCTACCGGTATTGGCGGCGCGACGCGGTCGCCGCGGACCTCGCGGCTCGTGCGCACCCCTTCCACGTCGGCATCGAGAACTTCGGGCACGACCACAACATCGGGACGGTGGTGCGGACCGCCAACGCCTTCGCGGCGGCGGGTGTGCACATCGTCGGGCGGCGCCGCTGGAACCGCCGGGGGGCGATGGTGACCGACCGCTACCAGCAGATCCATCACCATGCCGAGGTGGCGGGTCTTGTCCGGTTCGCGACCGAGCACCGGCTGGCCGTCGTCGCGGTCGACAACACCCCGGGGGCGGTGCCGCTGGAGACGGCGCGGTTACCCCGGCGGTGCGTGCTGCTGTTCGGGCAGGAGGGGCCCGGACTGACCGACGAGGCACGCGCCGCGGCGAGCCTGGTCTGCTCGATCGCCCAGTTCGGCTCCACCCGCTCGATCAACGCCGGGGTCGCTGCGGGCATCGCCATGCACGCCTGGATCCGCGTGCACGCGGACCTCGTCAAGGCCTGGTAGCGGGGAAGACCGGCAGCGCCGATACGTCGCATGCGGGGCCCGGGCACCGCGAGCCGATGCCATCATCGTCCGATGACCCGGTGCTGGGCCGATCGTGCGGCACTCGCGGAACGCGCCGTCACCCACCGTCACCTGCGCAGGCTCGGTGGGGTGCTGCCGGGCACCCGGATCGGCCGGGTGTGCTGGCCGCGCCCCGTCCCCGCGCCGCCCGCGCAGTGGCACTACTGGTGGCAGGCCCATCTGCTCGACTGCCTCGTCGATGCCCAGCTGCGGGAGCCCACCCGACGGCGGGCGACCGTGATCGCGCAGCTGGCCCGCACGGTGTGGCTGCGCAACCTCGGCCGTTGGACCAACGCCTACTACGACGACATCGCCTGGCTCGGCCTGGCGCTGCAGCGGGCGGGCCCGCTGGTCGGACGGGCCGGTCCGGCCGCGCTCACCGCCGTGACCAAGCAACTGCGGGAGGGCTGGACGTCCGACGGCGGTGGGGGGATCTGGTGGCGGCGCGGGGACGATTTCAAGAACGCCCCCGCGAACGGCCCGGCCGCGATCCTGCTGGCTCGTCGCGGAGAGCTCGGACTGGCTGCGGCGATCACCGACTGGATGGCAGCGACCCTGATCGACCCGGACACCGGGCTCGTTGTCGACGGTGTCCGGGTGCGCCCCGATGGGTCGGTGCGTCTGGTCGAGACCGCCATCTACACCTACTGCCAGGGCGTCTACCTCGGGGCGTGCGTGGAGCTCGCCGAGCGCGACGGTGACCCGCGGTGGGCACGCCGGGCGGCCGCGGTGCTCGCGGCGGTGACTCGCCGGGTCGCCGGCGCCGACGGGGTGATTCCCGGGGGCACCGGCGGCGGCGACGGTGGCCTGTTCAACGGCATCCTGGCCCGCTATCTCGCCGACGCGGCGCGGCGCCGCCCCGAGCTGGCCGCCGACGCCGGAAGGTTGGTGCTGGCCAGCGCCGAGTCGGTATGGGCGAACCGGGCTGAGGCCGAGGCGGGCCCGGTATTTGCCGAGGACTGGCGTCGCCCGGCGCGGATACCCGCTCGGGGCTCCCCCGAGTCCGGTCTGTCGGTGCAGCTGTCGGGGTGGATGCTGCTCGAGGCCGCGGCCCGGCTGACGGTCGGTCAGCGCAGGTGACGGGGGCCCGTGGTGGCGCGGCGTGCGGCCCGACGGGCGCGGACCATCTCGATGATGATCGGCAGCACCGAGAGCAGCACGATGAGCACGAGCATGAGCTCGATGTTGTTCTTGACGACGTCGAACTGGCCCAGGAAGTAGCCGAGCACGGTGACACCTGCTGCCCAGAGGACACCGCCGATCAACGAGTAGGTCAGGTACCGGCGGGCCGGCATCCGACCGACCCCGGCCATGACCGTGATGAATGTGCGCACGATCGGCACGAACCGGCCGAGCACGATGGCCCGGTTGCCGTACTTGTCGAAGAACTGCTGGGTCTTGACGACGTGCTGGGGTTTGAACAGCCGGGACCGCGGCCGGTCGAACACCGCGGGTCCCGCGGAGCGGCCGATCCAGTACCCCGTCACATTGCCGGCGAACGCCGCGACCACCAGCACCAGACAGGTCAGCCACAGCGGCGACTTGATCGAGTTGTTGGCGACGAACAGCCCAGCGGTGAACAGCAGCGAGTCACCGGGCAGGAAGAAGCCGATGAGCAGGCCGCACTCCGCGAACACGATCAACGCGAGGCCGATCAAGGCCCACGGGCCCAGCCACTCGATGATCGTGTCGGGCTTCAGCCACTCCGGGCCGAGCGCGAGTGTGCTGGTGGCGAGATGCGTCACGAACACGACCGTACCGGTCCACGAAGGTCACCCGAGTGGGGGCAGCAGTCCCGGTGCGAGCACGGACAACAGCCCGAGCGCGCAGCCGAGCACCGCGCCGGCGATCAGCGCGATGAACAACGCCCAGCCGGCCTGGGCCAGCAGACCACGTGGCGACGCCTCCCGGTGCGGGCCGGCATCGGCCGGTGCAGATCGGAAACCGGGTACGGGCGATGGGGGTGGGGGCGGTGGAGCGGAATGCCCGGCCTGCGTGGCCCGGGCCCGTAGGGCCTCGGCCAGGCGCTGCTCGGCATCGTCCATCGTGCTCATCGTCTCGTCGGTCGACCGGCCATCACCTTGGCCACCGTGTCCAGGGCTCTGCTCGCTGTCGACTTGACGGTACCCCGGCTGATCCCGGTCGCGTCGGCGATCTCGGCCTCCGACAACCCGCCGTAGTAGCGCAGCACCAGAACCTCGCGCTGCCGCGGCGGTAGGGTCGCCAGCGCGTCGACGACGGCCTGGTGCTCGGCCGACAGCATCGCGAGCGACTCGGCGGAGCGGGCGTTCACCTGATGCGGGGGGACGTAGTCGCGAGCGGTCCGACGCCTGCGCAGCACCGACCGGGACCCGTTGACGACCGCGATGCGCAGATATCCCAGGGCGGCCGACTCGTCGCGCAACCCCGACCAGTTCCGGTGCAGCCCGGTGAACGCCTCCTGGACGACGTCCTCCGCGGTCCCCGGCTCGTCGACGAGCAGGATCGCGAGCCGGACGAGTTGCATGCGGTGGTCGCGGTAGAGGTCGGCGAGGGTGCGCGGAGCGGGCTGGGCCGGTGCGGTGGGCACGGGAAGCGAAGAGTCCGGTCGGCTGTCGAGGCGACGTAACCTGCTCAACGTCTGCTCGACGGCGCGCTCGATCCCGCCTGCACTCACCCGACACACCCTATCTGCGCCCGGATCCGGCGCCCGGGGTGTCCGTCCTCGGATGGGCGATACTGGCGGCAAGAGCCGCAGACATCGAGGAGGCCGACCATGCCGATCGCCACCCCCGAGATCTATAGTCAGATGCTGGACAACGCCAAGAGCGGTGGCTACGCCTTCCCGGCGATCAACGTGACGAGCAGTGAGACGCTCAACGCCGCCCTGCGCGGTTTCGCCGAGGCGGAGAGCGACGGGATCATCCAGGTATCCACCGGTGGTGCGGAGTTCCTGTCCGGAACGAAGGTCAAGGACATGGTCACCGGTTCGACGGCGTTCGCGGAGTTCGCGCACGTCGTCGCGGCGAAGTACCCGGTGAACGTCGCCCTGCACACCGACCACTGCCCCAAGGACAAGCTGGACGGGTTCGTCCGGCCGCTGCTCGCGATCAGCCAGGAGCGAGTCGCCCGCGGTGAGAACCCGCTGTTCCAGTCGCATATGTGGGACGGCTCCGCGGTCGACCTCGAGGAGAACCTCAAGATCGCGGCCGAGCTGCTGGACGAGGCGGCCCAGGCCAAGATCATCCTCGAGGTCGAGATCGGTGTCGTCGGCGGCGAGGAGGACGGCGTCGCCCACGAGATCAACGAGAAGCTCTACACCACTGCGGGTGACTACGAGCGGACCGTCGAGGCTCTCGGGGCCGGTGAGAAGGGCCGTTACCTGCTCGCCGCGACGTTCGGGAACGTGCACGGCGTCTACAAGCCGGGCAACGTGAAGCTGCGCCCGGAAATCCTCAAGCAAGGCCAGGAGGTGGCGAGCGCGAAGCTCGGCCTCGAGGCCGGCTCCAAGCCGTTCGACCTGGTCTTTCACGGTGGCTCCGGATCGCTGCTGTCCGAGATCCACGAGGCGCTGAGCTACGGCGTGGTGAAGATGAACATCGACACCGACACCCAGTACGCCTTCACCCGGCCGATCGCCACACACATGTTCACCAACTACGACGGTGTGCTGAAGATCGACGGGGAGGTCGGCAACAAGAAGACCTACGATCCGCGTTCCTACCTCAAGGTCGCCGAGGTCGCGATGGCCGACCGCGTGGTGCAGGCCTGCGAGGACCTGAAGTCCTCTGGCCGCACCCTCGGACGCTGACCCCGATCGGGCGGTAGGCGGGTTCGCCGGTACCACCTACCGGGTGCGGCGTCGCAACCGGGCAGGATGTGCCGCATGAGTTTGCACGGCAACCTGCTCGGTCCGGACCCGACGCTGCTCCCGGTCGATCCCGCCGCCGCGACGCTGGACGCCGGTACCGACCCGGTCGAGGTCGCGGCCGCCAACCCGACCTCGAGCCTCGCCTGGGCGACGCTCGCCGAGGCCGCACTCGCCGAGGGCCGGACGGTCGTCGCCTACGCCTACGCGCGCACCGGCTACCACCGCGGGCTCGATCACCTGCGCCGCAACGGGTGGAAGGGCTTTGGCCCGATTCCGTGGGCGCACGAGCCGAACCGGGGTTTCCTGCGCGCTCTCGCCGCGCTGCTGCGGGCCGCCGAGGCCATCGGCGAGACCGATGAGATGGAGCGCTGTCGGACCTTCCTCGCCGAGTCCGACCCCGCCGCGCCGGCGGCGCTTGGCCTGACCTGACCGAGTCCGTGCGGTGACCATCCGGGCACGGGCGAGCGTGCGTGCGCGAGCCGCGGTCGCGGGGAGTACTCGTAGGCTGACGGTGGCCGCCGTGCCCATCGTGCAGTGCGCGGTTTCCGCGGGTCTGGCCTGGTGGGTCGCGGCGAACGTCGTGGGGCACCACCAGCCCTTCTTCGCGCCGATCGCCGCCGTGATCAGTCTCGGGGTGTCGCTGGGGCAGCGGCTGCGCCGGGCGGTCGAGCTGGTGGTCGGGGTGAGCCTGGGAGTGCTCGTCGGCGACCTGCTGATCTCGGTGATCGGGAGCGGACCGTGGCAGATCGCTCTGGTGGTGGCGCTGGCGATGGCCGCCGCGGTGTTCGCCGACGGTGGCACACTCATCGTCGCCCAGGCGGCGGCGTCCGCGGTGCTGGTGGCGACGTTGCTCCCGCCCGGTAGCGTCGGCGGGCTGGACCGCTGCGTCGACGCGCTCATCGGCGGTGTCGTCGGGGTGGTCGTCGCAGCGGTGCTGCCCGTCAACCCGGTTCGCCCGGTGCGCCGGGCGACCCGGGCCGTTCTCGACGAGCTGTCGGCGGTGCTGCATTCGATTGCCGATGCGTTGCGGGACAGGGACGTCGCGATCGCTGCGGCCGCGCTGCACCAGGGCCGGCAGAGCCAGCCGCTCATCGACGCGATGCACACCGCCCTGGCCTCGGGACGCGAGGTCACCACCGTCGCGCCCCTGCGCCGGCCGCGCCGTCGCGAGCTGGACGAGTTCGACGAGCTCGTCGAACGCATCGACTACGCCATGCGCAATGCCCGGGTGCTCGCCCGGCGCGTCCACACCGCGCTCGGCGACCGGAACTCCACCGTCGACGGGCTGGCGGACGCGGTCGCCGCGCTCGGCGACGTCGTGCACAAGCTCGTCGGCGAGCTGGGCGAGGGCGGCGACCGGTCCCGGGTGCGGGCACCGGTGCTCGAGATCGTGCACGAGCTGCCGACTCCGACGGGGCAGGGTGTGCCGGCGCTGAGTCCCACGGAGCACGTGTTGGTGGCGCAGCTCCGCTCCATCGCGCTGGATCTGTTGCAGGCCAGTGGGATGAGCCGGGATGAGGCGCTGGCGGCGATGCGGTCGAGGGACTGATGGCCCAGGTGTGTTCCGAAGACCCGTGTCAGGATGAGAACCATTCCTCGATCCCAGAGGTGACGAGATGCACGTGTTGATCAGGTGGCTGCTTGCCCCGATCATGCGGCTGCTGTATCGACCCGAGGTCGACGGTGCGCACCGAGTCCCCCGATCCGGGCCGGTGATCCTCGCCGCCAACCATCGCGCCGCGGTCGACACGGCCGTGATCTCGCTCGTCACCTCGCGTCCGGTTTCGTTCCTGGGGAAAGCGGAGTACTTCACCGGGCGGGGCATCAAGGGACGCATGGTCGCCCGCTTCCTGGCGGCGTTGGGCTATGTGCCGGTCGACCGCACGAACGCCAAGGCGGGACTGGCCGCGCTCGATGCCGGGCGCACCGTGCTGCGTTCCGGTGGGGTGTTCGCGATCTATCCGGAGGGCACCCGTTCGGTGGATGGGCGGTTGCATCGGGGACATACCGGGGTCGCCTCGCTCGCCCTGAGCACGGGCGCCCCGGTCGTCCCGGTGGCGTTGCTGGGGACCGAGCGGGTGCAGCCGATCGGAGCGAAGATCCCGCGAATTGCGCCGCTGAGGGTCCGCTTCGGTGATCCGCTCGACTTCTCCCGCTACGAGGGTCTCGAGGGCTCGGCCGCGATTCGCCGGGCCGTGACCGACGAGATCATGGATGCGATCGCCGGGCTATCGGGGCAGGAGTACGTCGACCGCTATCACCCTCGCCCCGACGACCTACGCCCCCCTGTGAGTGCGTAACAGTGTTAGAACACTGTTACGCACTCACAGGCCGAGGTGACCAGGAGCCAGTCGGACGTGTGGCGGTACCACGTCCAACGGGTGACCGCGCGTGGGTGAGCCACGCCGTCGTGGACGACGGTCGCCGAGACGCAACCCACCTGGAGGGCTCGGCCGGTGGCGGCCTGCACTCCCCGTCCGGGCAGAGCCGACACGCCCTGCGGACCAGGCGCCACCACCAGCCGCCGCACGTTTCCGCGCAGCACGAGCCGCTCGTCGCAGTAGGCTTCGCCGCGCAGACCACGCACCTCGCCGCGCCCGACCAGCACGCCGCCGGCGTCGTCACGGATCAGCGGCACCGCCGAGGCCGTTCCCGTCAGCGCCAGCGCCGCGGCCCGGGCCGGGTCGCGGGGCAGCCCCCACACGGCCGCCGCCGCCGAGCGGCGGGTCATCGGGATGTAGGCCACCTCGGTCGTTCCCAGGCGCTCGGTGCGTAACAGCCGCACCAGCACGGCGCTGAGGTCAGCGTCACATCCGGCGACGATCAACCTGGTGGGCCGGTGTTCGGCAAGCACCGGATCGATCTCGGCGCGGCCGGGGTTCGCGGATATCCGCACCTCGGGGACGTTCGCCAGGGCGGTGGGGACCCGCCTCATCCCGGCCGCGCGGAGACCGCGACGGCGCCCCGCCGCGCCGCGGTCACAGGTCAGCAGCACCACGTCAGAATCGATCGAACTCACCTGATCGGATACCCTCTCGCCGCGACGCCGAGGCGCGCCACTCGTCTGCTTCGCGCGTGTCGAGGCGCGCGCTCACGCCGCGTCGCGCCGTCAAGGACTGGAGTTTCGCATGCCGGCGATCGTGCTCATCGGTGCCCAGTGGGGCGACGAGGGGAAGGGTAAGGCGACCGACCTGCTGGGTGGTCAGGCACAGTGGGTGGTGCGTTATCAGGGTGGTAACAATGCTGGCCACACCGTCGTTCTGCCCAACGGGCAGGACTTCGCCCTGCACCTCATCCCGTCCGGGATCCTGACCCCTGGGACCAAGAACGTCATCGCCAACGGCGTTGTGGTCGACCCTGGTGTGCTACTGGAGGAGCTGGCCGGGCTCGAGGCCCGCGGCGTCGACACCAGCAACCTGCTGATCAGCGCGGATGCGCACATGATCATGCCGTACCACATCGCCATCGACAAGGTGACCGAGCGCTTCCTGGGAAAGGCGAAGATCGGGACGACCGGTCGCGGTATCGGGCCTGCCTACCAGGACAAGGTCGCCCGGGTGGGGGTGCGAGTCGCCGACGTACTCGACGAGAAGATCCTGCACCAGAAGGTGGAGGCCGCGCTCGCATACAAGAACCAGGTGCTGGTGAAGGTCTACAACCGGCGGGCCCTCGATGTGGACCAGGTCGTGGATACCGTGCTCGCCCACGGCAGGCGCTTCGCCAACCGGATCGCCGACACCCGGCTGCTGCTCAACAACGCCCTCGAGGCCGGTGAGACGGTCCTGCTGGAAGGTTCGCAGGGCACGCTGCTGGACGTCGATCACGGCACCTATCCCTTCGTGACCAGCTCCAACCCGACGGCCGGCGGCGCCGCGGTCGGGTCGGGCATCGGCCCGAACAAGATCGACCGGGTGATCGGGATCCTGAAGGCGTACACCACCCGGGTGGGGTCGGGCCCGTTCCCGACCGAGCTGCTCGATGCCATGGGCGAGCATCTGCGCAAGGTCGGCGGCGAGGTCGGCGTGACCACCGGGCGGGCTCGCCGCACCGGCTGGTTCGACGCCGTGATCGGCCGCTACGCGGCGCGGGTCAACGGGATCACCGACTTCTTCCTGACCAAGCTGGACGTGCTGTCCGGGCTGGAGAAGATCCCGCTGTGTGTGGCATACGACGTCGATGGCAAGCGGACCGACGAGATGCCGATGACGCAGACCGACGTGCACCACGCGGTTCCGATCTACGAGGAGCTCCCGGGGTGGTTCGAGGACCTTTCGGTGTACCGGACGTTCGAGGAGCTACCCGCTAACGCCCGCGCCTACGTGCACCGTATCGAGGAGCTGACCGGAGCCCCGGTGAGCGCCATCGGAGTGGGCCCGGGACGCGACCAGACGATCACCCGCGACACCTGATCCGACCCGCCCGGCGCCCGCTCAGGCCGCGCAGGCCCCGGTGTCGGCCCTGGCGCTGAGCCCGGCCGAGCCGAGCCGCGCGTCGGCCACCTGCTCCGCGGTGAGCACGAAGCCGGTCTCCGAGTCGTCCAGCGCCGCGCCGAACACCACGCCGAGAACCTGCCCGTCGGGGCTGATCATGGGTCCGCCGGAGTTCCCGGAGCGCACGACCGCTCGCACGGTGTAGACGTCGCGGGTGACGGTGCCGCTGTCGTAGATGTCCGGTCCGCGCAGCTGGATCCGATCGCGGACCTTGCCTGCCGTGGCGGTGAACGGTCCGTCGAGCGGATAGCCGAGCACGATCACGTCGTCGCCGACGGCGGCTGGGCTCGGGGTGAACTCCAGCGGCGGAGCCTGCAGGTTGGGCACCGCGAGGACGGCAACGTCGATCTCGGGGTCGTAGGACACGACCGTGGCCCGCAGGTCGCGGGTGCGCCCACCACGGCCGAGCACCTCGATGCTGGTCTCCGAGGTACCGGCGACGACGTGGGCGTTGGTCATCACCCGCTGCGGGCCGATGACGAACCCGGTTCCCTCGAGCTGACGCGAACACGACGGGGCCCGCCCGCGAACCTTCACCACGCTGCCCGCGACCTCCCGCACCACCGGGCTGCGCGCCAGCGCCGGGTCGGGCGGGCCGACGACGGTGATCGGGGTCTGCGCGAAGGGGCTGAGCACGTCGGGGAACCCGGAGCTGTCGAGCAGTTGCCGCAACTCGGCGGGCAGCTTGCGCGCTCCCGTCGGCATCACCGCGTCGACCGACTTGAGCACCTCGGAGCTGCGCACACTCGCCGCCAGCCCAGGAAAGCTCACCGAGGCCAGCGGCAGCGCCACCAGCCAGGCCGCGACCACGACGGTGAACGCCTGCAACACCGACCCGAACGCCGAGTCGACCTTGAGACTGCGTTCGCCGGTGATCCGGTCGCGGATCCGGCGGCCGAGGAACACCCCGGTCGTCTCGCCCAGCGCGACGAGCAGCACCACCACGACGATGCTGATGATCACCCGGGCGCTCTGAGTCTCGATGTTCTGCGCCAGCAACGGCGCCAGCCGCACCCCGAGGATGGCGCCGCCCAGCACCCCGATGAACGACAGCAGCGCGACGGCCATGCCGTGCCGCCATCCGGACACCCCGGCGATCAGTGCCAGCGCGATGATGAGGATGTCGACCCAGCTGATACTCATGCCCAGACCGTGGTCATCGTCCTGAGACCTCCTGCCTGGCGGCCCTCGCGGCGGACCACGCTTCTCCCAGGTTGTGGGTCCGCGACTCGTCCCACGGCCGCTCCCAACCCCCGAGCTGCAACAACGCGGACAATAGGCCCCCGGTGAACCCCCAGACGAGCAGGCCCGCCACGCTGAACGCCGGGCCGACGAGACCCGAGGGATGCCGCACCGAGAGCCGGTTCGCCGGATCGGTCAGGTCCTCGATGGGCACCCGTACCACCCGCGCGGTCTCCGCCGGGTCGACCGCACGGACCTGCGTCGGCCGATCCCAATGCGCCAGCACCGGCGTGACGATGAAGCCCGAGGGGGGGATGAACAGGTCCGGCAGCCGGGTCAACGGGACCACTCCGGTCGGATCGAGTCCTGTCTCCTCCTGCGCCTCGCGCAGCGCCGTATCGACCGGGCCGAGATCGGTTCGATCGATACTTCCGCCGGGAAACGCCACCTGACCCGGGTGATTGCGCAGGTCGGCCGCCCGCTCCATGAGCAGCACGTCCGGCCCGCCGTTGCCCTCGGCGAACAGCATGAGCACCGCCGCGCGTCTGCCTCCCGCAGGCGGCGGGATGGGGTGCCGGCTCAGCGTCTCGGCATCGACGTCACGCACGCCCTCCAACAGCGGCACCAGCCAGCGCGGCGCGCGCTCGGGATGCAGTCCGACCGGCCGGATCATGCGGACCCCCCGAGCCGCGCGACCGCGGCGGCGACGTCGTCGGCGGTCGCGAACGGGATCGGCGGGTCGACGAGCGCGACGCTTCCGTCCGCCCGTACGACGTAGCTCACCGGCAGCGCGGGCGGCAGGGTCAGCGCCCGGCGCAAGGCGTCGTCGGGATCGGTCACCGAGGGCAGCCGCACACCGAGGTCGGCGAGCAGTGACAGCGCCGACCGAGGGTCGTCCCGGACATCGATGCCGATCACGGGAACGGCCCCGGGCCGGGCCGCGTACTCCGCGAGCACCGGTAGCTCGGCCCGGCACGGCGCGCACCATGACGCCCAGACGTTGAGCAACGCGGGACGGCCGGCCAGCGCCGCGGCGAGGTCGACCGAACCGTCGGCGCCGAGGCACGGCGCCGACACCCCGGCCAGCGGCCCACTGCCCGCCCCGGTCCCGGCCGGGCAGGGTTCGAGCGCTGCGGCGGCGCGCAGCGACGTGAGGCTGTCCTCCGCCGGCGCGCTGCGTTCGGCGGGCGGGGCGGCCGGTTCGGTACCGCTGCGTGGCCACAGTGCGAACACCCCGACCGCGGCGAGCAGCACCACGACCACGGTGATGACGATCTCGGAACGCGACGGCCGAGTCAGCTTCGCGCTCATCGTCCCGATCCGTGCCGGCTCATGGTCCCTCGTCCACCGCTGTGCTCATCGCGCCGTCGCCGTCCGGGGTGCCGAAACCGGCCAGGGCCAGCAGATGGGCCGTTTCCGGACCCTTGACCAGGACGGCGGCCTGGGCCGGGTCGGTGGGCCCGGTGCCGAACGCCGGGCAGTCGACGGCGATCGTGCAGACTCCGCAGGCCGGTTTGCGGGCGTGGCAGACCCGGCGGCCGTGGTAGATCACATGATGCGAGACCATCGTCCAGTCCCGCTTGGGAACCAGCGCCCCGACCGCGTGCTCGACCTTCACCGGGTCGTCCAGCGTGGTCCACCCCCAGCGCCGGACGAGTCGGCCGAAGTGCGTGTCGACGGTGATCCCGGGGATACCGAAGGCGTTGCCCAGGATGACGTTGGCGGTTTTGCGGCCGATCCCGGGCAGCTTCACCAGCTCGTCGAGGGTGTTCGGCAACCGCCCGCCGTGGCGTTCGACGACGGCCTGTCCGAGCCCGATCAGCGCCGTCGCCTTGTTGCGGAAGAAGCCGGTGGGCCGGATGAGCTCCTCGAGCTCGGCCCGGTCGGCCTCGGCATAGTCGACGGCGGCCGGATAACGGGTGAACAGCGCTGGGGTGACCTCGTTGACCCGCTTGTCCGTGCACTGCGCCGACAGGATCGTGGCGACCGCGAGTTCGAGCGGGTTGGTGAAGTCGAGCTCGCAGCGCGCGTCGGGGTAGGCGACGGCCAGCGCGCGCAGCATGCGGCCCACGCGCCGGGCCCGGCCCAGGCGGCTCTCCCCGGCGGCGATCCGGGCGGCGAGCCGGGCCGCACTGCGCCGGTCGGGAAGGGTCCGGACGGGATTGCTCACGCCGTCGAGCCTACGGGCGCTCGCCGACAGCGGGTGACGCGCAGGTCAGGTCACGAATAGGTATCGGGGCGCGACGGATCGGGGCCCCCGGTGAGCATGCCTCGAACGGGTGCGGAATCATCGGTGCCGACATGACTGCCTGGTTGTCCGTCCTCGTGCCGCTGCTGGTGATGTTCTTCGCGCTCGGCATGGAGCGCGTCGAGTCCCGACTGCGGGAAGCCACTCTCCGTCAGGACGAGCTCGATGAGCTGCTCCAACGACCTCGCCCCGACGAGGTGCGCGCGCTCTTCCGGCAGGGCACGGCCCGAGCGCTGGAGCTGTTCCGGTTGCGTAACCGGGCACCGGGTCATCGCCGTTCGGCGCGCCGAACGAGGATCCCCTCGTAACGGATCGGGTCGTTGCGGGGAGATGGGTCGCGCCGAGCGCGCGCGACTGGCATGCTCCGGCTCACCGTGGACGGGACCTCGTCGTAGCTGGACAGGCAGTAACGCCTAGACTAGCGCGCCGATGATCCGTTGCCAGGGCGCGCCGGATGGACGAGGAGCGGGAATGTGGACGATGTTCTGATCCGCGCAGGGATCTTCCAGGGCGTGGAGCCGCAAGCTGCCGAGGTGCTGGCGCAGTCGCTGGAGCCGGTCGAGTTCCCACGCGGTCACATCATCTTCGCCGAGGGCGAGCCCGGTGATCGGCTCTACATCATCGGTAGCGGCAAGGTGAAGATCGGGCGCAAGTCCGCGGATGGGCGCGAGAACCTGCTGATGGTGGCGGGCCCGTCGGACATGTTCGGTGAGCTTTCGATCTTCGATCCGGGACCCCGAACGTCGACCGCGACGACGGTCACCGAGGTGCGCGCCTTCACGATGGACCGCGTCGCGCTGCGGGAGTGGATCGGCAAGCGGCCCGAGATCGCCGAGCAGTTGCTGCGGGTGCTGGCCCGTCGGCTGCGCCGGACGAACAACATGCTCGCGGACCTGATCTTCACCGACGTTCCTGGTCGCGTGGCGAAATCGCTGCTGCAGCTGGCGCGCCAGTTCGGATCGCAGGAGTCGGGCCTGCTGCGGGTCACCCACGACCTCACGCAGGAGGAGATCGCACAGCTGGTCGGCGCCTCCCGGGAGACCGTGAACAAGGCGCTCGCCGACTTCGCGCACCGTGGCTGGCTGCGGCTGGAGGGCAAGAGCGTGCTGATCCTCGAGCCGGAGCGACTGGCCCGCCGGGCCCGCTGACGCCCGGACGTCAGGTACGCAGGTAGTCCAGCTGGGCGTGGACCGACCACTCCGCGGCGCCCCACAGCGCCGGGTCGACGTCGGCATAGACCATCTCGACCACCTCGCGTGCTGTCGCGTCCGAGCCGAGCCGAGCCAGCGCGTCGCGGATCTGGGCGAGCCGCTCCTCGCGGTGCGCCAGATAGGTCGTGGCGGCACTCGGCGCGTCGGCGAGCTCCGGGCCGTGCCCGGGCAGCACTGCGGTGCGCTCCGGCAGCTCGGCCAGGCGCGCCAGGGAGCTCAGGTAGGGGCCGAGTGCTCCGTCCGGATGCGCGATCACCGTCGTGCCGCGGCCGAGGATCGTGTCGCCGGTCAGCACGCTCGGGGCCGGGTTGTCCGGGCCGTCCAGGAGCAGGCAGATCGAGTCGGCGGTGTGGCCGGGGGTGGCGAGCACCCGGATCTCCAGCCCCGCCGCCGCGACGACGGCGCCGTCGGCCAATGCCTCGGAGCCCAGCACCAGTGACGGGTCGAGCGCCCGCACCGGCGCCCCCACCCATTCGGCGAGCCTGCGGGAGCCGCCCGCGTGGTCGCGATGGTGATGGGTGAGCAGGATCTGCGCGACCGGGCCCTGCGCGGCCACCCGACGCAGGTGTGTCTCGTCGTCCTCACCGGGATCGACGATCACACACTCCTCGACGCCCGGTGCGCGCAGCACCCAGGTGTTGGTGCCCTCCAACGTCATCGGCGACGGGTTCTCGGCCAGCAGCACTGACGCGAGCGGGGTGACCTCGCGCAGCACGCCATAGGCGGGATGCCGAGCCGTCATGGCCGAACCGCCGGGCTCAGGTGGTCGACGGCCAGCGGGTAGTCGGGGTCGCCCGGCACCACGACGACGATGTCGTCGCCGCGGCGAACCACCTTCGGGATGACCGGCTCGATCGGCTGCTGGTCCGCGGCGGCGAGGACACCGCCGGTGTCGGGGTACTCGGCGATCTGCCGCAACGTCCGGAGAGTGGGCGGCATCAGCTGGATCGCGCCGTCGCGCCACTGCGCGAGCGCATCCTCCGGATGCCACCAGCTCGCCTCGACCGCCTCGGTCGTCGCACCGTCGGCCTGTTGGCCGTCGGGGACCGTCGCGGCGAAGAAGAAGGTGTCGTAACGCCGTGGGCTGGACTCCGGCGTGATCCAGCGGGCCCAGCCGCGCAGCAGGTCGGCGCGCACGGCGAGGTCGGCGGCGGCGAGCAGCTCGCGGAAGGTCCGCCTGCCGGCGACGACGTCTGCGCGTCCCTGCGTGAGTACCTCGGGATCGAGTGGGCCCCCGTCGGCCGGCCCGGCGAGCAGCACCCCGCACTCCTCGAAGGTCTCCCGCACGGCGGCGTGGACCAGCGCACCGGCGAGCTCGTCAGGGCAGCCCAGCCGTTCGGCCCACCAGCGGGGGCCTGGACCGGTCCACCGCGCCGGGGCCGGTCGGTCGTCGGGGTCGACGCCGCCGCCGGGGAACACCGTCATCCCACCGGCGAATGCCATCCCGGTGACCCGTCGCTGCAGGAATACCTGAAGCGGCGTACGACCGGCCGCAGGCTCGGGTGCGTTGCGTACCAACAGAACGGTCGCCGCGGGACGCGGCGCCGCAGGCTCCCGCGGCTCTACGGCTCCGATGCTCACGCGGCTGACGGTAACTGATTGGCCGACCATCGCGCGGTGATGGCGAACACGGTCTGTCGGACCCGATACGCGCCAGGCCCGGGGGACGCGGCCGACACGTGGCGCGACGGTCGTGCGCCGGCGGCACGGTTCAGCGTGCCCGGACCCCACCGCGGAACGACGGCCGGGCGAGGCTGCTCAGTTGTCGATCTCGGGTGGGCCGATCGAGGGCGGCGGGGTGAACCCGTTGGTCGAGTCGTGCCGGCGCGGAGACCGCTCGCGTGCGTTCAGTTCGGCACGCAGCTGGTGAAGGAGCGAACGCTCGGCCTCACTCAGTGTCACCGTCGGATCCGCGGCGGACTCCGGCGCCTCGCCGGGGCCGTCGGCGGACGGTGCTGCGGCGTCCTGCGCCTCCTCGGGGTCCGGCTCCGAGCGGTGCCGAGCCCGCCGCCGACCGTCCGGCGGCTCGAACGGCCCGCCGGGTGCGAGATGGGGCCCTCGCCGCCGGACCGGACGCGGCGCGGCCGGCCCGTTCACCGGCTGGGAACGATCGGTCCGGTCCGGATCGGGTTGATCGGAATCGGCGCGGCCCGGATCGGCTGTGGTCGGCTCCGCGCGATCCTCGACGGGTGGGGTGTCGGTGAGCCGGTCGCCCTCGCCGGACCCGTGGCCGGTCTGCCCGTCGGCGGCGGCAACGTCCTCGGCGTGATCGTCCTCGGCGATCCCGTTCGCGGTGGGTTCGGCCCCTGCTGCCACCGGCGGCACGGGCAAGGCCCACTCGCCCGAGGCCCATTCGTCGGCCCAGGGCCGCGGCGGCTCGGTGGGCATCGGCGGTTCCGGCTCCGCCGGGACCGGGGTCTCGGCTCCGACCTGCGGCTCGGGTGCCGACGTCGGATCGAGCAACGGGTCGAGCAACGGCTGGCGCAGCGGCCCGGTGAGCGGGTCCGGAAGCTCGCCGAGGGGTCCCGCGCCGGCCTCCTCGCCGACCTCGGTGTCAACGGGCGGTGTCGAAGCGGGCGCGTCGTTCTCCCCGGAAGCCTCGGTGGCCGACGGCGCGCCCGTGGTGGGCCCGGTCGGCACCGCGGGCACGGTCGGCACGGTGGGCGGCTGGAGCTGGACGGTGGGTGGCCCGGCCGCTCCGATCCGCAGCCCGGTGGTGGGTCCGTCCAGCGCAACCGGATCGGCAGCGAACCGGGGAGCCGGATGCCGTTCCGGCGCCGGACGTGGGGTGGATGTGTCGATCGAGGACACCCGATCCGGGGCGGGCAACGGCCGCGGCTGCGGTGGCCCCGAACGGGCACGCAGGTGCGCAGGCCGGTGCGGGGCCGCGTCGGGCACCGGGCGGGCGGAGCTCAGTGCCGCGGCGTGGTAGCTGGGCAGCACCGTTCCGGCCACGAACACCTCGACGGACGCGGCTGCGCCCGCTCGGTCGAGGACGGCCGCGAGCCGATAGGCGAGGACGTCCGCGAGGTGCTCCTCGAACGCGACCTCCGCGGCGATCTCGACCAGCACCACGGGGTGGGGCAGTGGGCCCGGCGCGGATCCGGCAGGTGTGATCCGCCAGGTGAGCCAGGTCCGGCAGCCGGGAGGCCGGTGGGCTGCCCCGGCGAGCACCGACCCGATGCGGGTCGTCGCGCCGCGGCCTCCGGCGTCGGGGTCGAAGCGGTGTGTCGTGCCGTTCTCCCGGCGCCCCGCAGGCAGCTCCCGTTCGGCGTCGAGCCCGATCCGCAGGCTCTGTCCGAACGCGGCGACGGACGCCCGGACCTGCGGCGGCAGGACGGTGCGGTCGGCGATGAGGGTCGCGGTGAGCAGCTCCAGGGCCTGCGCGTCCTCGCCGATCGCCACCAGCTCCCGGCAAAGGGCGAGCAGGTCGTCGTCGACCCTGCCGGCCAGAGCGAGCAGCAGTTCGTGCATCGTCAGGGCCGAAGTCCCGGGTCGGGCCACGGAACCTCCTTCGCTCAGCTCGCTCCGGGTCACGCAGAGGTGGATGCGCCGACCGGCGCCGCGGGGGTGGGCTCGCCTGCGGCCGCCCACAGCAGCGTGGACCCGGCGATCGCGGCCTGGTGGTACAGGGTGGGCTCGAGGCCGCCGGGCAGGACCTCGACACAGGGGGTGCGGTCGCCGTGCGCACGCAGCAGCCGCTGCAGCGAGCCGGTCAGCGTCCACGGGCGGTCGGCGCCCAGCACGAGCACGACCCGCTGCTCCCACCGCGGGCCGAGCCGCAGGGTGTGGCGCACCTCGCGCACCCCGGCCTCGCCCCGCGCGACCGCGAGGACACACAGCGCGGCGACGTCGGGAACGAGGGTGTCGGCCCGGAACTCGGTGGTGTGCGCCTCCGGCGCCTGGACCGGGAGCACGGCGTCGAGCAACCGGCGTGGGGCGCCCCAGCCACCGACGGCCTGGACCAGCAGGTCGCGCTCGGCGGCGGTGAGCCCGACCCGGTTACGCAGCAACGCCCGCGGCAGGGTCGCCCCCACCGCCGACCGGCCACCGGCCGCGAGCCAGTCGCGCAGCCGCCACAGCGGCTCGTCGGGAAGCCGACCGGCCAGCCGCAGGAGCAGCTCGTGGCAGGCGCGGTCGGCCCCCGACTCCATCACGCAACCTCGACGATCAGCTCGACCTCGACCGGGGCGTTCAGCGGAAGCTCCGCGACGCCGACGGCGGAGCGCGCGTGCCGGCCCGCCTCCCCGAAGACCTCGACGAGCAGGTCCGATGCGCCGTTGACCACGCCGGGCTGGCCGCTGAACCCGGGCGCGGACGCCACGAATCCCACGACCTTGACCACGCCGGTGACCGCATCGATGCCGACCAGGGCGTCGAGGGCCGCGAGTGCGTTCAGCGCGCAGGCCCGGGCGTGGTCGCGGGCGTCCTCGGCGCTGACCTCGGCGCCGACCTTCCCGGTGGCGAGCAGCGCACCGTCGACGAACGGCAGCTGCCCGGCGGTGAACACCAACGAACCGGCGCGTCGGGTCGGGACGTAGGCCCCCGCCGGGGCCGTGACCGACGGCAGCGCGATACCGAGTTCCTTGAGCCGGTCGCTAGGCGTCCCCACGCTCAGCCGCCCTGGACCGGACGCTTGAAGAAGGCCACCAGCTGCTCGGGGTTGGCCCCGGAGGTGACGGTGACCAGCTCCCAGCCGTCCCGACCGAAGTTGTCGAGGATCGCCTTGGTGTTGTGGATCAGTAACGGTGCGGTGAGATACTCCCACCGGGTGACGCCGGGTGAGCTCATGCCGCCTGACTGTAGTGGGCGCCGCCGCGCGTCCCACTCGCCCCCTGACCCTCTCGGCCCGGTAGGACGGGCCGGGAGGCGGCGCCGACCGTAGGCTGGAGCCGTGACCGTCCCCAGCTGGCCCGCGGCGTTCTCCGGCGTCCGACTGCACGTCGTGTCCGGCAAGGGCGGGACGGGCAAGACGACCGTCGCGGCAGCACTCGCGCTCGCCCTGGCCACCGGCGGGAAACGGACGTTGCTGGTCGAGGTCGAGGGTCGCCAGGGCATCGCCCGGGTCTTCGACACCGCCCCGCTGCCCTACGAGGAACGGCGGATCGCGGTGGCCCCCGGTGGCGGGGAGGTCCGCGCGCTCGCCGTGGACGTCGAAGAGGCGCTGCTGGAGTACTTCGAGATGTTCTACCGGCTCGGCATGGCCGGTCGGACCCTGCGGCGGATGGGAGCGATCGAGTTCGCGACGACCCTCGCCCCCGGCCTGCGGGACGTGCTGCTCACCGGCAAGGTCAAGGAGTGCGTGACCCGTACCGGCCGCGACGGGCGCTACGTCTACGACGCCGTCGTGCTCGACGCGCCACCGACCGGGCGGGTCCTCACCTTTCTGGACGTCACGCGGGCCATGGCGGATCTGGCGAAGGCCGGCCCGATCCACAGCCAGTCCGAAGGCGTGGTGCAGTTGCTGCACTCGCCGCAGACCGCAGTGCATCTGGTCACGCTGCTGGAGGACCTTCCGGTGACCGAAACCCTCAACACCGTCCGCGACCTCGACGCCGCGGACCTGCGGGCCGGAGCATTGATCGTCAACAAGGTGCGGGAGCAGTGGCTGCCGGACCGCTCGGTGGCCCCTGCCGCCGACGGTCGGGTCGACGCCGCCCGGGTCCGCAGCGGACTGGTCGCGGCGGGGCTGGACCTGCCCGCGGATGTCGTCGACGGGCTGGTGGCCGAGACCGTCGAACACGCCGTGCGGGTCGCCGCCGAGGCGGCCGCGCTGGCCAGGCTCGACACCGAGCTCGCCGAGCCGCTGCCTCGGCTCGAGCTCCCGCACCTGCTCGGTGGCGTCGATCTCGGTTCGCTCTACGAGCTTGCGGAGGCGCTGGTGGACCAGGGCGTCCAGGTCCGGCAGACCAGCGGGGCGTCCGCGTGAGCCCGCCGAAGCAGTCCCCGCCGCTGAAGATCGACGATCTGCTCGACGACGCCTCGACCCGGATCGTGGTGTGCTGCGGGTCCGGTGGGGTCGGCAAGACGACCACCTCGGCGGCGCTCGCGATGCGGGCGGCCGAACGCGGCCGCAAGGTCGTCGTGCTGACGATCGACCCGGCGCGGCGCCTGGCGCAGGCCCTAGGCATCGGTGAACTCTCCAACGAGCCCCGGCGGGTCGCCGGACTCGACGCCGACGGGGAACTGCACGCGATGATGCTCGACATGCGCCGGACCTTCGACGAGATGGTCTACGCGCACGCCGACCCGGAGCGGGCCGAGAAAATCATCGCCAACCCGTTCTACCAGGCCATCTCCACATCGTTCTCGGGGACGCAGGAGTACATGGCGATGGAGAAGCTCGGTCAGCTCGCCGCGACCGGCGACTGGGACCTCATCGTCGTCGACACCCCGCCGTCACGGTCGGCGCTGGACTTTCTCGACGCCCCGCAGCGGATGTCGACCTTCCTCGACGGCCGGATGATCCGGCTGCTGTCCGCTCCGGCGCGCGCGGGCGGGCGGGGTCTGCTCAGGCTGGTCGGCGTCGGGTTCCAGATGTTCGCCAAGGCCGTCTCGACGATCATCGGCGGCGCGATGCTCGCCGACGCGTCGGCGTTCGTGCAGGCCTTCGACACGATGTTCGGCGGGTTCCGGGAACGCGCCACGGCGACATACTCGCTGTTGCGCTCGCCCGGTACCGCATTCGTCGTCGTCGCCACCCCGGAGCCGGATGCGCTGCGGGAGGCCGCGTACTTCGTCGACCGCCTGTCCTCCGAGGACATGCCGCTGGCGGGGCTCATTCTCAACCGGACGCATCCGGTGCTGGCGCGGCTGTCGGCGGCCAGGGCACGCGATGCCGCGGACAACGCGACCGGTTCGCCGCTGGCCGCAGCGGTGCTGCGGTTGCACGCCGACCGGGTCGAGCTCGCCGAGCGGGAGGAGCGGCTGTTCGGCCGGTTCGCCGGCGCCCATCCCGAGGTCGCGGTGGCCCGGGTGCCCGCCGTCGCGGGCGATATCGCCAACCTCGAAGGGCTGCGCGAGATCGGCTCCCGGCTGGTGGCCGACGGGTACCCGGAGCACGACGTGTCCGCCACGCCGGGTGCGGCCCAGTGACCGCTCACCGGGGCTTTCCCCCGGTCAGTTCGGCCTGCTGGGTCGGTCGGGCCGTCCGGGCCGTGCCCGTCGCCGTCGCCCAGGCGGTGCGGACCGCGGCCGGGAGGCAGGTGCGCCTGGCGTCCCCGGTCGCGGCGGTCGCTGCGTAGTGCGCTGTCCGGGCCTGGCCGAGCAACTGGGCCCAGGACCGGATGGTCGGCCTGGTCCGAAGCAGCGCGCGGCGCTCGCGTTCGGTCATCCCGCCCCAGACGCCGAACTCGATCCGCTGGTCGAGGGCGTGCGCCAGGCATTCGGTGCGTACCGGGCAGGTGAAGCAGAACCGGCGGGAGTCTCGCTGCCCGGCTCCGGTCACGAACAGTCCCTCGGCGTCCTGGGTGCGGCACCGCGCCGCTGCCCGCCAGTTCCAGGTGCCCGTCATCTCGGCTCCCACGGTCCGTCCTTCGGGCCGCCGGAGTCGGTGACCCTGCTTGGAAAGGATCTTGTCGGTGCACCGCTGCACCGATAACCGTGTGGAACTACTCAACCTCCCCCGTTGCGACCTGACGGGACCGAAACAGGACTCCGCGTACCCTGACGCGTTGTGAACATTCCGCGGCATCTGGTCCGGCCGATCGGACTGCTTCTGGGGTTCTGCGTGCTGGCCGGCATCGTGACCGCTGGAATGGTCTTCCCTTTCGCCGCGTGGGCGGGCGTGGTCTCCAACGACGCCGGTGACAGCGTCAACAGCACCTCGGGCGATCTCGTGGACGGCGGGTTGCCGCAGCGCACGACGCTCACCGACGCCGAGGGCCGGCCGATCGCCTACCTGTTCGACCAGAACCGGTCCTCGGTCTCGGCCGACGAGATCTCCCCGGCGATGAAGGCGGCGATCGTCGCGATCGAGGACCGGCGCTTCTACCAGCACCAGGGCGTCGACTGGCAGGGCACGATCCGGGCGGTGGTCGCGAACTCCGCGTCCGGCGATGTCGTGCAGGGTGCCTCGACGCTGTCGCAGCAGTACGTCAAGAACTACATGCTCTACGTCGAGGCCAGGACCGAGGCGGAACGGCTCAAGGCCACCGAACAGACGCCGGCCCGCAAGCTCAAGGAAGCGCGCATCGCGCTGCAGCTGGAGCGGTCGCTGAGCAAGGAGGAGATCCTCACCCGGTACCTGAACATCGTGTACTGGGGCAACGGCGCCTACGGGATCGCCGCCGCGGCGCGCACCTACTTCGGCACCACGCCCGACAAGCTGACCGTGCCGCAGGCCGCGCTGCTCGCCGGGATGGTGCGCAGTACCTCGGGGTTCGACCCGGTCGCGCACCCACAGGCCGCGTTGGAGCGGCGCAACCTCGTCATCGCCCAGATGCACGAGCAGGGCATGATCAACAACGCGCAGGCGGAGGAGGCCGCGGCCAGCCCACTGGGGGTGATCACTCCGCTGGGCAGCCTGCCCAACGGCTGCATCGGCGCGGGCGACGCCGGCTTCTTCTGCAAGTACGTCGTGGAGTACCTGACCGAGGCGGGGTTCCCGATCGACCAGCTCACCCGCGGCGGCTTCACGATCAAAACCACGCTCGATCGCACCGCGCTGGAGAAGATGAAGGCGGCGCTGGACCAGAAGGTGCCGCCGGCCCAGCCGAACGTCGCGAACGTGATGTCGATCGTGGCCCCGGGCCAGAACAAGCACCGGGTCCTCGCGATGGGGTCGAACCGCACGTTCGGGCTGAACGCCGACAAGTGGGAGACGAGTTACGGGCTGCCCTACGAGCCGGTCAACCTCGGGGCCGGGTCGGTCTACAAGATCTTCACCGCGGCCACCGCCTTGGAGAAGGGGATCGGGATCAACTACTCGCTGGCCGTCCCGCCCAGCGGTTACACCTCGCCGATCTTCCTCGACGGCGGAGGCCGTCCGATTCCGGTGCAGAACGCCGGTAGCTACCCCGAGCGGATGACCCTCACCGACGCGCTCGCGACGTCGCCGAACACCGCGTTCATCAAGCTGGAGGAGTTCACCGGGATCCCCGACGTCGTCGACATGGCGGTCCGGCTGGGGATGAAGTCGCTGGCCACCATGCCGTTCGTGGACCCCGCGACCGGCAGGCGGACCGACCGCTCGATCGCCGAGGTGACCAAGGAGCAGAAGCAGGCGTCGTTCACCCTCGGTGCGAGCCCGACGAGCGCGCTGGAGCTCGCCAACGTCGCGGCGACCCTCTACAGCGCGGGCAAGTGGTGTCCGCCCAGCCCGATCGAGTCGATCACCGACGCGTCGGGAAAGCCCGTTTCGATCATCGAGGCGCCGTGCACCCAGGCCGTCGAGCCGGGGCTGGCCAACACCCTGGTCAACGCGCTGAGCAAGGACGACATCAGCGGCACCGCGGCCGCCGCCGCTCGCGCGGCCGGCTGGAACCGGCCGATGCTCGGCAAGACCGGGACCACCCAGGAGCACAAGTCGGCGGCCTTCGTCGGAGCCGTGCCGCAGCTGGCCGCCGCTGTGATCACCTTCGACAACTCGCGGTCGCCCAAGCCGTTGTGTGACGGCGGCGGCGCGCCGTACGCCTGCCGCAGCGGGACCATCTTCGGCGGGAAGACACCGGCGCAGACGTGGTTCAGCGCGATCAAGCCGATCCTCGAGGGTCAGCCGGTCCTGCCGCTGCCACCGACCGAGGACCGCTATCTGCAGGGTGGTGCGGAGTCCCGGGTCCCCGATGTCGTCGGTCGCGGCATGAACGACGCGCGCGCGATCCTCCAACGGGCCGGGTGGACGGTCTCGACCCGCACGGTCGACAACCTGGCTCCGCGGGGGACCGTCGTCGGTCAGAACCCGCGTGGCACCGCGCTGCCCGGCGAGACGATCGTGCTGCAGGTCAGCAGCGGCACCGTGCCCGCCCCGCCGCCCGCCCCGAGCAGCGAACCGGCGCCCGATGGTAATCCGGGGCAGGGCGGTGAGTCGCCGCCTGGTGGCGAGCCCGCTCCGCCCGACGGCGGGAGCCCGCCCAACGGGGAGGGTTCGCCCAACGGTGGTGCCCCGCCGGGGTGAGCGTGCCGAGGCCGTGGGTGTGGGTGACCGCCCGGACACGCCGCCGCGCGGCGCTGCCACCGGGCTGAGCCGGCATCTACCATCCGCGGCATGGGGGAAGGCGACGATCAGATCGACGCATTGTTCGGCCCCGACGGGACCGGCGAGGCGGACCCGGCCGGCGTCGCGCGGCCGCCGGCGGTTGAGCAGCCGGGGCAGGGCGTGCCGGACGCCGCCACCCGGCCGGCGGCGCCCCCCGGTGTCCGGCCGGCCGCACCCTCCCACAAGATCGTCATTTCGGAGCCGAGAACCGCGCCCACCGCGGCGGCCTCCGCCGAAACGCCGATCATGACCTACCGCCCTCGGGTCGAGGCCGAGCCGAGCATCCTCGGTCTGTCCCGGCATACCCGCGGACGGGTTGGCTCCCGGCTGTTCAACCTGTTCTTCACGGCGGTCTTCGTGGTGATCTTCGTGCAGATGGTCGTGGCCCTGCTCCGTGGCTGAGAGCCGGCTGAGCTTCGCGAACCGCCCGACCCGCTGCGGGTCGGCCGGCGACGACTACCCTGATGGCGCATGGCCATCGCCTACTGACGGTGGTGGCCCTGGTCCCGGTAGCCGGTCGGCGTCGCCGAGGAGGTGAGGAGCGATCCATCCCGAGACCGCTCCGCCCGGCGGGCCTGCGCTATCCCCGCCGACGTCGCACCGCGTCCGCAGCGTCCTGGCGATCCCGGCGTTTCGGCGGCTCTGGCTGGTCACGGCGGTGGCAGCGACGGGTGACTGGCTGTCGCTGCTCGCGCTGACCTCGCTGGCCACCCAGCTGACCACCGGCTACCAGGCGCAGAGCTTCGCGCTCGGTGGCGTCGTGGCGACCAAGCTGCTGCCGGCCCTGCTGCTCGGGCCGCTGGCGGGCGCGCTCGCCGACCGGTTCGACCGGCGCCGCGTCATGGTCGTCTGCGATGTGTTGCGATTCGGTCTGTTCATCTCGATCCCGCTCGTCGGGTCGCTGTGGTGGCTGTTCGCCGCCACCTTCTTGATCGAGATCTGCGCGCTGTTCTGGATTCCGGCGAAGGACGCGTCGGTGCCGAACCTGTTGCGCCGGCCCGACCAGATCGAGACGGCCAACCAGCTTGCGCTCGTGATGACCTACGGCGTCGCGGTGATCACCGCCTCCGGGCTGTTCACGGTGATATCGAGCGCCGGATCGCTGATCAACCACACGTCGCCGTTGATCACCGTCTACGTGGCGTTGATCATCAACGGCTCGGCCTACCTGCTCATCGCGGTCACCGTCTGGTTCCGGATCAAGGAGATCTCCGGGCGCGGGGGTGCGCGCCACGAGGAGGCGCCGGGCCTGGTCCAGCTGCTGCGCGAGGGTTTCCGCTTCGTCGGCAGCACCCCGCTGATCCGCGGCCTCGTCATCGGCATCATCGGCGCGTTCGCGGCAGGCGGCGCGGTCATCGCGTCGGCCAAGCTGTACTCGGCGAGCCTCGGCGGCGGCGACGCGGCGTACAGCGTGCTGTTCGTCTCGATCTTCGTCGGCCTCGCGGTCGGGATGGGCTCGGCGCCGCGGCTGGCGCGGCGGCTCCCGCACAACCGGCTGTTCGGCGCCGCGATCGTCGCGGCCGGGCTCTCGCTGTCGCTCGTCGCGTTGGCTCCGCATCTGTTCCTGGCGATCATCGCGGTGGCGTTGGTCGGCGGGTTCGCCGGGATCGCGTTCCTCACCGGTCTGACGATCATCGGCGCGCAGGTCGCGGACGAGGTCCGCGGCCGCGTCGTCGCGTTCGTGCAGTCCTTGGTGCGCATCGTGCTGCTCGGGTCGATGTCCGTGGTTCCGCTGATCGTCGGACTGGTCAACGCGCACCAGATCGAGGTGTTCGGCTACCCGTTCCTGATCGACGGCACCCGCACGGTGATGCTGGCCGGCGGCCTGGTCGCCGCGGCGGTCGGCGCGCTCGCCTACCGTCAGATGGACGATCGGCGCACCGAACCGTTGCTGCCGGATCTGCTGGCGGCGCTGCGCCGTGGCGATCGAAGGACGGGTACCGGGGTGCTGATCGCCGTGGAGGGCGCGACGGCCGCGGAGACCACCGAACAGGCCGGACGGCTGGTCGCGACCCTGCGTGCGCAGGGTCATCTCGTCGTCGAACCCGATCATGACGAGCGCGATCACGCTCGGTGGGCCGCGGCCACCCGCGAGGCCAACCTGTTCGGGGCCCGGGCCAAGGCGTTGGCGGCCGCGGCGGTGCGTGCCGACCTCGTCGAACGAGTGATCCGCCCGGCCCTGGCCGTGGGCGCCATCGTCGTGGTCGACCGATTCCTGGCCAGCCCGCTGGCTCAGTTCGGCGTGGCCGCGGACCGGATGGACGCCGAGCTCGACCAGGGTGAGCTGGAGAGCCTCGCCGCCTGGGCGACCGGACGGCTGCGGCCCGACATCTCGGTGCTGCTGGACCGCGCGCCGACCTCCGAGGCGGCCGATCCCCGGGAGAGCCGCGGCGTCGCCGGCGAGGAGCACCTCCGGGTCCAGCGGCTGTTGACCCGGATGGCCGCGGCCGAACCGCACCGCTACGTCGTCGTCGATGCAGACGGCTCGCCCGAGGAGGTCGCCGAGCGGGTCTTCGCGGGCTTGAGCTCGGTTCTCGGTGGGCCGCGCGTCGCGGAACCGCCGCCGGTCGGCCCGGACACCAGGACGTTGTCGTGAGCGTGTGGCGCGATGTCGTCGGCCAGCCGGCGGTCGTGGCCGAGCTGAGCGCCGCGGTGCGAGATCCCGCGGCGATGACCCATGCCTGGCTGTTCACCGGTCCGCCCGGTTCGGGCCGGTCGGTGGCGGCGCGCGCCTTCGCCGCGGGGCTGCAGTGCCCCCAGCAGGGCTGTGGTGCGTGCAGCGTGTGCCGCACGGTGCTGGCCCGCACCCACGCCGACGTCCGCGAGGTCGTGCCCGAGGGGCTGTCGATCAAGGTCGACGAGATGCGCACGCTGGTCCAGCTCGCGGCGCGCAGCCCGAGCACCGGGCGATGGCAGATCCTGATCATCTCCGACGCCGACCGGCTTGGTGAGCGCGCCGCGAATGCGCTGCTCAAGGCCATTGAGGAGCCGGCGCCGCATACGGTCTTCCTGTTGTGCGCGCCGTCCGATCATCCCGAGGATGTGCCGATCACGATCCGTTCGCGATGCCGTCCGATCCCCCTGCGGACGCCCTCGCCCGAGGCGGTCGCCGAGGTGCTCGTCGAGCGGGACGGTATCGACGTGGAGACCGCGCGGTGGGCCGCCGCGGTGGCAGGTGGGCACGTGGGCCGGGCACGTTGGCTCGCACGTGACCCGGAGGCGCGGCAGCGTCGCGCCGAGGCGCTCGACCTTCCGCTGCGCCTGCACGGTCTCGGTGACGCCTTTGCCTTCGCTGACTCGCTGGTCCGAGCGGCCAAGGCCGAGGCCGCGGAGATCGCCGAGTCCCGCGATGCCGCGGAGCGCGAGGAGCTCGCGGTCGCGATGGGCGCGGGCGGCGTCGGCAAGGGGGTCGCGGCCGCGGCCCGCAGCGCCAAGGCGGCGGAGCGCGAGCTGGAGAAGCGTCAGAAGTCGCGCAGCACCCGCAACCAGCGCGACGCCCTCGACCGCACGATCATCGACCTTGCCAGCTTTTTCCGGGACGTCCTGGTAGCCGGCAGCGGGGCCCGCGTCGCGCTGGCCAACCCGGACCGCGAGGACGACGTGCGGCGCGCTGCCCGGGAGTGGAGTCCCGAGTCCGCGCTGCGCAGGCTCGAGGCCGTCCTGGCGTGCCGCGAGGCACTCAATGCCAACGTCAAACCCGAGATCGCCGTCGAGAACATGCTGATCTCGCTGCACCGCGGCTGAGCGCCGTGCCGAACGGACCGGGCGCCGAAGCGCCGAGGGGTGGTCGCTACACTGGGCCCCGCACCACCTGCCGCCTTAGCTCAGTCGGTTAGAGCGACGCACTCGTAATGCGTAGGTCTGGGGTTCGACTCCCCAAGGCGGCTCCACTATTTCCGTAGGTCAGAGCCCTGCGACTGTTTTTCTCTGTGCGTTACGTTCGGTTGACCCGGCGCACTCGCCGAAACGCTGTTTCGCCTGGTCGCTGGCCTATGTAGGCCCTGATCAAGAGGGCTGGAGTGATCGATTTCGGTCGGGAGGTCGTGGCATGACGAACTCATGCCACGACGAGTGCGTTGCTCGGACGGACTGAGGGAGAGACTGAGTTCGTGTACGCGAGTGTGTACGCATCCGGGTACGCTGGTGTTCGTGCAGCCTCCTGAAGTCCTGTCGTTCCGGGAGTTCCGTGCGGGTCTTGCGGCGGCTCTTCGCCGGGTGCAGGAGCCGGGGGCGGAGCCGGTGTTCGTCGGTGCTCATCGCCGTGCCGAGGCGGTGGTGATGTCGGTGGAGCATTACGAGCAGCTCGTCGCGGCGGCGGGACGCCGTGAGGCGGTCGGCGAGGCTCTGGCGTCGGTTGGGGCGGAGGGGATCCAGCCGAGTGCGGAGGGTCTGGCTCGCCTCGATGCTGTGGCCGAGGGACGGTTGTCGACGGCGCAGGCGCGTGAGCAGGTGCTGGCCCGCTATCGCCGGTGAGTGCCGCTGATCCGTACTTCGACGTCGAGCACGGGCTGCTGCGGAACCGTCTCGGGATCGTTGATCCGGAGGAGTTGGAGCAGGTCGAGGCGGAGCTCACCGCGCTGCGGCTGGTGGAGCTGCAGGAGGTGCCGATCCCGGGAGGCTACGACCTCGCGCACGTGCAGGCGTTCCACCGCTTCATCCTCGGGGATGTCTACGACTGGGCGGGCGAGCTCCGGTCGGTGGTGATCGGCAAAGGTGATGTGTTCTGCCTGCCGCAGTTCATCGAGTCCTTCGCCGCGGATGTCTTCGGTCGTGTGGCGGGCAACGGGTTCCTGCGCGGCATGGGTCGTGCGCGGTTCGTCGATGAGTTGGCGGACCTGTTCGCCGACGTCAACGCGTTGCATCCCTTCCGGGAGGGCAACGGTCGCACGCAGCGGGCGTTCCTGGCGCAGCTCGCGACGGACGCCGGGTGGCGGCTGAGGTGGACGCTGATGGACCCGGAGGAGAACGCGCGAGCGTCCCAGCATGCTCACCGCGGTGACATCGCGCCTCTTCGTGCCATGCTCGACGGGCTGATCGAGCCGCGCGGGCCGGTTCCTCCTCCGCGCGATCGGCGTAGGTCCGCGGTTCGACCCCCCACGACGGCTCCACCATTCCGCAGGCCAGAGGTTTGCAGCTGCCCGGTTCCGCATGACGGTCGACGTTGCCTCGCCCTCGCCGGACGCCGGCAACGACGATGCGCTCGGCCGTCAGACGAAGAGTCGGGGCAGCAGGTCTCGGCAGCTGCGACGGAGGTCGTCGAGCGCTGTCGCCGAGCCCGCGAGGTAGCGCTGCAGCGCCTGATGGAACAGCCCGTCGAACATCGCGTAGGCCGCGGAAGGCGAGCAGGTCGGCTCGGCGCCGGTGAGGTCGGCGTAGGCGCGCACGAGGCGCCAGATCATCTCCTGCAGGCTGTCGTCGATCTCCGCGACGTCGTCGCGGAACGCCTCCTCGAACAGGGACTGCGAGCGCAGGTCGTACCAGAGCCGATGCATGAGCGGGGCGTCAACGAGCGTGGCGGCCAGCCCCTTCCCGCAGGCTGCGGCGAGCTCGTCGGGCGTAGCCGCCTCGGCGACGAGGCCCTCGTACCGCTGCACGCAGGCGTCCTTGTAGCGCCGCACGCAGTAGGTGATCAGGTCGCTCTTGTCGGCGAAGTAGTAGTGCAGGAGGCCGTGGGAGAACGTCGTGTTGTCCGCGATCGTGCGCAGGCTGGTGCGCGCGTAGCCGAGATCCGCCAGGGTCGCCAGCGCCGCGTCGGCGAGTTCGCGGCGGCGATCTTCGAACTTGTCGACGCGGGACCGCAGCCGCACGGCGGCTGTGTTGGACATGGGCCAACCATACCCACCGGGTGGTTTCCTAACCATCTGTCCAAAGAAATCTTGACAGCCGTCCAAAATCGGGCCATTGTCGGGCCTGTCACAGTGGCGCCGACGAAGATCGAGAGCCGACGATGTCGCTGACCTTCTACCTGGACAAGGGCGCCTCCCTGGGTCCCGAGGCGCCCTGCCTGACCCTCGACGGGACCTCGCTGTCGTACGGCGAGGTCGTCGAGCTCTCCCACGCGGTTGCCAGGGCACTGCGGCGCTCGGGCGTCGAGCCCGGGGACAAGGTCGGCATCCTCTCGGCCAACGACCCGACCGCGTTCTCCTGCGTCTTCGGCATCGCCCGGGCGGGTGCGGTGTGGTGCCCGATCAACCCGCGCAACGCGGCAGGCGAGAACGCGGAGTTGCTCGACCTGTTCGACTGCTCCGCACTGATCTTCCAGCCGGCCTTTGACGAACTGGTCACCGCGATCGTCCCGGAGCTTCCGAAACTGACCACGCTCGTCCGGCTCGGCGACGGAGCGGACGACGGTGGAGACCTGGCGCAGGCCTTCGACTCCTGGCTCGACGCGGCCCGGGACGATCCCTGCGCCGAGGCCATGCAGCCCGAGGACGTGGTGGCGCTGGTCGGCACCGGTGGCACCACGGGGCGTCCCAAGGGGGTGATGCTCACCGATCGCAACATCGAGGCGATGTCGGCGATCACGCTGATGAGCTACCCCTTCGAGGGGCGTCCGGTGTACCTGGCGCAGGCCCCGCTGACCCACGCTGCCGGAGTGCTGTGCTTCCCGATCCTCGCCCGCGGCGGGGAGGTCGTGATCATGGCGAAGCCCGACATCGGCCGGTTCCTGGAGCTGATCGAGCGGCACCGGGTCACCCACACCTTCCTGCCGCCGACGCTGATCTACATGGTTCTCGGCCATGCGGCGCTCGACAGCACGGATCTGTCGTCGCTGCAGTGCTTCTGGTACGGCGCGGCGCCGATATCGGCGGCCAGACTGGCCGAGGCGCTCGACCGCATCGGGCCGATGGCGCAGCTCTTCGGGCAGTCCGAGGCCCCGATGATGATCTCGACGATGTCTCCGGCCGAGCATCGCCTGCCCGACGGGTCGATCAACACCGCCCGGCTGTCCTCCGCCGGCCGACCCTCGCCGCTGGTCACGGTGGCGATCCTCGACCGGCAGGGCCTGCCGGTACCGCGCGGGGAGCGGGGGGAGATCTGCGTCCGGGGCTCGCTGGTGATGGTCGGCTACTACCGCAACCCCGAGGCCACGGCCGAGGCGTCCGCCCACGGCTGGCACCACACCGGCGACATCGGTTTCCTCGACGAGGACGGCTACCTGTACATCGTCGACCGCGCCAAGGACATGGTGATCACCGGCGGGTTCAACGTCTACTCCGCCGAGGTCGAGCAGGCGCTGATGGCCCACGACGCCGTCCGCGACTGCGCGGTGATCGGCCTGCCCGACGAGAAGTGGGGCGAACGGGTCGCTGCCGTGATCCAGCTCCGGCCCGACACCGCGATCGACGTCGACGAGCTGATTGCCTTCGTCAAGCAGCGCATCGGCAGCGTCAAGGCGCCCAAGCAGGTCGAGATCTGGGCCGATCTTCCCCGCTCGACCGTCGGCAAGGTCCTCAAGACGGAAATTCGCCTCACACTCGCGGGGCGCCAACGGAATCACCGCTCGCTACCCGAACGCCGCAAGGAGTCCGCATCATGAAGCTCGCCCTCTACCTGCCGAACTTCCGCGACAAGGTGACCGTCAAGGAGCTCGAGGACCTCACCGCGCTCGCCGAGGAACTCGATTTCGACTCGGTGTGGACGCTCGACCGGATCGTCGTCCCCGAAGCCTCCGACCGCGAGGAGCTGCAGTACTCGTTCGGGATGATGCCGGGGCTGCCCAAGGCGCTGCCGGTGTCCTCACGGGGTGAGTGGCTCCAGGGCATGCCGCTCATCCCGTGGCTCGCCGCGAAAACGTCGAAGGTCCGGATCGGCATGAGCATCATCGACACGCCGTACCGCTCGCCGGGCGTCCTCGCCGCGGAGATGGCCACCATCGACCACCTCTGCGCCGGCCGGCTCAACGTCGGCGTCGGCTCCGGCTGGATGCCCGAGGAGTTCGCGGCGGCGAGCGCCGCGCACATCTTCCCGAAGCGCCACAAGCATGTGCGCGAGACGATCGAGATCATGCAGGGCATCTGGCAGAACGAGCACTTCGAGTACCACGGCGAGTTCGCCGACTTCGGCAAGTGCGGGTTCGGGGCGAAGCCGGTGCAGAAGCCGCACCCGCCGATCTACTTCAGTGGCCTCAAGGATCCGAAGCGCTCGGCGAGCCGGATCGCCACGTACAACCTGTCGGGCTGGATCGGGATCCAGGACTCGCCCGAGGACATCCAGGGGTGGCGCGCTGCCATCCAGCGCGAGCTCGAGGAGCTCGGGAGCTCTCGTTCCGTCGACGAGCTGGACATCAGCAGCATGCTGTGGACCGTCATCACCGACGAGGAGACCGATCAGTCGCCGAACGGCAAGGTCACCAACCTCATGGTGGGTACCGCCGGGCAGATCACGGACCGCCTCAAGCGCTACAAGGAGGCCGGGCTCACCATGCCGATGATCTGGCCGCCGTTCGTGGACGTGCCGGTCTCGAAGACGCTCGATGACCTCAAGCGGCTGAAGGAGGAGATCCTGCCCAAGGTCGAGGCCAGCTGACCGGCTTTCGACGGCGCCGAGCCGACATCGATGTTCCACCCGACGGTTCCGCGCAGCGGGGCCCACCCCTGATCGACGTGAGAGGAGAGGAAGAGATGCCCGAGCTCGAGGGTAAGCGGGTCTTCATCACCGGGTCCGGTGCCGGGATCGGCAAGGCGATCGCGACGCTGTTCACGCAGCGCGGCGCCCGGGTCGTGGTCAGCGACATCGATGCAGACTCGGCCAAACAGACGGCCGAGGAGATGGGTGCGGTGGGCGTCGCCAACTGTGACGTCACGGACGAGGGCCAGGTCCAGGCGGCGGTGCAGCAGGCGGTCGAGTTCCTGGGCGGCCTCGACGTCCTGGTCAACAACGCCGGGATCGAGGTCTCCTCGCCGCTGTTGCAGCAGTCGACGGAGAGCTTCGACACGATCTTCGCGGTCAACGTGCGCGGTCCGTTCGTCGCGATGAAGGCGGCCATCCCGCACCTGGTCGCCGCGAAGGGCAACATCGTCAACATCGCCTCGATCGCCGGCATCGGCGGCAGCCCGCTGCTCGGCTCCTACTGCGCGACGAAGGCGGCCCTGATCCAGCTCACCCGGGTCGCCGCGGTGGAGATGCGGCCGACGGGGGTGCGGGTCAACGCGGTCTGCCCGGGGTTCGCCGACACCGCCATGGTCGAACGGCTCGTTCCCGACTTCGAGGCGGCGACCCAGATCCCCTTCGGCGACCTCGTCGCGATGAAGCAGGGCAGGCTCGGCACCCCGCAGGACATCGCCGAGGTGGCCGCCTTCCTCGCATCCGACCGGGCGACGTGGATCACCGGCAGCCACTACGTCCTCGACGGTGGGCTGACCGCGTCGCTCGTGTGACGTCCACGTCGATGACCGTGTCGATGACCGCGGTCGATGACGCTGTCGTCGACGCGTGCACAGTGAGGCGGTGCAGATGACCGACACGCTCTGGAGCCCGACGGCGGCCCGCATCGAGAACTCCGCGCTGCGCGCATATCTGAACTGGTTGGAGGAGCGCGAGGGACGGCGGTTCGAAGACCACGACGCCCTCTGGGCATGGTCGGTGCAGGACCTGGACCGGTTCTGGGTCTCCGTGGTCGACTACTACGACGTCGACTTCTCCACGCCGTGGACGCAGGTTCGCACCGCCGCGGAGATGCCGCACACCCGCTGGTTCACCGGGGCCCGGCTGAACTGGGCTCAGCACGCGCTGCGCAACGGGGCCGACCACACCACCGCGCTGCTGTGCATCCAGGAGGGTGGTCTGCCCGCGCGCGAGATCACCTTCGGTGCCCTGCGCCGATCGGTGGCGGCGGCGGCCGGTTGGTTGCGCCGGGCGGGCGTGCGTCCCGGCGACCGGGTCTGCGCCTACCTGCCGAACACCGAGCACGCGGTGATCGGCGTCCTCGCCGCCGCCGCGGTCGGCGCGGTGTGGTCGTGCTGCTCCCCGGACTTCGGTGCCGAGGGCACCATCAGTCGCCTCGCGCAGCTCGAGCCCAGCGTGCTCATCGCGACGGACGGCTACCACTGGAACGGCAAGGAGATCGACCGCGGCGACGTCGTCGCGCAGCTGCGCGAGAAGCTTCCGACGCTGCGTCATGTCGTCCACGTCCCGTACGTGTTCGACCGGCCGGCCCCCGACGGCTCGACACCGTGGGCCGAGCTGCTGACCCAGGACGAGCCGCTGGTGTTCGAGCAGGTCGAGTTCTCCCATCCGCTGTGGGTGCTGTTCACCTCCGGCACCACCGGGCTGCCCAAGGGCCTGGTGCACGGCCACGGCGGGATCACGCTGGAGGGCCTGAAGTGGTCCGGGCTGTACTGCGGGCTCCGCGCCACCGAGCGGATGTTCACCTACACCTCGACCGGCTGGGCCCTGTGGAACATGCAGCTGGGCGCGCTCAGCCAGGGCGCGAGCATCGTGCTGTACGAGGGCAGCCCGGGCCACCCGGCGGGCGCGGTCTGGGAGGTCGCCGCACGCACCCGGGCGGACGTCATGCTGCTGGGCGCCGCCGTGGTCACCGCCACGGCGAACACCGGGGTGTCGCCCCGGCGCCAGCACGACCTGAGCCGGTTGCGGCACGTGATGGTCAGTGGCTCGGCGCTGCCCTCGGCCGGATACCACTGGGTGCTGGAGCACGTCAGTGCGGACCTCCGGATCGACTCGACCAGCGGCGGCACCGACATCTCCGGCTCGTTCGTCGGCGGCAACGAGTACGCCCCGGTCCGGGTGGGTCGCATCGGCGGCCGGCTCGCCGGCGTCGACTGCGCGGCCTGGAACGACGACGGCGATCCGGTCGTCGACTCGGTCGGCGACCTCGTCGTCACGCAGCCGATGCCGTCGATGCCGGTGCACCTGTGGAACGACCCGGACGCGGTGCGCTACACGGAGTCGTACTTCGAGACCTGGCCCGGTGTCTGGCGGCACGGGGACTGGGTGACGCTGCACTCCGACGGCAGTGTCTGCATCCACGGCCGCTCCGACTCGACGCTCAACCGGCAGGGCGTGCGGCTGGGCAGCAGCGACTTCTACGACGTGCTCGAGACCATGCCGGAGATCACCGAGACCCTGGTGGTCGGGGTCGAGCTGCCCGACGACGGATACTGGCTGGGCCTGTTCGTCGTCCCGGCCCCCGGGCACGTGCTCGACGAGGACCTCAAGCGACGGATCAGCACCACGTTGCGGACCCGCCTGACGCCCCGTCATGTCCCGGACGAGATCGTCGAGGCGCCCGCCGTGCCGCACACCCTGAGCGGCAAGCGGCTCGAGGTCCCGATCAAGAAGCTGCTGACCGGCAGACCGCTGGAGAAGGCCGCGAACATCGCCTCCGTCGACGACCCCGACGCGCTGCGCTGGTACGCGCGGTTCGCGGCAGCCCGGTTGGCCCAGTCGGGCTGACCTGCCCCCGAGGTGACGAAGGAGAGCACGTGCGCCTGGGTGCGACGCTCGCCCATCTGTCCGAGGCGCCGCCGTTCGCGGTCGCCGAGTGGGCGCGACGCCTGGTGGATGCCGGTTTCGAGAGCCTGTGGACGCCCCAGATCATCGGGCGCGGCTCCCTGGTCCCGGACCCCTTCGTGACGGTTGCGGTGGCGGCCACAGCCACCGAAGGGGTGGAGGTGGGAACGGCCACCGTGCAGGTGCCGCTGCACCATCCCGCCGACCTCGCGCACCGGATCCTGTCGCTGATGTCCGTGTGTGGCGACCGCCTGACCCTCGGCATCAGCCCTGGGTCGACCGCAGCCGACTACGCCACCGTCGACCGGGACCACGCCGCGCGATTCCGGACCTTCGACCAGAACGTGGCGCGGCTGCGGGTCCTGCTCGCCCACGGGCGGGACGAGTTCGCCGACCTCGCCCCCGCAGCCGGTGCCACCGGCGGGCCGCCGCTGCTCCTCGGCTCGTGGGGGGCCAACGTCGAGCGGGCCGCCCGGGAGTTCGACGGCTGGCTGGCCTCCGGATACCGCCGCACGGCCGATCAGATCATCGCTGCCCACGACCGATACCGTGCCGCCGGTGGCCAACGGGCCATCGTGTGCGCCGTCCGGCTGTCCGGACCGGACGACCTCGGACCCATCGGCGAGCAGCTCCACCGCTTCGCCGAGGCCGGCTTCGACGACGCTGTCGTACTGATCGAACCCGGCGGGCCGGATCCCGAGACGGTCAGGGCCCTTCTCCCGTGAGCCTGTCACGGCGGCTCACCCAGGCGGATGACGAAAGCCTGAAAGTCGGGGATGGCGATGTCGAGAATCCGTGACCGGCCTCGTCCCCGCGGTGAACGTGACCAGAATGGGTCACACCAGTACCGAGGAGTCACACGATGGCCAAGTACCTGCTGCTCAAGCACTATCGCGGCGCTCCGGCTCCGGTCAACGACGTGCCCATGGACCGGTGGACGCCGGAGGAGATCTCCGCGCACGTGCGGTACATGAACGACTTCGCGGCCCGGCTCACGGAGGCCGGCGAGTTCGTCGATGGTCAGGCGCTCGCCCCCGAGGGGGCCTGGGTCCGCTACGACGGCGAGGGGCGCCCGCCGGTCACCGACGGCCCGTTCGCCGAGACCAAGGACCTCATCGCCGGCTGGATGGTGATCGACGTCGACAGTTACGAGCGCGCCATCGAGCTGGCCGGGGAGCTGTCGGCCGCCCCCGGGGCGGGCGGGAAGCCGATCCACGAGTGGCTCGAGGTGCGCCCGTTCCTGACCGCGCCGCCGACCACCACACAATGACCTCTCCGGTGAACGAGGACCTGCTCCGGAGCCTCATACCGAGCGTGCTCGGAATCCTGGTCCGCCGCGGAGCCGACTTCGGTCGGGGAGAGGAGGCCGTGCAGGAGGCGCTGGTCGAGGCGGTCCACGTCTGGCCGGCCGACCCGCCGCGGGATCCGAAGGGCTGGCTGGTCACCGTGGCCTGGCGCCGGTACCTCGACGCGACCCGGGCAGACGCCGCCCGCCGCCGGCGGGAGGAGCTCGTCGACCAGGAGCCGGCGCCCGGGCCCGCGTCCGGGATCGACGACACGCTCCAGCTCTACTTCCTGTGCGCCCACCCGTCGCTGACGCCGTCGTCCGCGGTCGCGCTCACACTGCGCGCCGTCGGCGGGCTGACCACCCGCCAGATCGCCCAGGCCTACCTGGTGCCCGAGGCGACCATGGCACAGCGCATCAGCCGGGCCAAGCGCGCCGTCGCCGGCGTGCGGTTCGACCGGCCCGGCGATGTCGCCACCGTGCTGCGCGTCCTGTACCTGGTCTTCAACGAGGGTTACTCCGGCGACGTCGACCTCGCGGCCGAGGCCATCCGGCTCACCCGGCAGCTCGCGGCCGCGATCGACCACCCCGAGGTGGCGGGGCTGCTGGCCCTCATGCTGCTGCACCACGCCCGGCGCGCCACCCGGACCGCGCCCGACGGCAGCCTGGTGCCGCTCGCCGAGCAGGACCGTGCCCGCTGGGACACCGAGTCGATCGCCGAGGGGGTCGAGATCCTGCAGGCGGCTCTCGCCCGCGACCGGCTGGGTGAGTTCCAGGCCCAGGCCGCGATCGCGGCACTCCACGCTGACGCACCCACCGCCGAGGACACCGACTGGAGACAGATCGCCCAGTGGTACGACGAGCTCGCGCGCCTGAGCGACAGCGCGGTCGTCCGGCTCAACCGCGCGGTGGCTGTCGGCGAGGCGGACGGACCGCGCGCCGGACTGGCCGCGCTCGCGGAGCTGGACGACTCGCTGCCCCGCTACGCGGCGGTGGCGGCGTACCTGCACGAGCGCGACGGCGACCTGGCGACGGCGGCACGGCTGTACGCCGAGGCGGCCCGCAAGGCCCCCAACCTCGCCGAGCGCGACCACCTGACGCGCCAGGCCGCCCGGCTCAACACCCGCCGGCAGCACTGACGGGGCGCGTTCGGCTGTCCCGGCCGCACCGATCGTGCATCGGCCGAGCGCCGCGAGTGCCGACGATGCGGCACGGCGTGGCCTGCTCCCCGACGGGATGCCAGCGGCGTTCGATCCTCTCTGCGGTGACGGGCCCGAAAGGACGCCGACGGACGGCACCACCCGGGCGTTCGGCCCGGCTCCCTGGGAATTCGTGATCAGGGCGACAGACGAAATTGATCTTATCGATGGCGAGGGGGTAGCCCGTTCAGCGGTACGTGACGCTCCCGTTACACTCCAGGCCTTCGGATCGCTGGAATGGGTTCTGCAACGACAAGATCGCGCCATGCCGTCGACACAGTGGTAGGCACCGGTCAGATCGGAGCGTCGTGGGCTGCACACACCTCGAGGCATGTCCTCTTTTCCCACTCCTCAACGCAAGCCTGCGTGGCTGGCGCGACTACTACTGCGACAGTGAGGACAACTGGCGCACCTGCGCGCGATTCAAGCTGTCGCTCACCGGCCAGCTCGTGCCGATCTCGCTGCTCCCCAATGGGCATGACGCGCTGCACCTGCGCCGCGCTCCCGACGCCGACCAGCCCGGCGTCGCAGACCTCGGGCACGCGCCGCCGGCTCAGCCCGGTTCCGGGCCGCCGCCGACCGCGGTGCCGCCGTCTCCGTTCGAACCGGCACCCGCACCGGAACGAGCGCCCCGGCCCGCACAGGTTCCCCCGCCCCCAGGGGTTCCACCGGCTCGATCGAGGGGCCCCGCGCAGCGGCCGCGAGGTTCGAGACGCCGCTGGTGGACCCGATTCGTCAACTGGTTGAGAGGCCCCGCATGAGCAACTACTGGCCCTGGTGGGCAGGCGCGATCGGCCTCGCGCTGGTCGCCATCAACTACACCCTGACCACCGACCGGTTCCTCGGGGTCTCCTCGGCGTGGGATCGTGTACTGCACTGGCGGGCCGAACGCCGTATCGAACGGATGGACGAGCAGTTCTCCGACGATCGCGCGCTCGCCGAGGCGCTCGCCGCGGCCACCGCCGAGCACTTCGGAACCGGCCCCGCAGGCCCCACCGGACCGGGCGCCGGGAGCGGGGGTGCTCCGGCACCCGGTCCGGCCCCCGCGCCGACCACACGCGAGACGGCTCCGGTCACGCGCCTACGCCCGGCCCCGCTGTTCACCCAGGCCGTCCTGCTGCTGTCGATATTCGTCGGCGGCTGGATCGCGGCCGCCACCGCGGGCCGGTTCGAGCTTCGCTTCGACATGGGTGACGGTTTCCGCGAGATCGTCACCGGCAACCCGGTGACGATGATCGTCACGTTGTTCATCGGAGGCGTGCTCGTCGGCTTCGGCACCCGCCTCGCCGGAGGGTGCAGCTCCGGGCACGGGCTCAGTGGCTGCGGGCGGCTGCAGCCGGTCAGTCTCCTTGCCACCGCCGTCTTCTTCGGCGCCGCCGTCGTGATGTCGTTCCTGCTGTGGAAGGTGATCTGATGCGTTCACGAGGTGGGCTGCTCGTTGCCACCGTGATCGCCGGGCTGGGGCTCGGGTTCACGGTCACCAACATCGGGTTCGGCGACTACGCCGAGCTGAACCGCATGTTCACGTTCCAGGATCTCCGCATGCTCCTCGCCTTTGCGGGCGCGGTAGCGATCCTCGTGGTGGTCTACGCGATTCTCCAGGTTCGCCGCGCACCGGGGCGCATCCACGCGGGCGTCGTTCCCGGTGCGATCCTGTTCGGCGTGGGCTGGGCGATCTCGGGCGGTTGCCCCGCGATCCCCATCATCCAGGTCGCCAGCGGTTACCTGCCCGCGCTCGTCACGATCGCCGGTGTCGTCGTCGGGATCCGGCTCTGCCGCTGGGCCAATGGCAAGTACTTCCACCTCGACCGGGGCTCCTGCGGGTTGTAACGACGATTCCGTCGCGCAGTTGTGCCGCTGAGGCGCGGCTGCCTGCCGCTGGCGCCTACGAACCCGGCATCGTGGGCGCCGGTGTCATGTCCACCCGACCGGCGGGATGGGCCGGTCGGGCACGCGCAGCCGGTTGACCAAGGCAGTAGCGTCGTGGACGGGATCACTGCCGCCGAGTCCGCCGCCGCGACCACCATGAGCGCGCCGTGGCGGTGGCTCGTCGGCGACCCTCGACCGCTGGGCTCACGCGCCGGTCGATCACCTCATGGGGGCAGGATGGCGACCTGGACGTTGACACCCAACCGCCGGAGTCGACGCGTGGCCCGGGTCGTGGTGTCGATCCTCGCGGTCGGCGTGCTGGCGGTCGCCGCCGCGTGTACCGCGCCCGGTACGTCGGCGAACGCCCCGTCGCAGGCGCCGTCCTACGCGGCAGGTCTGCAGCCGAAGCTGGAACAGATCGCCAAGGACCGGCTCCTCACCGGGGCCGTCGTGCTCGTGCGCTCACCAGAACTCGGCGACTGGACATGGCAGACCGGCACCCGAACCTACCGGGGGAACGACCCGGTTCAGGTCGGCGACCACGTCAGGGTGGGTAGTAATACCAAGACCTGGACAGGAACGGTGATCCTCCAGCTCGTCGGGGAGGGCCGGCTCGCGCTCGACGACCCGGTGTCGAAGTACCGGCCCGACGTCCCGAACGGGCAGAACATCACCATTGCCCAGCTGCTGGACATGCGCAGCGGGCTGGCGAACTACACCGTGGACTTCGACCTCAACAACCAGATGGACATCTACCCCACCAAGGTGTGGAAACCCGAGGAGTTGCTGGCGAAGGCGTTCGCGATGCCGCCGGTCGCGACGCCGGGCGAGAAGTTCTTCTACTCCAACACCAACACGGTGCTGCTCGGCCTGATCATCGAGCAGTTGACCGGCCATCCGGTCGCGGAGGAGTTCCGGAACCGTCTGTTCGCTCCGCTGGGCATGAACAACACGGTGATGCCGGACCTGTCCTCGACGGCGATCCCCGACCCGCACCCCCGCGGCTACACGTACGGCACCAACGTCGGGACGATCGACAGCCTCGTACTGCCCCCCGACGTGCAGGCCGCGGCGAAGACCGGTGAGATCGTGCCGATGGACGTCACCGACGTCAACCCGTCCTGGGGGTGGACCGCGGGCGCTGGAATCTCGACGGCCGAGGATCTTGCTCGCTGGGTCGAGGCGCTCGGCGGCGGCGGGCTGCTGACCCCGGACCTGCAGAAGCAGCGCCTCGCCAGCGTCCAAGCGATCAGTCCGGGCGACCCGGCCAGCGCAGGCTACGGACTCGCGCTCGCCCGGTTCGGGCACCTGTACGGGCATTCCGGGGAGCTACCGGGCTACAACTCCTTCATGGGCTACGACCCCGATCGCAAGATCACCATCGTGGCCTGGGCGACGCCCGCACCGTCGGTCGACGGCAATGGGCCCGCCGTCGAGCTGGCCAAGTCCGTGATCGGCACACTGTACGGCTGACGTCCTCCCCGAGGGCCGAACCCGACCGCGCGGGCACCGTTCGTCGGGAAGCTCGCTGCCCGCCGCCGGACCCGAGCGCCGGACGGATCAGGACTGCCGGAGCCGCAGCACGTTCCACGAGATGGGCGACAACTCCACGGCCCTGCCCCGCGGCACCGGACGCGTGTGTGGGCGGACCCGTTCGGGGGCCTGCCAGGTATTGGCGGCCGTCGGGTCCGGATCGGTCACCGCGAGGTGCTCGGCGATGGCGTGCCCCGGCACGGCGGAGGCATCGACGGTCAGCTCGATCGGCTCCTGCTGGTGCCGGTTGACCACGAACACGACCACCTCCCCGTCACCGCGATGCGTCGCCGCGGCGGCCAGGAGCGGAACGCGGCCGTAGCGTGCGGTGTCGTACTCCGGGACGTCGAGCTCGGTGCGCAGCACCGTCCCTCGGGCCAACCGGGCGGTGAGGGCGAACGGGTGGAAGATCGTCTGCCGCCACGCCGGCCGGTCGGGTTCGGTCCGGATCGGCGCGAGCACGTTCACCAGCTGGGCCTGGCAGGCCACCGCGACCCGGTCGGCGTGGTTCAACAACGTGATCAGCAGGTCGCCGACGACCACGGCGTCGGCAACGGTGAAGGTGTCCTCGCTGATCCGCGGTGCCCGGGTCCATTCCTCGGGCGGTTCGGACGGCCGGTGCCAGACGTTCCATTCGTCGACGGCGACGGTGATCTGGCGACGACCGCGGCGCCGGGCCGCGACGGCGTCCGCGGTGGCGACCACCGACGAGATCATGCGGTCCATGTCGGTGGCCGATGCCAGGAAGCTGCCCAGATCGCCCGCCGGGGCGAAGTAGGCGTGGGCTGCGATGTGGTCGATCTGCTCGAACGCGAGATCGAGGACCGTGGACTCCCACTGGCCGAACGTCGGCATCCGGCCGTGTGAGCTGCCGCAGGCCACCAGTTCCAGCCCGGGGTCGATCATCCGCATGGCGCGGGCCGTCTCGGCGGCGAGCCGGCCGTACTCCTCGGCGGTCTTGTGCCCGATCTGCCACGACCCGTCCATCTCGTTGCCCAGGCACCACATGCGGACTCCGTGCGGCTCCGGCGCTCCGTGTGCCGCCCGCAGGTCGGACAGCCGCGTGCCGCGGCGATGGTTGGCGTATTCCAGGAGGTCGAGAGCGTCCTGCACGCCGCGAGTGCCGAGGTTGAGCGTGAGCATCGGCTCCACCCCGGCTCGCCGGGCCCAGCGGATGAACTCGTCGAGGCCGATCTCGTTGGTTTCGACGCTGTGCCATGCCGGATCCAGCCGTGCCGGTCGGCTCGTCCGCGGGCCGATCCCGTCCTCCCAGCGGTAGCCGGAGACGAAGTTGCCGCCCGGGTAGCGCACGAGGGTGACCCCCAGCTCGCGCACGAGGGCGAGCACGTCGGCGCGGAAGCCGTCGGCGTCGGCGCTCGGGTGGGCAGGATCGTAGATGCCGCCGTAGACGCAGCGGCCCATATGCTCGACGAACCCACCGAACAACCGCTTCCGGACCGGGGCGAGCGGAAAGGCGGGGTTGAACGACAGGCGAGCGGTGCGCACGGTCAGGCTCCTACCCGTGGCGCTTGAGCGGCGCAAGCGTCGCCAGGGGGCACATGCGCCGCTCAGGTGGCGGTGGTGACCGGCCTTTACGTGTAATGGCGTGGGTGTGCACGTGTCTGGCGCGGGAGTTCTAGGAGCGACCGGACCATCACGGGCAGCGTCCGGAGCGACGGTGCACCGTGCGCCGGGACCGCGCGCCCACGGTCGTACCGGGACGGTCGAGCGCAACCGCGGACATGCGGCGCTGTTCGACGGCGGAGTCGAACGGGAGGTGGCGGTGCGGGACGGCGAGTTCTGGACGACCGACGGCCAGGCCGGGGACCTGACCGATCAGTGGCAGCAGATGCTCTCGGCGACGCACCTGCCGTGGGCGGTGCAGATACCCGAGCCGGACGACGGCCGGCCCTTCGAGGCGTGGATTCGCCGCCTGTGGATCGACGACCTCGCCCTGGTCGACTGCGAATGCGGACCCTGTTCCGGTACCCGGCAGCGTCGCCAGATCTCCGGCACCGACGGTGAGTTCGTCGTCGTGCTGATCACCCGGGGCGGTCGCGAGACGGTGAGCCAGGCGGCGGCCGAAGCCGACCTCCAGCCCGGCGACGCCGTGGTGTGGGACAGCACCGTGCCGGCCCGGTTCCGCGTCTGGGAGCGGCTGTCGAAGCGGAGCCTGTTGATCCCCCACGCGGCCCTGGACGAACTGAGCGGCCGCGCGTGGTTCAGCGCCGGGGTCATGCTCGACGGCCGGTTACCGGCGACTCGTCTGCTCACCACGTACCTCGACACGCTGAGCGAGGCGTTGTCCGGGCTCAGCCCGGCGGCCGTGGCCGCGGCCCGCAACGCGACGCTGGAACTGTTCATCGGTGCGGTGCGAGCCGAGGGTGACGTCACCACGGCCGGTGCGGCCCGGCCCGCCCTGCGCGCGGCGATGGAGCGCTGGATCGACCGGCACCTGCTCGACGACTCCCTCTCGCCGACGGCCGTCGCGGCCGCTCACGGCGTCTCGATCCGCACCGTGAACCGGATCTTCAACGCGACCGGGCAGACGGTGGGCGAGGTCGTCCGGGTGCGCAGGCTCGCCCGCGCTCGCAAGGAGCTGGCCGAGTCCGACCGGCCCATCGCGGCGATCGCTCACCGCTGGGGATTCTCCGACAGCAGTCACTTCAGCCGCAGCTTCAAGGCCCACTACGGCAGCTCACCGACCGACTATCGCGGTGCCGTGCGTGCCGCCGGTGGCGTGCCGGTCCATGGACGTGTCGCGACCGTTCAAGCCGCCGAGACCGTCGGTGACGAGACTCGCATCACAGTGGCTCGGGGGTGAGTCGGTCCTGTCCCGAGTCCGCGACCCGACCGGAAGGAGAGATCGACATGACTCGCCGCGACATCGAGTTCGACGCCGAGGGCGTCACCCTGCGGGGCTGGTTCTACACCGCCGACGGCGCGAGCGGTGCCGCGCCGACGGTGGTGATGGCGCACGGGTTCTCCGCCGTCAAGGAGATGTACCTCGACACGTACGCCGAGTCGTTCGCGGCGGCGGGCCTGAACGCGCTGGTGTTCGACAACCGCAACTTCGGCGCCAGCGACGGGAGCCCGCGCCAGGAGATCGACCCCTGGGCGCAGGTCCGCGACTACCGCCACGCGATCACCTACGCCACCACGCTTCCCGAGGTGGACGCCGACCGGATCGGGATCTGGGGCAGCAGCTACTCCGGCGGCCACGTGCTCGTGGTCGCCGCGATCGACCGCCGCGTCAAGGCGGTCGTCAGTCAGGTGCCGCTGGTGAGCGGGCAGGGCAACTTCCGGGCGCTGGTGCGCGCCGACTTCATCGACGGCTTCCGCAGCCAGTTCGACGCCGACCGGCTGGCTCGCTTCCAGGGCGACCCGCCCGCGATGGTGCCGGTGGTGGACGAGGACCCGCTCGCGCCGTCGGCGCTCCCGACACCGGACTCGTACCGGTGGTTCACCGAGACGCATAAGCTCCGCGCGCCGTCGTGGCGCAACGAGGTCACGTTGCGCAGCGTGGAGATGTTCACCGAGTACGAGCCGGCCAGCTACCTGCCCTACATCAGCCCGACCCCGCTGCTGCTGATGCCGGCGCAGAACGACGTGCTCACTCCCACGCACCTGACCATCGCCGCATACGAGCAGGCCCGGCAGCCCAAGAAGCTGCAGATCCTGCCCGGCGGCCATTTCGACGCGTACGTCAGGGGATTCGAGGCCTCCAGCGGCCCGGCCCGCGACTGGTTCGTCGAGCACCTCGCGCCCTGATCCGACGAGGTCCCACACCGTCCACACCCGGTCGAGAAGACCGAGAAGGAAACGCCTCATGTCGAACAAGCTGCAGGACACGGTCGCCGTCGTCACCGGCTCCAGTTCGGGCAACGGCCGGGCCATCGCGCTCGCCCTCGCGGCGGAGGGCGCCACCGTCGTCTGCTCCGACATCCGTCGCGAGGCCCGCGAAGGCGGCTACGAAGGCGACATCCAGACACCCACCGACGACGCCATCCGGGCCAACGGCGGCAAGGCCGAGTACATCGAGGCCGACGCGGCGAGCTACCCCGCGATGGAGAGCCTGATCAATTCCACGGTCGACGGTTTCGGCCGGCTCGACGTGATGGTGAACAACGCCGGGATCTTCACCGGCCTGCACACCATCGTCGACGAGACCGAGGACGAGTACGACCGCACGATGGCGGTCAACGCCAAGAGCGTGTGGCTGGGCTGCAAGTTCGCGATCCGGCAGATGCTCACGCAGGAGCCGGTCGACGGGTCGCGCGGCCGGATCGTGAACATCGCCTCCATCGGCGGGCTCGTCGGGCTCGCCGCCGAACCCGCCTACTGCGCCGCCAAGGGCGCGGTGGTCAACCTGACCCGCCAGCTGGCCGTCGACTTCGCGCCCGAGCGGATCAACATCAACGCGATCTGCCCCGGTTTCCTCGCCACCGCGATGGTGCGGCCGTTTCTCGACGACCCCGAACTCAACAAGGTCCTGCACGCCAAGTCGCCGTGGCCGGAGCTGGGCACCGCCGAGGACGTCGCGAAGGCGGCCGTGTTCCTGTCCACGAGCGACGCCCGCTGGGCCACCGGATCGCTGCTCACCATCGACGGCGGCTTCACCGCCCCCTGACCCTGGAGGTCACCCATGGCTCGTTTGCAGGACAAGGTCGTCGTCGTCACCGGTGCGAGCTCCGGCTTCGGCCGCGGGATCGCGAAGGCGTGTGCGGCCGAAGGGGCGAAGGTCGTCGTCAGCGACGTGCACGAGAAGCCCAACACCGGCGGCTTCGAGGACGATGCCGCGCTCACCACGGTGGAGGTGATCGAGAAGGCCGGCGGCCGGGCGGTGTACGTCGGCTGCGACGTGACGAATGCCGACCAGGTCGACCATCTCATCGCCGAGGCGGTTCGCGTCTTCGGCCGCCTCGACGTCATGGTCAACAATGCCGGCGTGTACCGAGCCGGGAAGCGGCTGCACGAGTTCACCGAGGCCGACCTCGACGTCTGCTATGAGGTCAACGTCAAGGGCACGTTCTTCGGTGCGCGATCCGCGATCCGGCAACTGCTCGCGCAGGGCGCGGGTGGTGTCATCATCAACCTCGTCTCGACGGCCGGTCTGCAGGGCCACCCCAACCAGTCGGTCTACAACATCTCGAAGGGCGCCCAGGCCAACCTCACCCGCTGCCTGGCCATCGAGTACGGGAAGGACGGAATTCGCGTCAACGGCATCTGCCCGACCTACGCGAAGACCTCGTTGACCCGAGAGTTGTTCGACGACAAGGATTTCGACCAGGCGTTCACCGAGTCGATCCCGCTCAAGCGCTGGGGTGAGGTCGACGACATCGCGAACCTGGCGGTGTTCCTCGCCGCCGACGAGTCGAGCTATATCCACGGCGACCTGATCAAGATCGACGGCGGGGAGACGCTCTGCCGCTACTCGGTCTGACCCGCCCACGGGCCGATCAGCCGTGATCGTCGCGCCGGTGGATTCGCGCGTGGGCGATGAGCTCGACGGTGACGAGGACCGCGAGGGTCTCGGCGGCGAGGAGGCCGACGAGGACCAGCACCTGGGCGGCGCCGGCCTGGAGTGGGCCGCCGCCGCCCATCAGGACTCCCACGAACGCGCCGGGCAGGGTGACGAGCCCGACCGTGCGAGTCTGGTCGAGGGCGGGGACGAGGGCGTCGCGCGCCGAGGGGCGGATCAGCAGAAGGGAGGCGTCGCGCTGGGCGAGGCCGAGCGAGAGCGCGGCCTCGTACTCTCCGCGCCGGTGGTGGAGTTCGTCGAGTGCCCGGCGCCCGGCGAGGGAGGTCGCGGTCATGGCTCCGCCGATCACGATCCCCGCGATGGGAACGACCGCGATGCCGACGAGCGGGACGGCGCCGGTGGCGAGGATGATCGCGATCACGGGGACGGCCCCGGTGAGGATGGCGAGCCCGGCGTGCAGGCCGCTGCGGCTCGGGGTGATCCGGCGCGCGGCGGTCCAGGTGGCCACCCCGAACATGATGAGCACGAACAGTCCGGTCGCCCACCACGAGCGCACGACGGCGAGGATGAGGGTGGAGACGACGGCGAGCTGGACCACCGCGCGGACGGCTGCCACAGCGGACGCGGTCGAGGTGCGCAGACCGCCGAGACCACCGGTCAGCGCCGCCAGCGCGACCAGCGCGACAACCGCGACCCCCAGCTGCCACCCGACGACCACACCGGACTCACCCATATACACCTCCCTGGTTCGGCAAGGCTGCCGTAGGTTCCGGAACGCAGTCGCGCCCGCCCCGGCGCTTCAGGGCACGATGCCGTTCCGCTGGTCGTGCGTGTGCAGGATGTCAAGGGTTCGTGCGGCCGGGGCGTCGAGGGAGGGGAGTGCCAGCAGGTGACCGACGCCTGGGACAGCGAGGATGCCTACGAACGCTACATCGGGCGGTGGAGCCGGTCGGTCGCGGCGCGGTTCCTGCACGGGCTGCCGGACGGACCCCCGGCGGCGTGGTGCGACGTCGGCTGCGGGACCGGCGCGTTGGCGCACGCGATCCTGACGACGCAGAACCCGACGAGGGTGCTCGGGGTGGACCGCTCCGAGCCCTATCTGGCCGCCGCCCGGCAGGCCGCCGCGGATCCCCGCTTCACGACAACGGTGGGGAGCGCCACGGCGATCCCGGCCGGTGACGGCGAGTTCGACCGGGTCGTCTCGGCGCTGCTGCTCAACTTCGTGCCACAACCCGACGAGGCGCTCGCCGAGATGCGCCGGGTCGCCCGGCCGGGTGGGTTGATCGGCGGCTACGTTTGGGACTATGCCGAGGGGATGCGGCTGATCCGATCGTTCTGGGACGCGGCGACCGCGCTGGATCCGGCCGCGGCCGAGCTCGACGAGGGCCGCCGCTTCCCGATCTGCCGCCCGGAGCCGCTGCGGGCGCTGCTCGTCGGGGCGGGGCTGGTCGACGTGGCCGTCGGGGCGGTCACGGTTCCCACGGTGTTCGCCGATTTCGACGACCTGTGGGACCCGTTCCTCGGCGCCCAGGGCCCGGCGCCGGGCTACTGCGCCGCGCTGCCCGAGGAGCACCGCGCCGCCCTGCGGGAACGGTTGCGGGGGATGCTGCCGCAGCGTGCCGACGGTGGCATCGCGCTCGAGGCCAGGGCCTGGACCGTCCGCGGTCGCGTCCCCGGGAACGGGAACCGGTAGCAATACCGCATGACAACTGCCCCGCGGCCCAAGTTCGACCCCGAGCTCAAGGCCGGGCTCGCCGTCGTGGGTGGGGTGTTCCCGCCGACCATCACCCCCGACCTGATCGCCTTCATGCGCCGGTCCTATGCCTCGCCGCCGATCGAGGAGACGCTGCGCGGCCGTGCGATCGACCATCGGGACGAGGTGATCACCGGGCACGGCGGTGACCCGGTCGTGGTTTCCGTCCTGCGGCCGACGGGCGCGGACGGCCCCCGGCCGGGCGTCGTTTACGCGCATTCGGGCGGGCTCATGTTCGGCGACCGGTTCAGCGGGCTCGACCTGATTCTGAGCTGGGTGGAGCGGCTCGGCGCCGTCCTCGTCACGGTCGAGTACCGACTCGCCCCCGAGTTCGCTGACCCGTACCCGCGCGAGGACATGTACGCCGCGCTGGAATGGGTCGCCGCGAACGCACGGCGCCTCGGCATCCGGCTCGACCGTCTCATGGTGGCGGGCGCGAGCTGCGGCGGTGGACTCGCGGCGGGGCTGGCACTGGCGGCCAGGGACCGGGGCGGACCCGCGCTGTGCGGCCAGCTCCTCGACTACCCCATGCTCGACGACCGCGGGCTGACCCCGTCGACGCACCAGTTCGACGGCGTCGGGGTGTGGGACCGGATCAGCAACGAAACCGCGTGGACCGCCCTGCTCGGCGCGGCCCGCGGCGGGCAGGGCGTCTCCGAGTACGCCGCGCCGGCGCGGGCGACCGATCTGCGCGGTCTGCCGCCCGCGTTCATCGACGTGGGTTCGGCCGAGATCTTCCGCGACGAGGCGATCGGCTACGCCGCCGCGCTGTGGAACGCCGGGGTCGACGCCGAACTGCACGTGTGGCCCGGCGGGTTCCACGCGTTCGACATCTTCGCGCCGCACACGGGTCTGGCCCGGGGAATGATCCGCACCCGGAACGCCTGGGTGGAGCGGATCCTCGCCGACTGAACCGACGAACCGGGCCCGGCGCCGCAGTAGGCTGCGGCGATCGGCCACGGGAGGTGCGGCGAGGTGCAGGATCTGCTGGGACGTCTCGCCGCGCTCGACCCGGAGGCGAGTCTGGGGCTGCGGGTGATCGCCTGCTTCGACGAACTGATCGTCGGGAATGTGAACACCCGCGCGCTGCTCAGCGCGGCCGCCGCCCTCGCCGGCTGCACTGCGGGCTTCCACCAGGAGCGTCCCGCGCGGACGGTCCGGGTCACGCCGAAGGGGGAGCTGTGCCCGAAGGGGGAGCTGCGCCCGATCCCGGGCGCGCCGCCCGCCCACGGCGTCGAATCCGGTGACGGGCTCACCGTGTGGCTGGAGCGGACCGGCTCGGCCCACGCCAATGACGCGATCATCCTGGAGCGGCTCGCCCTGGCGATCCGGCTGCGTCACGGACGGGGCCGGCGGGATCTGGACAACCGCCGCGATCTGGGCACACTCCTGGACGCGTCCGTCTCGGTGGAGGATCGCCACGACGCCGCCGCCCGGCTCGGGCTGTCGGCCAAGCGCAGCTACCGGGTCGTCGCCGCGCCGCTCTTCGCGACCTGGCGGCACCATCCCGCCGGGCCCGAGGATGTCGTCCCGACGCCGTTCGGTCCCATCCACGCGCTGGTCCTCGCGAACGACCACGAGGCCGTGGACGCGCGCCCCTCCGGAACGGGCGTGCCCACCCGGCCCGAGCACCTGCATCGCTCGTTCCGCACCGCCCTGGTCGCCCTGCGGCTGTGCGCCCCGCCCGAGGTGTGCTCGGTCGACGCCGACCAGTACGGTGGGCTCATCGCGATCCTGGCGGACGCCCCCGCGGATGGGCATCAGCCCGACGTCGATCTCCTCGACCGGATCATCGCTCATTCCTGGGGTGCGGCCACGCTCGATGCCCTGGTCCGGGCCGGGTCCGTGCGGCAGGCCGCCCGGCTGAGCGGGGTGCACCACAGCACCATGCAGGCTCGGCTCGACTCGATCGAGGAGATCCTGGGCTTCCACCCGTTCGACGGGTGGGGTCGCACCCGCCTCGGTGTCGCCTACCTCGTCTGGCGGCTGCGCCACTCCCGCGTTCTCGACCTGCCCGCCCCGGTCCGCTGAATCCGCCATCTGGCGGATACCGCCCCGCGAGTCGCGCATGATCGTCGGTTCCGGCCCCGGGGTGTGGCCGCGACAATGGCCGGATCAGCCACCCGTCGAGACGAGGATCACCGATGATCGACAATCCGTACTACACCCCCGAGTTCCACGGCGACTACGAACTGATCAGCATCGGCCGGCTCGATCTGGAGGAGGGCGGCTCGATCCCGGACTGCCGGCTCGCGGTGGCGACCTTCGGCACCCTCAACGCGGCCCGCGACAACGCCATCCTGGTCCCCACCTGGTACTCGGGCACCCATCAGATCTGGCGTGACGTCTACATCGGACCGGACCACGCGCTCGACCCGACCCGGTACTTCATCGTGGTGATCGACCAGATCGGCAGCGGGCTGTCCACCAGCCCGCACAACGCCGAGGGCGCCAACGCCGAGATCGCGATGTCGCGGTTCCCGCGGGTGCGCATCGGCGACGACGTGGTGGCCCAGGAGCGGCTGCTGCGCGAGCATTTCGGGATCGAGACCCTGCAGT
>NZ_JBHSQW010000035.1:0-27009 GCF_042658695.1 Pseudonocardia hispaniensis | reverse complement strand
ACGAGTGGGCGGTCCGGTTCCCGGAGAAGGTCAAGCGGGCGGCCCCGATCGCCGGCACCGCGCAGAACACCCCGCACGATTTCCTGTTCACCGAGGCGCTCACCGCGGCGATCACCTCGGACCCGGGGTTCAACGGGGGCGAGTACGCCTCCCACACCGAGGTCGCCGCCGGGCTGCGCCGGCACGCCGGGATCTGGGCGGTGATGGGGTTCTCCACCGAGTTCTGGAAGCAGGAGGTGTGGCGGGCGCTGGAGTTCGACTCCAAGGAGGCGTTCCTGACCGGGTTCCTGGAGCCCTACTTCACCGTGATGGACCCGAACGACCTGCTGTGCATGGCGTGGAAGTGGCAGCGCGGGGACGTGGCCCGGCACACCGGCGGGGACCTGGCCGCGGCGCTGGGCCGGATCACCGCCACCACCTTCGTGCTGCCGATCAACGAGGACATGTTCTTCCCGGTGCGTGACTGCCGCGCCGAGCAGGAGCTGATCAAGGGCAGCGAGCTGCGGATCATCGACGACATCGGCGGACACCTGGGACTGTTCGGCATCGCCCCCTCCTACATGCCCCAGATCGACCGCCACCTCGGCGAGCTGCTGGCCCGCCCGGCCTGATCCGCTGACCCGGCGGACCGAGCTGCGCCGGGCGGCTTCCCCCTCGACCGTCATCTTGTTAGCCTTCGCTAAGTCAAGGGCAGCCACACTTGAGCGAGGGAACGGCGGACGGTGACCACAGCGACGGCGACGCCCGCCGATCCCGGACTGCCGGGGACACCGGCCGGGCGCCGGGGGCCGGGCGCGCCGCGCCGACGGCGCAGATTCGTCGTCGCGGCGCTGCTCGTCCTGCTCGCCGCCGCGGCGCTGGCCAGCCTCGCCGTCGGCGCGAAGCCGATCCCGCTGCCCGCCGTCTGGGACGCGATCGTCCTGCCGACCGGCACCGAGGACGACATCGTGGTCCGCTCCCTGCGGATGCCGCGCACCGTCCTCGGGATCGGTGTCGGCATCGCGCTCGGCGTGGCCGGGGCGCTGATGCAGGGGCATACCCGCAACCCGCTCGCCGATCCCGGACTGCTCGGGGTCAGCGCAGGCGCGGCGTTCTTCGTGGTGATCGGGATCTACGCGCTGGGCGTGACCAGCCTGCTCGGCTACGTCTGGTTCGCCTTCGCCGGGGCGTTGGCGGCCAGCGTGCTGGTGTTCGTGCTCGGCTCCCTGGGCCGGGGCGGGCCGACGCCGGTGACGCTGGCGCTCGCCGGGGTCGCCGTCAGCGCCATGCTGACCGCGCTGACCTCGGCACTCGTGCTGGCCGACACCAACACGCTCGACGCGTTCCGGTTCTGGGCGGTCGGGTCCGTCGCCGGGCGCGACGCCGAAACCCTCGGACAGGTCGCCCCGTTCCTGGGGCTCGGGCTGCTGCTGGCGGCGGTCAACGCGCCCGGGCTGAACCTGCTCGCGCTCGGCGAGGACGTCGCGCGCGGTCTCGGTCAGCCGGTGCAGCGCACCCGCTGGGTCGGGCTGATCGCGATCACGCTGCTGACCGGGGCCGCGGTGGCCGCGTGCGGGCCGATCGGGTTCGTCGGGCTCGTCGTGCCGCACGTCGCGCGGTCGCTCACCGGCCCGAACCATCGGTGGCTGCTGCCCGCCTCCGGGCTCGCCGGCGCCGTGTTGCTGCTGGTCGCCGACGTCATCGGACGCGTGGTCGTCCGGCCGGGCGAGCTACAGGTCGGCATCGTGCTGGCCCTGGTCGGGGCACCGTTCTTCGTCGCGCTGGTCCGCAGGCGCAGGCTGGCCGCGCTGTGACCGGCCTGCTGGAACGACCACCGGGGAGGCTGGCCGGACGCAGGCCGATCCGGCTGGGCCCGCTGTCCGGGGTATGGCGACCGCGCATGATCGCGGTGACGCTCACCGGTCTCGGCCTGCTGGTGCTGCTCGCGGCGGTCAACATCGGCCGCGGCGACTTCCCCATCTCGCTGGCCGAGGTGCTCACCGTGCTGGTCGGCGGCGGTGACGAGGCCCAGCGGTTCATCGTGCTGGAGCTACGGCTGCCCCGGACGCTGACCGGGATCCTCGTCGGCGCGGCGCTGGGCCTGTCGGGGGCGATCACCCAGGCCATCGCGCGCAACCCGCTGGCCAGCCCGGACATCCTCGGCGTCACCGCGGGCGCCGGTGCCACCGCGGTGGCGGTGATCGTGCTCGGCGGGAGTACCGCGACGATCACCGGACTGCTGTCCGCGGCCGGGTTGCCGATGGCCGCGCTGGTCGGCGGCCTGTGCACCGCGGGGCTGGTCTACACGCTGTCCTACCGGCGTGGCATCGAGGGCTACCGGCTGGTGCTGGTCGGAGTCGGGGTCGGCGCGGTCGCGATGGCCCTCACCTCCTGGCTGCTGGTGGTGGGCGACGTGTACCAGGCGGCGCAGGCCACCGTGTGGCTCACCGGATCGCTGAACGCTCGCGGCTGGGAGCACGTCGTGCCGGTGGGGCTGGCCCTGCTCATCCTCGTCCCGATCGCCCTGCTGCTGGCCTTCGCGCTCGGGGGGCTCCAGTTCGGTGACGACACCGCGCGCGGGCTCGGGCTGAACCTGAACCGGTCCCGCGGCGCGCTGATCCTGCTGGCGGTCGCCCTCGCCGCGGTCGCGACGGCGAGCGCGGGTCCCATCGCGTTCGTCGCGCTGGTGGTGCCGCAGATCTGCCAGCGGCTGGTCGGCGCCTCCCGCCCTCCGCTGCTCGCCGCCGCGGTCTACGGGGCGCTGCTCACGGTCGGCGCCGACCTGATCGCCCGCACGGCGCTGGGCACCGAACTGCCGGTCGGCATCGTCACCGCCGTCCTCGGCGCCCCCTACCTGCTTCACCTGCTCGCCCGCCGCAACCGAGGAGTCACCGCATGACAACCCCCCGGCTCGAGGCCCGCGACCTGCAGCTCGGCTACGGCGAGCACCTCATCGTCGACGGGCTCGACATCGAGGTGCTCGACGGCACGGTCACCGCCGTGATCGGTCCGAACGGTTGCGGCAAGTCCACGCTGCTGCGCGCGTTGGCCCGGCTCATGCCGACCCGGGGCGGCCACGTCCTGCTCGACGGGCGGCGGATCGACCGGACACCCACCCGCGAGGTGGCGAAGATACTCGGGGTGCTTCCCCAGAACCCGATCGCGCCGGAGGGGCTCACGGTCGCCGACCTGGTCGCCCGCGGCCGTCACCCGCACCAGGCCTGGTACCGGCAGTGGTCCTCCGACGACGAGGACGTCGTCGCCGAGGCCCTGAGCTGGACCGGCATGGACCAGTTCGCCGAACGCCCCGTCGACGCGTTGTCCGGCGGGCAGCGCCAGCGGGTGTGGATCTCGATGGCCCTTGCCCAGGGCACCGACGTGCTGTTGCTCGACGAACCCACCACATTCCTCGACCTGGCCCACCAGGTCGAGGTGCTGGACCTGGTGGAGCGGCTGCACACCGAGGCGGGGCGCACCGTTGTGATGGTGCTGCACGATCTCAACCTCGCCGCGCGCTATGCGAAGCGCCTGGTGGCGATGCGCGGCGGCAGGATCGTCGCCGACGGCACCCCTCACCAGGTGCTCACCGAGGACCTGCTGCGCACGGTGTTCGATCTCGACGCCCAGATCGTCGTGGACCCCGTCGCGGGTACCCCGCTCGTCGTCCCGATCGGGCGGCGGCACCGTGCGCTGGAGGTCGTCGCCGCGGAGGCGGGCTGATCGTTCGTGGTCAGGGGCCGAGCAGGCGCTCGATGTCGTCGAGCACCAGATTGGCTCCGGTCAGCCCGATGGCCAGCATCCAGGTGTCGTCGGATACCTCGAAGACCTTGCCGGCCCGCACCGCGGTGAGGGTGTCCCACAGCTCGGTGGCCTGCGCCTTGCCGGTGGCCTCGGCCGGCCCGTACACCGTTGTGAAGATCACCTCGGCGTCGGCGGAGCCGATCTCCTCGGGGCTGATCGTGACGAAGGTCTTCTCGGCGTTCTGCACGCTGGCCGGACGGGCGAACCCGGCGTCGGCGAGGACCGTGCCGATGAACGACCGCGGGCCGTAGAGGCGGATCTCCCCCGGATTGAAGCGCACGACGCTGACCGAGGTGTCCGCGGCGCGGACCCGCTCGCCGATGCCGTGGCCCGGTTCTCGTAGGCGGCCAGCTGCTGCTGCGCCTGAGCCTTGCGGCCGAGGGCATCGGCGAACAGCAGCAGGTTGTCCTTCCAGGCGTCGCCGGTGCGTTCGGCGAACACGGTCGGGGCGATCGCGGACAGCTGCGGATAGATGTTCTCGTGGCGCAGCTTGCTCGACAGGATCAGGTCCGGATTCAGCGCGGCGATCGCCTCGAGCTTCGGGCTCTGGATGGTGCCGACGTTCTGGATCTTCTCGGCCGGCGCCTTGTCCTGCAGGAACGCCGGGAGGTTCGCGTCGACGGCGGTGCTCACCGCTCCGACCGGGACCACCCCGAGGGACAGTGCGGCGTCGAGCTCCTGGGTGTCGAGCACGACCACCCGCTGCGGGTCGGCGGGAACAGTGGTGCTGCCCATCGCATGGGTGATGGTGCGGCCGGTCGACGCGGTCGTCTCCCCGGTGGCGTCGGTGCTGCCCGCGCAGGCGCTCGAGACGAGCGCGACGGCGGCTGCGGCGACCGCCAGCCGAAGGCGGTGCGGCCATGCCGGGCCCCGAACCGGTCGTCTCATGTGGGTGGTCCTCCTCGACGAACGCCAGATTTCAGGGATGGTAAACCTGACTAGAAGTTAGGCTATCTAAATCTCTGCGAACGACGTCGTCAAGCCGTATCGTCGAACGGCTCAGTCCCGGACCGTGAGGACCAGTTCGGCATCGGCGACGTCGACGCGCACCCGTTGCCCCGCCCGCAGCTCGTCGCCGATGATCATTCGAGAGAGTCTGCGGTCCAGCTCGCGGGCGATCGTGCGCCGCAACGGCCGGGCGCCCAGATCGGGCTGATGGCCCCGCTCGGCGATCCAGTCGAGCGCCGCCTCCGACACGTCCAGCTCGATCTCCTGCCCGGCGAGCCGCTCGGCCGTCCGGGCGAGTAACAGGCGGGTGATCGCGCGCAGTTCGGCCGCGCCGAGAGCGTGGAAGGGCACGACGTCGTCGAGGCGGTTGAGGAACTCCGGCCGGAATCGGCCGCGCGCGGCGGCCAGCAGCGACCCGCGAACCTCCGCCACCGGCCTGCCCGCAACCGCGGCGGCCGGCACCAGCTCGGCTCCCAGGTTGCTGGTCATGATCACCACGGCGTTCGTGAAGTCGGCCGTGCGGCCGTGGGCGTCGGTGAGCCGGCCCGCGTCGAGCACGCCCAGCAGCGTCGAGGTGACCTCCGGATGCGCCTTGTCCATCTCGTCCAGCAGCAGCACCGCATACGGGGTGCGCCGAACGGCCTCCGTGAGCTGCCCCCCGTCCTCGTAGCCGACATGCCCGGGGGGCGCGCCGACCAGCCGCAACGCGCTGCTGCGGTCGGCGTACTCGCTCATGTCGAAGCGCAGCAGTGCGTCCTCCGTGCCGAACAGCGCCTCGGCCAGCGCCCGGGCCAGCTCCGTCTTGCCGACCCCGGTCGGACCGAGAAACAGCAACGAGCCGACCGGGCGGTCCGGCTGGGCCAGCCCGGCCCGGCCGGTGCGCACCGCGTCGGCGACCGCGCGCACCGCGTCGTCCTGACCGATGACCCTGCGGTGCAACAGCTCCTCCAGGTCCAGCAGACGGGAGCGCTCGCTGGCCCTGAGCCGGGCGACCGGTATGCCGGTGCTGCGGGCGACGACGGCGGCGATGTCGTCGCCGGTGATCTCGGTCGGGTCCGCGGTGTCGCCCAGCCCGGACTCGAGGGCCTCGAGCTCCCGGGAGAGCAGATGAGCGCGCTCGTAGTCCTCGGCGTCCACCGCGACGTCGCGGGCCCGGCGCAGCTGTTCGGCGCGTTCGGCCGCCTGCCGCCCGGCCGCGGGATCCTCCCCGTCGACCCGGACCCGGGCACACGCCCGGTCCACCAGGTCGATCGCCTTGTCCGGGAGAAACCGGCCGCGAAGATGACGGGCGGACAGCCGCGCGGCCGCGACCAGCGCCGGATCGGTGATCCGCACCCGGTGGTGCTGTTCGTAGCGGGAGCGCAGACCGCGCAGGATCGCGATGGTCTCGTCGACCGACGGCTCGGCGACCCGGACCGGCTCGAAGCGTCGCTCCAGGGCGGGGTCACGCTCGATGTGCCGGCGGTAGTCCACCGCGGTCGTCGCACCGATCAGCCGCAGGTCGCCGCGGGCCAGGGCGGGCTTGAGCACGGTCGCGGCGTCCATCGCCCCGCCCTCGGCCGCCCCGGCGCCCACCACGGCGTGCAGTTCGTCGACGAACAGCACGATCGAACGCTCGCCGGCAACGACCTCGTCGATGACCTGGGTCAGCCGCTGCTCGAAGTCCCCGCGATAGCGGGTGCCCGCGACCATGCCCGCCAGATCCAGCGCGACCACCCGCACCCCGTGCAGCGCCGCGGGCACGGTTCCGGCGGCCACCCGCTGCGCGAGACCCTCGACGAGCGCGGTCTTGCCGACGCCGGGATCTCCCACCAGCACCGGGTTGTTCTTGGTGCGCCGGGCCAGCACCTCCAGGATCTGCGCCAGCTCCGCCTCGCGGCCGATCATCGGGTCGAGCTGTCCCTGGACGGCGGCCGCGGTGAGGTCCCGGCCGAAGCGGTCCAGCCCCGGTGTGCGGGCCCGGGACTGCGAAGTGGGGCCGAAGCCGGGCATCCCGCCACCCGAGAGCGTTGCCTCCAGGTTGCCGATCAGCCGGCCGAACAGATCGTCGAACGGGATGAACCCTGGTCGCTCGTCCGCCACGTCGACCTCCCCGACGGTGCCGATGACGCGATCCTCCCGCACTTCGGCCGCTCGCGCCCGTCCGCGAGGGGAGGTCGGGGTTCCGTGGCGCGCATGGGAGGCCACGATGTGGCCGGGGTCCATACCCTGGCCGGATGCGGTTGTTCGTCGCGCTGACCCCGCCGCCGGAGGTGGTCGGGGAGCTGTGGGCCGCAACGACGGCGTTGCGCGTGGACCAGCCCGGTCTGCGGTGGACCCCGCCGGAGCAATGGCACCTGACCCTGGTGTTCCTCGGCGAGGTCGTGGACGACGTCCGGCCCGATCTCATCGAGCGGCTCGGGCGGGTGGCGGCGCGGGGTTCCCCGTTCGCGCTGTCGCTGGGCGCGGGTGGCCGGTTCGGCAACCGGGTGCTGTGGACGCGCGTACGGGGCGAGACGGACCGACTGCGGCGGCTGGCGGCGTCGGCGCAGGCGGCGTGCCGACGCTGCGGGCTCGCGGTCGAGGACCGGCCGTACCGGCCGCATCTGACGCTGGCCCGTGCCCGGGGCGACACCGAGGACCTGCGGGATGCGGTCGCCCGGCTGGACGGGTTCGCGGGGCGCACGTGGACCGCGGACCAGCTCCACCTGGTGCGCAGCCTGCTCGGCGCCGGGCCGGGACGCGCCGCCCGCCATGAGAGGTTGATCTCCTGGCCGCTCGGTGCAGGCCGCTAGCCCGGGGGCCGGGCGGATCGCCGACTGGCGGAACCAGCCCGCGTCGCCGGGTTCTCCGGTTCACGTCGGGTGAGTACCACGGGGGCGTCCTCGGTGACGGCGACCGTGTGCTCGGAGTGGGCCGTGCGCGAGCCGTCGGCCGACCGGATGGTCCACCCGTCGGCGTCGTAGACGATCTGGTCGGTCGTGCGGGCGAACCACGGTTCGAGCGCGAGGGTCAGCCCCGGCCGGAGCTTCAGGCCGCGGCCTGCTCGGCCCTTGTTGGGAACGTGGGGCTCCTCGTGCATGGCGCGGCCGACGCCGTGCCCACCGAACTCGTTGTTGACCGGGTAGCCGTAGTCGCGGGCCACCGCCCAGATGGCCGCCGAGATGTCACCCAGGCGGTTGCCCGGGCGCGCCATCTCGATCGCCGCCTCCAGCGCTTCCTCGGTGGCGCGAATGATCCGCAGGTCCTCCTCGGCGGCGGTGCCGACGACGACCGTGCGCGCCGAGTCGGCCACCCAGCCGTCGATGCTGACCGCGAGGTCCGCGGTGAGCACGTCGCCGTCGCGCAGCGTGTAGTCGTGGGGTCGGCCGTGCAGGACGGCGTCGTTGACCGCCAGACAGATGACATTGCGGAACGGGCCGCGTCCGAAGGGCGGGGCGTAGTCCCAGTAGCAGGACTCGGCTCCACGTCGTTCGATCATGCCGCGCACGTGGTGCTCCAGGTCCAGGAGATTGACGCCCACGTCGGCGAGCCGGCCGACCTCAAAGAGCACGTCGGCGACGAAACGGCCGGCCACGTGCATGCGTTGGATCTCCGCAGGCGTCTTCAGTTCGATCACGAGTACCTCGCCACAGGGTGCTGGTATTGCTATACCGGCACCGTAGCGCTTGTCGGTATAGTAATACCAGTCCTACCCTGAAGGCATGGTCCGCCAGCCACTCACCCCTGAGCAGATCGAAGCCGGCAGGCGTCTCGGCGCTCTGCTGCGCCAGGCGCGAGCGGGACGCGAGCTGGCGGACGTCGCGCGCGCGGCCGGCATCTCCCCGGAAACCCTGCGCAAGATCGAGACCGGACGGCTGCCCTCGCCCGGATTCGGAACGATCATCTGCCTCAGCGAGGCGCTCAACCTGCCGGTGCAGGTGTTGGCGGACACCTGGCGCGGCACCGACCTACCGCTGGAAGCCGTCGGGTAGCCGCTGCTGCATCCGCCGACGGAACCGGCGAGACCCCGCCGGTCAGGTGCCCCGGCGCGGGCGCACAGCCGAGCGGGCGGCGTCGACGATCGGGTCGAGGCGACGCGAATGCGCGCCGTGCCAGTACACCTGCCCGCAGCGCCGGCACAGGGCGAAGTCCTCGTAGCGGCACCGGGTACCCGGCTCGAGCCGGTCGATGACCTCGTCCTTGCCGACGGCGGTCAGCGGGCCGTTGCAGGCGGTGCAGCGGCTCCATGGGTGAAGCGGCGGCTCGAATCGGTCGAGCACATCGGCCAGCTGATCATCGGGGCGCCGGCCGCGGACGTAGGCGCCGGCCCGGACCGCGCGCCGCATGAGCAGACCCCGGTCCTGGGTGAGCAGCACCCGCCGATGCTCGGTCGCCTCGCGCACCAGGGTGTCGTCGTCGGCGTCGTTGCGGTAGTCGGTGTCGATACCGAGGATCCGCAGCCGCCGCGCGAGCGTCCCGAGGTGAACGTCGAGCACGAAGCCCCGCGCGTCTGGGAACCGCTGTGGTCGCGGCACCGGACCGATCTCGACGACGGCCCGGTCCGGTGGCCGGTTTCCGGCGTTGACCGGCACGCCGTCGACAACCAGCGCGCCGACCTCGGTCAACGGGATCCCGAGCGCCTGCACGACGTGTCCGAGCGACGCCGCCCCGTCGTGCGGCATGGTGAACTGCGCGCGCCGCCGTCGCGGCGGAAGGAACAGCCACAGCTCACGGGCCGCGCGCACGACCAGCACCAGCGATACGGTACCGCCGGTCCGCAGCCGCTTCCGGCCACGTCAACGCCCCCTGTGAGTGCATAACAGTGTTAGAACACTGTTATGCACTCACAGGCGGTTGTGACCGGGGCAGGGAGCGGAGTGGGGCGGGTGGTCGCGCGGGCGTTGCTCGGCGCCGGATATCGGGTCGCCCTGGCCGGGCGGCGCAGGGCGACGCTGGAGGAGACGGCGGACGGGCATCCCGCCGCGCTGGTGGTGCCGACCGACGTGGCCGATCCGGCGTCGGTGGCGGCGCTGTTCGGCGCCGTCCGCGACGCCTGGGGCCGGGTGGATCTGCTGTTCAACAACGCCGGCACGTTCGGTCCGGTGGGCAGCATCGACGAGGTGTCCGTCGAGGACTGGCGGGCGTGCGTCGAGGTCAACCTGACCGGGTCGTTCCTGTGCGCCCGGGAGGCGTTCGCGGCCATGCGTGCGCAGGACCCGCAGGGCGGCCGGATCATCAACAACGGGTCGATCTCCGCGCACTCCCCACGCCCGGGCAGCGCCGCCTACACATCGACCAAGCACGCGATCACCGGCCTGACGAAGTCGATCTCGCTCGACGGGCGCCGTCATGGGATCGCCTGCGGGCAGATCGACATCGGCAACGCCGCCACCGACATGACCGCGGGAATCGCGGCCGGCGCCAGGCAGGCGGACGGGAGCGTCCGCCCGGAGCCGACCTTCGACCCCGCGCAGGTGGCCGACGCGGTGCTGTTCATGGCCCGGCTGCCGGCCGAGGCCAACGTCCAGTTCCTCACGATCACCGCGACCGCCATGCCGTTCATCGGGCGTGGCTGATCACCGCCGGTCCAGGTGCGCGGCCAGCGCGTCGTTGACGGTTCCCGGTTGCTCGGCGTTGACCAGATGGGCCGCGTCCGGCACCACCTGGAACGTCGCGCCCGGGATGCCGTCGGCGATCGCCCGCACCATCTCGACCGGCGTGGCCGGGTCCTCGGCGCCGGCGATCACCAGGGTCCGGGCGGTGATCCGGCCGAGCTCGGCGCGCACATCATAGGACCCGATGGCCTCGCAGCAGCCCGCGTAGCCCTCCCGAGTGGTCTGGCGCAGCATGGTCAGCAGCCGTTTCGCCTCGTCGGGGTGTTCGGCGGCGAATTGCTCGACGAACCACGTCCCGGTGCGGGAGGCCACCAGCGCCTCGGTGCCCTCGGCGCGCACGGTCGCGGCCCGGACCGGCCACGACGGTGGATCGGCGAACTGTGCGGCGGAGGCGCAGACGGCCAGGCTCGCCAACCGGTCGCCGTGGTGGATGCCCAGCCAGAGGCCGATGGCGCCCCCGATGGAGACGCCCGCGTAGTGGAACCGTTCGATCCCGAGCCGATCGGCCAGCTCCAGCACGTCGTCGGCCAGGGCGGCCATCGTGTACGGGCCTTGTGGCGCCGGGGAGGAGCCGTGCCCGCGCAGGTCGTAGCGGACGATCCGGAAGCGGTCGGCCAGCGCGGCGACCTGGGCGTCGAACAACCCGAGGTCGGTGCCGAGCGAGGGGCCGAGCACCAGGACGGGGGCGTCGGGGGGGCCATCGATCACATGGTGCAGTTCGGTCATGAGTCCGTCTCCTCGGATCGGGTCGCCCGCGCGGTGTCGAGGCTGAACCGACCGCGGTCCCAGCCTCCCGACAGCGGTGTGAAGTAGTCGAACCGGATGCGTTTGCGGCGGTAGCGCCAACACCCATCCACGCGGACCACGGTGTCGAGGTAGCGTCCGGCGGCCACCTGCGGCTCGCCGTCCTGCACGCAGGGCTGCCACAGGAACGACCGCACCGCCGCGACGTCGCCGTCGAGGTCGATCTCGATATTGGTGACGTGGTGCCAGAACGCGGTCAGCCCACCATCGGCCAGCCCGGAGAAGAACGCGAGCAGCTCCGCGTGCCCGCGGGCCCGGTCGAGCCCGATGAACTCGCCGTCGGGGGTGAACAACGCGACGAGGGCCGGCCAGTCACCGTCGTCGAGGACGCGGCAGTACTGCGCGTCCAGCGCGCGGATCGCCTCCAGGTCCTCCAGCCGACGCAGCCGGTTCTCGATCGACTCGGTCACGGCTGGGCGGCCAGTGCCGACGGGTGCTGGGCCAGCGGGGTCACCTGGACCTTCATGAACGGGAACAACGGCAGCGTCCACAGGATCTCGTGGAGCTCGTCGGTGGACTCGACGTCGAAGACGCTGATGTTGCTGTACTGGCCGACGATGCGCCACAGGTGCAGCCAGGTCCCGTTGCGCTGCAGTTCGAGCGCCCGGGCCTTCTCGGTGGCCAGCAGCGTGTCGCGTTCATCCGGGTCGAGGTCGCGCGGGATCGCGACGTCCATCCGAACGTGGAAAAGCATGGCGGGACTCCTTCACTCCTGTTACGTGCGAGTCCAGGCTCGCACCGCGTCGGGGTCGAGCTCGACGCCGAGGCCGGGCCCGGCGGGCAGGTGCAGCTCGCCGTCGGCGTAACGCAATGGGTGGGTGAGCAGCTCCTCGCGCATGAGCAGCGGGCCGAACAGCTCGCTGCCCCAGGTGACGGCGGGGCTGGCACAGGCCAGGTGCAGCGAGGCGACGGTGCCGATCGGGGACTCGATCGAGGTGCCGCCGTGGCAGGGGATCCCGGCTGCGGCCGCGATCTCGGCGATGGCTCGGGTGGCGCGCAGCCCGCCGGACTTGGTGGTCTTGAGCGAGTAGACGTCCGCGGCGCGGCGGGTGGCCAGCCGCAGTGCGTCGGCCGGGGTACGCAGGCTCTCGTCGGCCATGATCGGGATCGGCAGTGCGGCGTTGATCTCGGCGAGGGCCTCGACCTGGTCGCCGGGGACCGGCTGTTCGACCAGCTCCACACCGGCCTCGACCAGCCGCGGCAGGTAGGTCAGCGACGTGAGCCGATCCCAGCGGGCGTTGAGGTCGACTCGCACCCCGGCGACGCCGGCGAGCTTCTCGGCCACCGCGCAGATCCGGGCGACGTCCGCGGCGGGCTCCAGAGCGCCCATCTTCAACTTGAAGCTGTGGTGCAGGCCGGCCTCCAGCTTGCCGTGGGCCTCCTCGACGACGGCCGGTGCGGGCTCGGTGCCCAGCGCCCAGGTGACCGGGATCGAGGTGCGGGCGAGCCCACCGAGCAGGGTGTGCACCGGCACGTCCAGGCAGCGCGCCCAGGCGTCGTGCAGGGCCACCTCGATCGCGGCCTTGGCGTACAGGTTGGCCGCGACCACGTCGTCCATCGCGCGCTGGATTCCGGCGATGTCATCGACGCTGCGGCCGATCAGCAGCGGGGCCAGGTAGCGCTCGATGACCACCTGCATGGTCTCCACCGACTCGCCGCCCCACCACGGGCCGCCCGGCACGACGCCCTCGCCGACCCCACTGATCCCGCCCGCGGTGCGGACGAACACGTACAGCACCGGCTGGGCTTGCATCTCGGTGCGGGCGAACCGGTGCGGGCGGCGCAGCGGGACGTCGAGCAGCACGGTCTCGACTCGGTCGATCCGCAGATCGCTCATCGTTGTCGTTCTCCTCACGGCCCGGCCCGGCCCGCCCGCACACGTCGCGGGCGGACCGGGCCGGACTCGGGATCGGGGTGGGGCTCAGGCGGGCTCGAGGACGAAGTCGTAGTCCACGCGCAGCCGCCCGTCGCGCTCGACGGGGTCGAGCACGAGTTCCGGCTTGGTCGCGGTGGCCACGTCGGAGTCGAGCCATTCGCCGCCGGCGAAGTACAGCTGGGTGGTGATCTGCCGGTGCCCCGGCGCGCGTACCAGCAGGTGCAGATGCGCGGGCCGCCAGGGGTGCCAACCCGCGGCCTCGATCAGTTTGCCGGTCGGGCCGTCGGTCGGGATCTGGTAGGGCACCGGCTGGATCGTGGTGATCTCGAACCGCCCCTGGTCGTCGGTGACGACGACGCCGCGCAGGTTGCCCGCGGGGATGTCCGGAGCGAACCCGGAGTAGTAGCCGGCGGCGTCGTTCTGCCAGATGTCCACCTCGGCCCCGGCCAGCGGGCGACCGGCGGTGTCGCGGACCTGCCCGGCGAACACCAGCGGAACCCCCGGCTCGTCCGGCCGCATCGGCAGCGTGGTCACCGCGGGCAGCCGCTGCTGGTCGGGCAGGTAGTACGGGCCGAGGATGGAGCCCTTGGTGCCCTCCTGGGTGGCCGCGGCGTTCTGCTCCACCACGTGCTCGATGAACACGTCGAGGAACAGCGGCCACTCGCCGCCCTCACCGATCTCGATCAGCCACTGCTTGGCGGCCTGGTACTCCGGGTAGGTCACGTTGTGCTCGCGTATCGCGGCGCGCACCCCGTCGAGCACCGCTGCCACGACCGAGCTGACTCGCTCGGCGGACACCTCCGCCGCACCGGCCTGTGGGCGGCTCGCCCGGAAGGCCTCGGTGGCCGAGGCGCCCGAGCCCGCAGCCGTCGGGTTCTGTGTGCTGGTCATACTCAACTCCTCGTGGTGGCGGTCAGCGCTTGCCGAAGATCGACATGTCGTCGCTGTTGATGAGGTCCGGGACGGTCCAGCCGTCGAGGTCGTACTCGGCCATGCACTGCTCGGCGAACCCCTTCATCGCGGCGGCGGTGCCCGCCTGCTCGGCGGCGAAGAGCAGCTCGGCACGGACGCCCTCGTGGTTGCCCGAGTAGTTGCGCTCGTAGAGCTCGTGGCGGCCACCGAACTCCGAGCCGACCGAGTCCCAGATCAGCTTCATCAGCTTCACCCGGTCGACGGCGTCGTAGCCGTTGGAGCCGCGGACATACTTGTCCAGGTAGGGGCGGATCTCGGCGCTGGCGAAGTCGGCGGCGTGCGACGGCAGGTAGATCAGCGAGGCACCGAGGTCCTGCATGATGATCTCGCGGACGCGCGGGTAGCCGATGGTCATGAACCAGCGGTAGGCCAGGCCGTAGTCGAGGTTGGGCAGCAGCGCCCCGTGGATCCACTCGGCGGGCTTGGCCACCATCGCGTCGCTGAGCGCCCAGAACATGTTGCGCCAGCCGATGACCTCACCGGCGCGGGTCTGTACCCCTCGGAAGTCCTTGGTGCCGGTGACCTCGAGGCCCTTCAGCAGCAGGCCGGCGATGAAGTCGAGCTTGACGGCCAGCCGGGTCACGCCGTGGAACGTGAAGCGGTGCAGGAACCCCGATCCGGGGAAGAACGTGCTCGCCTTCTCCGGGTCGCCATAGATGAAGATGTTCTCCCAGGGGATGAGCACCTTGTCGAGGACGAAGATCGTGTCGTTCTCGTCGAGCCGGCTGGAAAGCGGGTAGTCGAACGGGCTTCCGGTGAGGGCGGCCTGGTGCGAGTACGACGGGCGGCAGATCAGTTTCATCCCCGGTGCGCCCATCGGCACGGTGCAGACCAGCGCGTACTCCCGCTTCTTGATCGGCAGGCCGTAGTGGGCGAGGAAGTTGAAGTGGGTGATCGCGGAGCCGGTCGCGACGACCTTGGCGCCGCTCACGACGACGCCGTTGTCGTTCTCCTCCTCGACGTGCATGAACACGTCCGAGACCTCGTCGGGCTGGCGGTGCCGGTCGACGGGCGGGTTGATGATGGCGTGGTTCCAGTAGAGCAGCTTCTCCTGCGACTCGGCGTACCAGCGCCGGGCGTTGGCCGCGTAGGGATCGTAGAAGTCGGAGTTGGCGCCGAGGGTGCCGAGGAAGGCGGCCTTGTAGTCGGGGCTGCGCCCCATGAAGCCGTAGGTCATCCGCGCCCATTCGGCGATCGCCGCCTGGTCGGCCTTGAGGTCCGAGACACTTCGCGGGGTGCGGAAGAACGGATGGGTGAACCCGGAGCTGCCGGTGTCGGTGGGCGCGGTGAGCACGTCCTGCTTGGCCGGGTCGTGCATGGCGTCGTACAGGCGCGCGGTCATGCGGACCGCGTTGCGGAACGCGGGGTGGGTCGTGACGTCGTCGACCTTGTCGCCGTAGAGGTAGAGCTCCCGGCCGTCGCGCAGGCTCTCGACGTACTCATCGCCGGTCATCGGCCGGGTCACGCGGCCGGTGCCGGCCTCATCGGCCGGGGCGGCGTCCTGTTGCACGGTCATCGCTGGTTCCTCTCGTAGCGGGATGGGATGTCGGTGGTGACCGTCGGGCTCGGGGATCAGCGCCGGGAGCCGGGGGACAGTGCGGGCCGGTCGACGAAGACGTCGGAGAACCAGCTCATCCCGGAGGGGCAGTCGGCGGATCCCTCCCAGGGCACCGGGGCGAAATCGTCGCCGATGTGGTGGAACTTGCCGGTGTGGAACAGCAGTGGCCGGCCCGAGTGGATCCGGAACTCCTGGACCTCGCCGAGGTAGAGGATGTGGTCACCCCCGCCGTAGTGCTGCCAGGGGGTGCAGGACACGTGGGCGAGGCAGCCCGCCAGCCGAGGCGCCCCGCAGCCGCTGTCGGTGTCCCACGGAATCTCGTCCACACACGGCCGCCCCGCGAAATGCAATGCGAGGTCGTGCTGGGTGGCCTCGAGGACGTTCACCGTGAACGGCGTCGTCTCGATCATTGCGCACACCTTGGAGCGCCGGTCGAGCGAGACCAGGACCAGCGGCGGATCGAGGGAGACGGCCGTGAACGAGTTGACCGTCGCGCCGTGCGGTCCGCCATCGGCCCGGCAGGTGACCACCGTGACTCCGGTGGCGAAGTGTCCAAGGCAGCGGCGCAGTTCGCGTGGGTCGATCGCCATCGTCCATCGCCTCCGGGTCATGGTGTACGCTATGCGTTCAAATTGAACGCTCTGCGTTCGCAGAGACTGTGCCGGGCACCACAGGGAGATGTCAAGCCCGTCTGGCGACACGTAGCGAGATGGACGATGGGCGCGTCGGCTCCGGCGGCCAGCCCGAGGCCTTGACGGAGGGGGGCACGATGACTCCGATGACTGAGACCGAGCGCGATCGTGACCGCATTCAGAGCATCGAGCGCGGCTTCGCGGTCCTGCTCGCGTTCGATGACGAGCACCCCAACCCCACGCTGGCTGAGCTCGCCTCGGTCACCGGGCTGTCGCGTCCGGCGGTGCGCCGGATCCTGCTGACGCTGCAGGGACTGGGGTATGTCGAGGGAGGCGGGGGGCGATGGCGGCTCACCCCGCGGGTGCTGAGCATCGGTCAGCACTACGTGGCGTCGAATGCGCTGATCGAGGTCGCGCAGCCGCATCTGCTCCGGCTGGCCGAGCAGACCCACGAGTCGGCTTCGCTCGCCACGCTGGACGACACCGAGGTCGTCTACATCGCGCGGGTGCCGGTCCGTCGGATCATGAGCATCAACGTCGCGGTCGGCACCCGGGTACCCGCGCACGCGACGTCGATGGGTCGGGCGATGCTCGCCTGGACCACTCCGGAACAGATCGAGCAGGTGATCAACAGCTCCGGGATGCGGGCCTACACCCCGCAGACGATCACCGATCCGGCTCGGTTCCGAGCGGAGCTGCGCAGAGTGCGCGAGAACGGTTGGGCGCTGGTCGCCGAGGAGCTCGAGGATGGCCTGATCTCGGCGTACGCGCCGGTGCGCGACCAGTCCGGGAGGGTGGTCGCCGCACTCGCGTCCTCGACGTCGACGGGGCGCTCCACCGCGGCGCGGGTCGAGGCGGAGGTCGTGCCGCTACTGCTGCGCACCGCGGAGCAGATCAGCACCGACCTCGGTCACCGGGCCGCCGCACCCCCGGTCGTCCACGGGCGGGACGGCTTCTACTGACGCTCGGCCGGACCGCAGCGGCGCACAGCCTCGTGCCGCGTGGAGCGGTTCCGGCGCACACGCGACATCGCCGCGGTGGCGACCTCACGGTCGGTGCTCAGTTCTGGGCGTCACGTGACGTCCTCCGGCAGGCACGTGACGCCCATCGAACGCGCCGTGCCTGCCACCGTGCGCATCGCCGCCTCGATGTCGAGGGTGTTGAGGTCGGGCAGCTTGCGCTCGGCGATCGCCCGCAGCTGGTCCGCGGTGAGGGTGCGGCCGTTGTCGTGGCCCGCCCGGGAGGCGCCCTTGGCTCCGAGGGCCCGGCGGATCAGGAATGCCGTGGGCGGGGTCCTGAGCTGCAACTCGAAGCTGCGGTCCTCGAAGACCAGGACGACCGCCGGGACGATGTCGCCGCGCTGGCCCGCCGTCGCCTCGTCGTAGCGTCGCTTGACCTCGACCAGGTTGATGCCGGTCTGGCCCAGCATCTTGCCCAGCTCCATCATCGGCGCGTCTCCCGCGGTGAGATCGATCCTGACCCGGTGCGCGATCTTTCGTGCCCTCGGTGGCATCCGTTCACTCCTGCAGTTCCGTCGGTGGCGCGGGACGCTATGGCTTCCAGCGGCTGGAGGGTCAAGCCGCGACCATCGGGGCTCCGGTTGGGTTCGGATGACGCCCGTGCCCGACACTGGTCGGATGCGTGAGATGCGGGTGCTGCGGCTGATCGTCCATGCGCGGACCCGGGAACCGGTACTGCTGCTCGGCGAGGTCGACGGCGATCGGTGCCTGCCGGTGTTCCTGCGTCGTCCGCAGGCCGAGGTGATCGCCATCGGCCCGCGCAAAGACCAGGATCAGCCGTTGACCCAGGACCTGATCGGCCCGATCGTCGCCGGCCTCGGCAGGCGGCTGGAGGGGGTCGAGATCACCGAGCTGCGGGACGGGAGGTTCTCCGCCGTGCTCGTCTTCGACCAGGGCATCCGCATCGCCGCCCTGCCCAGCGACGCGCTGGCCGTCGCGGTGCGGGAGCAGCTGCCGATCGGGGTGGCCGAGGAGATCCTCGACGAGGTCGGGCAGCCGATCGACGAGCTGTTCCCGGCGGGCGGGGCGGCCCCGCCCGACCAGCAGCTGCGCGAGTTCCGGGAGTTCATCGAGGACGTCTCGCCCGAGGACTTCCGCGACGCCTGAGCCCGCGCGCCCCGGTGCACGTTATGGCTCCACAACGCGCGGGGAGACGGCCCCTGGAGCGCACCTTGGCTCCATAACGCGCGGGGAGGCGGGCCGGAGGCTATGCGGCGGCGGCGTCGGGCACCGGGTCGGCGAACTGCGTGGCGTGCAGCTCGGCGTAACGCCCGCCGGCCGCCAGCAGCTGCTCGTGCGTGCCGCGCTCCACGATCCGGCCCTCCTCGACGACGAGGATGAGGTCGGCCTCGCGCACGGTGGACAACCGGTGCGCGATGACGAGCGCCGTGCGGCCCGCCAGCGCCTCGCCGAGCGCGTCCTGCACGGCGGCCTCCGAGGTCGAGTCCAGATGCGCGGTGGCCTCGTCGAGGACCACCACCCTCGGCTGGGCCAGCAGCAGCCGGGCGATCGTCAAGCGTTGCCGCTCGCCGCCCGAGAGCCGGTACCCGCGCTCGCCGACGACCGTGTCCAACCCGTCGGGCAGGTCCGCGACCAGCTCGTCGAGCCGGGCCCGGCGCAGCGCCTCCCACAGCTCGTCCTCGCTCGCCCCGGGGCGGGCCAGCAGCAGGTTCGCGCGGATCGAGTCGTGGAACAGGTGTCCGTCCTGCGTGACCATCCCGATCGTTGAACGCAGCGACTCGGCGGTGAGCTCGCGAAGGTCGATCCCGGACAGCCGCACCGCCCCCGCGTCCACGTCGTAGAGCCGCGCAAGTACCTGCCCGATCGTGGACTTCCCGGCCCCCGAGGAGCCCACCAGGGCGACGAGCTGACCGGGCTCGGCCCGGAACGACACGTCGTGCAGGACGTCGACGCCCCCGCGGGTATCGAGCGCGGCGACCTCCTCCAGCGAGGCCAGCGAGACCGCCGAGGCGGCCGGGTAGGCGAAGCGCACGCCGTCGAACTCGACCGCGACCGGGCCCTCGGGCACCGGGCGGGCATCGGGCGCGTCGGTGATCAACGGAGGCAGATCGAGGACCTCGAAGACCCGCTCGAAGCTGACCAGCGCGCTCATCACCTCGACCCGCGCCCCGGCGAGCGCGGTCAACGGGGCGTAGAGCCGGGTCAACAGCAGCGCCAGCGAGACGATCGCGCCGGGGTCGAGCGCGCCGCGCAGCGCCAGCGCGCCGCCGAGGCCGTAGACCAGTGCCAGCGCGAGCGCCGAGACCAGGGTCAGCGCGGTGATGAAGACCCACTGCACCATCGCGGTGCGCACCCCGATGTCGCGGACCCGCCGGGCTCGCAGGGCGAACTCCGCCGACTCCTCGTCGGGTCTGCCGAACAGCTTGACGAGGGTGGCGCCGGGAGCGGAGAACCGCTCGGTCATCTGCGTGGTCATGGCGGCGTTGTGGTCGGCGCCCTCACGCTGCAGCCGGGCCAGCCGCGAGCCCATGCGCCGCGCGGGCACCACGAACACCGGAAGCAGCACCAGCGCCAGCAACGTGACCGGCCAGGAGATGCTGAGCATCACGACCAGGGTGAGGGCGAGCGTCACGACGTTGCCGACGACCCCGGAGAGCGTGTCGCTGAACGCCCGCTGCGCCCCGATGACGTCGTTGTTGAGCCGGCTGACCAGCGCACCGGTGCGGGTGCGGGTGAAGAACGCGACCGGCATCCGCTGCACGTGGTCGAACACCGCGGTGCGCAGCTGCAGGATCAGGCCCTCCCCGATACTCGCCGAGAGCCACCGGGTGAGCAGTCCGAGCCCGGCCTCGGCCACCGCGATCGCGGCGATGAGTCCGGCCAACCCGACGATGGTCGAGACCGGCGCGGACGAGACGATCCCGTCGATCACCCGGCCCGCAAGGATTGGCGATGCGACGGCGAGCACCGCCGTGACGACGCTGAGCGCGAGGAACAGCGCGAGCCGACGGCGGTGCGGCCGGGCGAAGGTGGCGATCCGGCGCAGCGTCGCTGCCGCCGGGGCACGACTGGCCTGCCGGGTCGTCGACGCGCTGCGCAGAGCCATCCAGGCGCTGATGTCCATGCTCATGACGCCGACGGTAAGAGCTGTATCTGACTTGAGGTCAAGATTCTTTCGGCCGCCCGCCGTTCCTGGTGCCCGCGCACCGGTTCCGCCCGAGGTGCGAGCCTCGATGCGTGGGCGAGGGCGCCGAGGCCCTCGGCGCTCGTCCCGGGGCACGTGGGGTGGGAGGCCGCGGATTCCGGATTGGCCATGGCATTCGGGCGTCGGCGACCGAGGATGATCCCATGTCCCCGATCGATCTGCGTCCGCTTCCGGTCACCCGCTCGCCGGCCCGCAGGCTCTCGCAGCTGTTCGCCGGGCTCGTGCTGTTCGGAACCAGCATGGCGATGCAGGTCCGCGGCGGTCTCGGGCTCAACCCGTGGGACGTGCTGCATGAAGGCCTCAGCGGCCGGCTCTCGCTGAGCTTCGGCGCGGTCACCGCAGTCACCGGGGGCGTGGTGCTGCTGCTGTGGATTCCGTTGCGCCAGCGGCCGGGCGTCGGAACGGTCGCCAACGTCGTCGTCATCGCACTGGCCGTCGATGCCGCGCTGGCGGTGATCCCGGTGCCCGCGGGGCCGGTCGCCCGGGTGGCGCTGATGCTCGGCGGGGTGGTGCTCAACGGCGTCGCCTCGGCGGCCTATATCGGTGCCCGGCTCGGCCCCGGTCCCCGGGACGGTCTGATGACGGGTCTCTCGGCGCGGACTGGGCGATCGATCCGGCTGATCCGCACCGGAATCGAGGTCACCGTGCTGGCCGCGGGCTGGCTGCTCGGCGGCACCGTCGGGGTGGGCACGGTGCTGTACGCGCTGGCGATCGGGCCGCTCACCCAGGCGTTCCTGCCGCTGTTCGCCGTCCGCGACCGGTAGGCCCCGCCGATGCGGCCATCACGGTGTCACGTCGGCGTCGTCGATCCAGGAACCGTGCCAACCCGACGGCACCCCGTGGGGCAGCGTCACGGCCGCCACCGGCGGCCCGTCCTGAGGCCCCGGAGCCGCTATCGCGCCACCGGTACCGGGTCCTGCTGCGGCTCGGTCAGCCGCCACGGGCGCACGACGGTGAGCAGCACGAACAGCGCCAGCACCACCGCGGCCCCGACGACCGCCCCCATCGCGGTGGCGTCGTTGCCGAGAATGCCGACCAGCGGCGAGGCGGCCGCGCCGATGCCGAACTGCACCGCGCCGAGCAGGGCCGCCGCCGTACCCGCCGCCTCACCGTGCCGGGACAGCGCCAGCGCGGGAGCGTTGGGCAGGGCGACCCCACCGGCGGCGAGCACGCCCCACAGCGGGGCGAGCAGGCCGGGCAGTCCGCCGAGGCCGCTTGCCGCGACGCCGACGAGCGCCATCCCGGAGAACGCTCCGGTGAGGATCGCGGCGAGCAGGATCTGTCCCGGCGCGAACCGGCGCAGCAGGACCGGGTTGAGCTGGGTCCCGGCGATCAACCAGAACGCGCCCGCGCCGAACAGCAGGCCGAACTGCTGCTGGTCGAGCCCGAACTGCTGCTGGTAGACGAACGACGAGCCGGACACGTAGGCGAACAGCGCGGCCATCACCAGCCCGGCGACCAGCACGAGGCCGACGAACGTCCCGTCCCGCAGGAGCTGGCCGTAGGTGCGCAGGGTGCGCCCGATCCGTGCGCTGCGGCGCCGTTGTCGCCGCGGCCCGGCCGGTGTAGAGGTCGCGGACGATCGCCATCGCCACGACGGAGCCCGCCGCGGTGCCCACGCCCTGCGCGACGCGCAACGCACCGAGCACCTCGGCGTTCGGCGCCATCATGATCAGCAGTGAGGCCAGGACGTGCAGCGAGATCCCGATGATCAACGGTCGGCGGCGGCCCACCGCGTCGGACAGCGGTCCGATCAGCAGCTGGCCGATGGCCAGGCCGAGCAGCGTGCCGGTGAGCGTGAGCTGAATGGTGCTCGACGAGGTCCGCAGGTCGGTGGTGATGTCCGGCAGCGCCGGAAGGTACATGTCGATGGTCATCGGCCCGAGCGCGACGAACACGCCCAGCGTCAGCGCCAGCCGGGCCCGCCCCGGGACGGCTGCCGGTCGACCGACGGTTACCGGTTCGGTCGTGGTCACGGATCCCCCCTCGCGCGGGACGTGTCCGAACCGCCCCTCGTCCGTCCAACACACTCGATCAGGGGATGTTCCCCCGCCCCGACGGGTGTGACGTGCAGCACGGACAGCCGTCCGGACGCCGAGGCGGGGCCGGGCGGGACGACCCCGCCGACCCGCCTGAGAATCGTTCGCCCGCACCGGGCTACTCGACATCCGGGTCGGCCCGGCCGGGGTGCTTAGCATGACGCCATGACTCGCCCACTGACCGTCGCCGCCCCCGACGGGCAGCGGCTCGCGGTCTACGTGCACGGCGACCCCGCGGCGCCCACCGTGGTCGCCGTGCACGGCTATCCCGACGACCACACGGTCTGGGACGGCGTGGTCGCGGCGCTGCGCGAGACCCACCACGTGGTCACCTATGACGTCCGCGGGGCGGGCACCGCCGCCGCGCCGCCGGCCCCGGCCGGCTACCGGCTCGACCGACTCGTGGCCGATCTCGTCGCCGTCCTCGACGCCGTGAGCCCCGACCGGCCGGTGCACCTGCTCGGCCACGACTGGGGCGCGATCCAGGCCTGGCATGCGGTCACCGACCCGGCGCTGCGCGACCGCATCGCGTCCTACACCTCGATCTCCGGGCCCTGCCTCGACCACGTGGCCCACTGGTGGCGCCGGGCGCGGCGGCGCGACCGGCTCCGGCAGGCGGCCGCGTCCTGGTACATCGGGTTCTTCCGGGTTCCGGTGCTGCCCGAACTGGCCTGGCGCTCGGGGGTGTTCGGCGCCGTGCTGGCCCGCCGGGCGGGTGGGCCGCGCCCGGCGCCGCGCGACGCGCTCAACGGCCTGTGGCTGTACCGGGAGAACATCCCGGCCCGGTTCGCGGCCCCGCAGCGGCGCTGGACCTCGCTCCCGGTGCAGGTGCTGGCCCCGACCGCCGACCCGTACGTCACGGTGCCGGCGCAGACGCAGATCGAGCCGTTCGCGGCGGACCTGCGGGTGCGCCGCATCCCCGGCGGGCACTGGCTGCCCCGGACCCATCCGCACGTCGTCGCGCGGTGTGTCCGGGAGCTCGTCGCGCACGTCGAGGGCGGGCCGGAGGCCCCGGCGCTGCGCCGGGCCAGGGCAGGCGCGGCTCGCTGGGCCGACCGGCTCGTCGTCGTCACGGGGGGCGGCAGCGGCATCGGCCGGGCGACCGCGCTGGCCTTCGCGCGACGCGGCGCCCGGGTCGTCGTCGCGGACCGGGACCGTGCCTCGGCGCAGGACACCGCGGCGCGCACGGACGGCGCCGCCTACCAGGTCGATGTGTCCGACGGCCCGGCCATGGCGGAGTTCGCACAACAGGTCGCGGCCGAGCACGGGGTGCCGGATGTCGTGGTCAACAATGCGGGTATCGGGATGGCGGGCCCGTTCGCGGACACCACCGCGGCCGACTGGCAGGAGATCATCGACGTCAACCTGTGGGGCGTCATCCACGGCTGCCGGGAGTTCGGCGCGCAGCTGCGTGCCCACGGCGAGGGCGGCCACATCGTCAATGTCGCTTCGGCGGCCGCGTACCTGCCGCTGCCGTCGCTGCCGGCCTACGCCACGACGAAGGCGGCGGTGCTGACCCTCTCGCAGTGCCTGCGCGCCGAGCTCGCGCCGCACGGCATCGGCGTGACGGCGGTGTGCCCGGGCTTCGTGCACACCAACATCACCGCGACCACCCGGTTCGTCGGCGTCGACGAGATCACCGAACGCCGCCTGCGGCGGTCCGCGACCGCGGCCTACCGGCGGCGCAACTACCGGCCCGAGCGGGTCGCCGAGCAGATCGTGCGGGCCGTCGAACGCGACATCGCGCTCGCCCCGGTGACGGCCGAGGCACACGTCGGGCTGTGGGCGTCGCGGCTGACCCCGGGGCTGCTCCGTCTGCTCGCCCGCCGCACGGTCCGGGACGGTTCGCCCCGTCGGGATCAGTAACGCCAGCGCAACCCCGCGAGGACGTCGTCGACAGTGCGGCCCTCGGCCGCGGCGGCGTCCGAGCGGCGCACCGCGAGGAACGCTCCGAGCAGGTCCTTGCCCAACACCTCGGCCAGCCGGGGGTTCCCGGTGAGCGCCGCCTCCTGCTCGGCGGGCGTGCCGGGCAGCGCGCCGATCCCGCGTTCAGCCCGGTGCTCGGCGGTCCACGTGCCGGGGTCGGACTGGACGGGCGGTTCCAGCGCCAGCCCATCGGCCACCCCGGCCGCCCCGGCGGCGAGGATCGCGGCGACCGCCAGGTAGGGATTGGCCGACGCGTCGGACGTCTTGAACTCGACGTTCGCGTGATCCGCGCCCAACAGTGCCGAACCCGGTACGTAGCGCAGCGGAGCCTCCCGGTTCTCCACGCCCCAGAACGCGTACGCCCCGGCGAAGTAACCGGGCCGCAGCCGGGCCAGCGAGCCGAGCGTCGGCGCGGTGATCGCAGCGACCGCCGGAAGATCCCGAAGCAGCCCCGCGATATAGGCGGCGCCGTCGGGGCCCGGGCCCTCGGGCCCGCCGGTCAGCAGGTTCACCTCGTTGCGCCACAGGGAGCTGTGCACATGCCAGCCGTTGCCGGCCGCCGTCGTCGCGGGTAGCGGGGCGAAGCTCAGCCGCAGTCCCTGCTCGCGGGCGGCCGCGCGCAACGTCTGCCGGGCGAGCAGCTGCTGGTCCGCCGCGGTGAGCGGGTCGGTCGCGGTGAGCGACAGCTCGACCTGCGCCGGTCCGTACTCGGCGTGCAGCTGGTTGATCCGCAGCCCGTTGCCGGCGAAGTCGCGCAGGACCGCGGCGATGAACTCGTCGATCGCGACGAGCGCGTGCGGGCTGTAGGCCGGGCCGGAGTGGGCGGGCACCGGCGGGTCGGCGAGATCATCGAGGTAGACGCCGAACTCCAGCTCGTAACCGACCAGCGCGCTGAGCCCGGCGTCGGCGAGCCGCTGGACCTGGCGTTCCAGAACGCTGCGCTGGTCGTAGGGCCACGGTCGCCCGTCGGCGTCGACCTGCCGCCCTGCCACCCAGGCCAGCGCCGGCTGCCCGACCAACCGGACCAGCGAGTCGAGCACCGGCACCAGGCGGACGTCGCCGGACGGGGTGGCCAGGCCCTCGTGCGCGTAGGTGATCGCGTCGGCGCTGTCGAACACCGCGAACAGCGACGTCACCCCGATGCCCTGCACGGCGACGTCGGGCAGGGCGGCGACCGGCACCGTGCGCGAGCGCGGGATCCCGTTGTTGTCCGCCCAGCTGATCGTCACCCCGGCAACCCCGGCCGCGGTCAGGTCGCGGGTCAGCGATTCGGCCTTGCGTCGCAGATCCTGAGTGTTCGGTGCCATGGCCGCCTCCGTCTACCCCGGAGCTCCTCGTCGGGGTCCAGCATGGAACGGCGGGGGGCGGACCGGAAGGCCTCGCGAGCGCGAGGTGCCGCTGGTGCGGTGCTCCCTGCTCGGGGAGCGCAGCGCACCGATAACGTCTGCGCATGCTGGTCGAGCGCATGCGTGGCTTCACCTCGACGATCTTCGCGGAGATTACCCAGCTCGCGACCCGGACGGGGGCGATCAACCTGGGGCAGGGTTTCCCCGACACGGACGGTCCACCCTCGCTGCTGGCCGACGCCGCCGCGGCGGTCACCGGCGGGATGAACCAGTACCCGCCGGGACCGGGCGCCCCCGAGCTGCGCTCCGCGGTCGTCGAGCACCAGCGCCGGTTCTACGGCCTCGAGGTCGACCCGGACGGAGTGCTCGTGACGGTGGGCGCCACCGAGGCCATCGCCGCCGCGGTACTGGCGTTGTGTGAGCCGGGTGACGAGGTCGTGACGTTCGAGCCCTACTACGACTCCTATGCCGCGACGATCGCGCTGGCCGGGGCCGTCCGGCGGACCGTGCCGCTGCGCGCCCCGGACTTCGGGTTCGACGACGACGAGCTGCGCGCGGCCTTCTCGGCCCGGACCCGGATCGTTCTGCTCAACAGCCCGCACAACCCGACCGGAGCGGTGTTCTCCCGACCGCAGCTTGCGCGGATCGGCGAGCTGGCGGCGGAGCACGGCGCCATCGTCGTCACCGACGAGGTGTACGAGCACATCGTCTTCGACGGCAAGGCGCATGTGCCGATGGCGACCTTGCCCGGGATGGCCGAACGGACCCTGACCATCTCCTCGGCGGGCAAGACGTTCTCGGTCACCGGGTGGAAGATCGGCTGGGTGCACGGGCCGGCGGAACTGGTCGCGGCGGTGCGGGCCGTCAAGCAGTTCCTCACGTTCACCGCCGGGGCGCCGTTCCAGCCCGCGGTCGCCGGTGCGCTCGCGCTGCCCAACGCCTTCTACGCGGGGCTCACCGCGTCGCTGCAGGCCAAACGCGACCTGCTCGTCGACGGGCTGCGCGCCGCGGGGTTCAGGGTGTTCCGTCCGTCGGGCACCTACTTCGTCGTCGCCGACGGCGCGCCCCTGGGGTTCGACGACGGCGCCCGGCTCGCCCGCGCGCTCCCCGAGCTGTGTGGCGTGGCAGCGGTCCCGGTGTCGGTGTTCGCCGACTCACCCGCCGGTAGCGAGGCGACCCGCTCGCTCGTGCGGTTCGCCTTCTGCAAGCGCGACGCGGTGCTGACCGCGGCGACCGAGCGGCTCGCGGGGCTGCGGCTGAAGGCCGGCTGAGAGAGTGTTGTGAAACCTCGTGGTCACTCGGCGTGGTGACTGTGGTAGTGGCGAGCGCTGATTGATCATCCGGTGGAGTGTGTGTCTGCACCTGTA
>NZ_JBHSQW010000034.1:216956-218236 GCF_042658695.1 Pseudonocardia hispaniensis | reverse complement strand
TACAGGTGCAGACACACACTCCACCGGATGATCAATCAGCGCTCGCCACTACCACAGTCACCACGCCGAGTGACCACGAGGTTTCACAACACTCTCTCAGCCGGAGTGCGCAACGCCAGGACGAACTGGGCCAGGTAGAGCAGCCCGGACCACAGGTACAGCGCGACCCCCCAGGCCGCGAAGGCGTACCCGAACGGCAGGGCGAGCTCGGCGAACCATCCGCTGCCCTGCCCGACCAGCAACAGTGGGAACGCGTAGAGCAGCTGGAACGTCGCGGCCTTGCCGACGTAGGTGACCACGAACGGGCCGTAACCGCGGCGACGCAGCACCGGCAGGCACAACCCGAGCACCAGGTCGCGGCCGACGAGCACGATCACCACCCACCACGGCACGACCTCCCGAACCCCGAGCGCGAGGAGCGCCGCGAGGATGTAGAGCCGGTCCACTGCCGGGTCGAGCATCGCGCCGAGCCGGGAGTACTGTCCGAGCAGTCGGGCGAGCTTGCCGTCGAGCCAGTCGCTGACCCCGCCCGCCACCAGGACGACGAGCGCCCACCCATCGGCCCGCGGCCCGAGCAGCAGATACAGGAACAGCGGCACCCCAGCCAGCCGCAGGACGCTCAGCGCGTTCGGGATGGTCACCACCCGATCGGTCTGAGTGCTCGGCGCATCGGCCACGTCGGCAGCCTACGACGGGTCCTCGCGAGCGGACCCACCGCTCACCCGGCGGTGCCGGCAGGAGCACGATGACGCCCATGGACGCTGAGTCGCTGAAGGACCTGCAGGCCCCGCTCAAGGCCCGCTACCGGGACGACCCGGGATCGGCGCTGGTGACGCTGCGGGCCGACGGCGAGTTGGACGGAACCGGCATCGCCTGCCGGGTGCGGACCGCGACGGCGCTGGCCGAGGCCGGTCTGCACCCCGCAACCGGCGGTGACGGCACGCAACTCTGCTCGGGCGACATGCTGCTCGAGGCGCTCGTCGCCTGCGCGGGAGTGACCCTGCGGGCCGTCGCGACGGCGCTGTCGATCCCGGTGAGCGGACGGGTGCACGTCGAGGGGGATCTCGACTTCCGGGGCACGCTGGGGGTCGACAAGGAGGCGCCGGTCGGGTTCCGTGACATCCGACTGACGTTCACGCTCACGACCGACGCCGACGCCGAGCAGATCGCAACGCTGATCACGCTCACCGAGCGCTACTGCGTGGTGCTGCAGACCCTTCGGTCAGGGCCGGGCACCGAGGTCTCGGTCGCGGTGAACGGGAGCGCGCCCAGCTAGACCC
>NZ_JBHSQW010000034.1:113701-216878 GCF_042658695.1 Pseudonocardia hispaniensis | reverse complement strand
CCGTGAGTGCGTAACAGTGTTAGAACACTGTTACGCACTCACAGCGGGGGTGGAGGAGGGGGAACGTGAACGGAGCTCGGGCTCTGCTGCGGACGCCGGTGGGCGGCGGTATGGAGGTCCGTTTCGCCGAACCCGGTCCACTCCTGATCGAGGCGGACGTCCCGGCCCGGGTGCCGCGATGAGCATCCGCGAGCCCACCCCCGACCAGCAGGTCGAACGAATCTTCGAATGGCGGCGCGGGTTCGTTGTCACCTGGCTGCTCGCGATCGGGTTGCGCACCGGGATCGTGCACGATCTTGCCGCGCATCCGGGCGCGACGGCGGCGACGCTGGCGGACCGCCTGAGGTTGCACGAGGCCTACACGGCGACGTGGTGCCGCACGGCCCACGGGCTGGGAGTCCTGGACCTCGAGGACGGCGGCTATCGCCTGGCGCCGCACCTGGACACGATCCTCACCGACGCGACCGACCCTCGCTATCTGGCCGGCTACGTCCTGCTGGGCACGGAGATCGCGACCCGCGACCTCGAGGCGACCGCCGAGGCGATGCGCACCGGAGCGGTTGTCCCGTTCCAAGGTCGCGGCGACGGGTTCACCCGGCTGGTCGCGGAGGCGACCCGCGGGCTGCAGACGATGACGGTACACACGATCCTGCCGAAGCTGCCCGGGGTCGCGGACGCGCTCGCCGCGGGCGGGACCGTGCTGGAGATCGGCTGTGGCACCGGGACGCTTCTGGTGGCGATCGCGCAGCGGTTCCCGTCCGCGCACTGCGTCGGAGTGGACATCGACACCGACTCGCTCGGCGTGGCCGCGGAGCGGCTCGTGACGGCGGGCGTCGACGACCGGGTCCGGCTGCATCGCGGGTCGGTCGCTGACGCGGTCCACGGTGCGCAGGTCGATGTGATCGTGCTGGTCGAGGTCCTGCATGAGATCGCGCCCGCGCAGCGGCCGCGAGTGATCGCCGACGCTGCCGCTGCCCTCCGCCCCGGGGGGTGGCTGGTGATCGTCGACGAGACCTATCCCTCGACCCCGCAGCAGGCCCGCGAACCGCAGTTCTGGTTCCCCCTGATGACCGGGTTCGAGGAGCTGCTGTGGGGCAACGTGCTGCCCACCCGGGAGGAACAGGAGGAGCTGCTGCGCGCCGCCGGGTTGACCGGCCGGGTGGACCGCCGCGTGGTCGGCGCCGGGTTCACGGTGCTGACCACGGCCAAACCCGGCTGACGGCGGACCCGAGGCGCCTGCCCACCCGTTCATCGCGCCGGATGGCCGGTTCGGCCCGAACCCGGCATCGGGGCGGTACCGAACGGCTCTGAGGCCATACAGTGTCGCCATCGACACAGCACAGGGTTGACACGGCATAGGGTTCCGAGTGGGTGCGCGGTGGTGAGACCGACGGCTGAGGTAGGCCCCGGCGATCACGCCTGTGCGATTCCGGTCAGCGAGGAACAGCTCTGGGAACTGTCGGCGGGCTTCGTGGCCGACGGGCTGGTCCGCAACGAGCAGGTCTGCTATTTCGACGACGGCACCATCGAGCCCGTGCTGCGTCGGCTCGCCGATGACCGGGTCCCGGTGGATCGGCCACTCCGTACCGGGCAGCTGGAGGTCGTCCCGGCGGAGCTGACGCGGCAGTTGTTCCACTCGCCGCTTTCCGAGGCCCGCAGCATGATGCTCGCCCGGATCGACGCGTCGAAGTCGCTCGGGTACACCGGCCTGCGGATGACGGGGCAGATGAGCTACGGCATCGTCCGACCCGGCCTGCTCGACATCATCGAGTTCGACACCGAGCTCGACCACCTGGTCCGCAGCCGTGGCGTCACCACGCTGTGCCTCTACGACCGCGCGCGCTATACGGAGTCGCAGATCGAACAGCTGCGCGGCCTGCACGACAAGGAGCTGACCCCGCCGACCGCCTACGACGACGGGCTGCTGCGCATCACTCGCACCGGGATCACCGGCGCCAGGCTGGCCGGCGACGTCGACCACAGCAACCGGCCCGCGGTCACCCGGCTGCTCGAGACGATGCTCGACGACGCGCTGCGCTCGCATTCGGCCCCGGCCGATATCGAGCTCAACCTCGCGTCGCTGCGATTCATCGATGTCGCGGGGGCGGTTGCCCTGGTTCAGGGAGCCGAGGCGTTCCCCAGCACACATCGTTTGGTCCTGCGGGACGTGCGGCCGCGGACCGTGCGGGTACTCGACCGCTGCGGCGCGCCGTTCGCCGCCCAGCTCGCGGTGCTGGAGTTCGACCGTCCGCAGGAGAGCGTCGCGACCCCATCGTCGGCCGGTGACGGTGCGCCGGGCGGGCAGGAGCAACCGTCGCACACCCCGGAGGCCGCTGCGGAGCCCTCGGCCGAGACCCTTCGAGAGGCGCGATGAAGGTCGAGCGGAACCGGGTGGCGGCCCCGCTCCGGTTGCAGCACGCGGCGGGATACTTCAGCTCCCTCGACGATCTGGTCGCGCAGCTGCTCCCCCTGGTCAGCAGGGCGCTCGAGCGGGGAGAGCCGGTCGCCCTCGCGGTGCGCCCCGGGACGGAACGGGCGCTGTACACCGCGCTCGGCCGCCGTGGCGGGCTCATCGCTCTGACCGAGCCCTACCCGTTCAGCCGCGGTTCCGGCCAGACCACCGCCGTGCGGCTCGCCCGTGAGCTGCGCGAGCTGACCCGGTCCTCGGCGCATGCCACACTCATCAGCGAACACGACAGCCGATACGACGGCGTCGACGGCCGATACTGGACCGAGTTCGATGCCGCGGCCAACATCGCGCTGGGCGATCTTCCGGTGAGCCTGCTGTGCTTCTATCCCGAACTGCCCCTGCACCTGGAGATCCTCGAGGGCGCCCGGCGCAACCATCCGCTGCTGCTCGCCGACGGCGAGTTCCGGCCCAACCCCGCCCACCGCACCCCCCAGGACGTGCTGGCGGAAACCCCTGCGCCGGCGCCGGCGCTGCTCGGCGCGCCCGCCGTTCAGCTCACCTACACCGCGTGGCAGCTGCGCGACGTGCGCGCCGCGGTCACGAACCTGATGACCGACAGCGCGTTCGGCTCCACCCGGATCGAAGACGTCGTGCTGGCGATCAACGAGGTCGCGACGAACGCCGTCGAGCACGGCACGCGCGAGGCGCAGCTGTCGCTGTGGCTCTCCACCGACGGCTTGGTGTGCGAGGTGCACGACGGTGGCAGGCTCGCCGATCCGCTGCCCGGTCTGCGGGCGCCGCGACCGACCGACCCACGGGGGCGCGGCATGTGGATCGCGCGTCAGCTGTGTGACCTGCTGCATGTGTGGCAAGACCATACGGGGACCCACGTTCGGCTCCACGCGGCTTCGTGAGCTAAGATCGGCCCGATCGAAGTCACCCGTACGCCGTACCAAGGCTGCAGATGTGACGGAAGAGCCCCTTGGCAAGCTGTGTGCGGCGGAGAAGACTCGCTGACGTACTCGGGTGCCATGAGGCCTGCGGACGGGTTGACACAGACGTTCCACCACCTGCGGGGATATCCATGCCTGACGATCAGCGACGGCCGTTGCACCGGGTGACGGTGCTCGGATCCTTTGCCCTCGCCCAGGACGGCGCCACGGTGCCGCTGGGCGCGGATGCTCGCCGGGTGGTGGCCTACCTGGCCATACATCCCCGACCACAGCCCCGGATCGCGCTGGCCACCGACCTGTGGCCCGAGGTCCCGGCCCGGGCCGCCTTGCGGCTGCTGGACGATGCCCTCGCCGCGATCGACGTGCCCGGCCTTCTGGTCGGCGCCGAACCCGGTGGCGCCGACGAGCGCCTGGCACTCGCCGCCGACGTCGAGGTCGACCTCGCCGAGGCGATGACCCTGGTACGCACGCTGCCCGAACGGCCCGCCACCGACGTCACCGACACCTCCGCGTTGCGCTCCGACATTCTCCCCTCCTGGACCGCGCCGTGGATCGCCGTCGAGCGCGAACGCTTCCGCCAGCTCCGGCTGAACGCGTGTGAGGACCTGAGCCTGCGGCTCACGGCCGCCGGTCACCACCAGTCCGCCGTCGAACTGGCCACGACGGCGGTGGCGGCCGCGCCCAGCCGGGAGAGTGCGCGCCGGGCGCTCATCGAGGCACATCTCGCGCAGGGCAACATCGCGGAGGCCGTCGCACAGTACGACGAGTACCGCGAGCTGCTGCGCTCCAGCGTCGGTGCCCCGGTGTCGTCCAATCTGGACGGGATCTTCCCGCCGGCTCCGGCGTGGCCCGTCGTGCGCGGCTTCCGCCGACCGGTTCAGCGTTCGGCGGTGGCACTGCCCGGCCTGCGCTCGATCCGTTACGCCTCAACGGGATCGCGGCGGCTCGTCGCCGGCGGATCGGTTCCCGGTTCCAGCCGCTGAACCCGCGCCCGGGCGAGGTCACTGCACGCGCCACCGGCCCCTGTGCGCCGGGCTGATCCACAGCGGGTGACCGGAAGCGGCCCCGTCGTCCGCGGAGATGACCGCAGCCGACAGGGCCGGCGGGGCGCGCGGATCCGGTAGCGGAACCGGTGCGGCGAACCCGGCCTACCGGTCCGTCGCCCCCGTCGTACCCGGGTGGATCCGAATATCGGCGCCGGGGATGAGTACAGCCTCCTGGCCGGTGTCCCAGCGCACCACAAAGGGAGGTCCACCGTCCGCACCCTTGACCTCGATCACCTCACCGCAGCGGGATGGGTCGCCGACGTGCGTCCCGTACACCGTGATGCGGTCACCGACTGACGCCTTCACCGCAGGATCTCCTCCTCCACCTCGTCCTTGCTGGGTGAACCCTCATCTTCGCCGCAGTCCGGCGGGGGTCAAGGCGCGAGCGCTGTTCGGCGTCGCCGACCCGATCGGTTTCGGACCGCGAGGCGGCTGACGACGGTGGGTCCGCCGATACCCGAGGACGTCCTGATGGCCCCGTGGGACGGCAATAGCTAGTCTCATGACTGCAAGTTTTTGAGATTGGATGGAGGAAGACTCATCCAGCGCTGCTGACCCGAGGCCCACGATGTCGCACCCGACCACCTCCGCCAGCACCGTCACGGAATCCACGCCACATGGTCATCCCTCCCTGGCCGATGTCACCGAGCGGCTCCTGGCCGAATTCGAGTCCCGACTCGATCTGGCAATGATCAGCCGCACCGTTCTCGCCTGTCGCCACGACCTGCACGGCGAACCGGTGGACACGCTGGCCGAACTCATCGAACGCCGTGCCCGCCAACGGCTCCTGCAGGCCGTCGAGGCCGACGCGAATCCCGGTGTGAACCCGAAGGCCGAATCCCGTCCTTCGGCCGGTGACTAATGCTCCTGGTGATAGGCCCGCAGGACTTCGGCAGGGATCCGGCCGCGCTCCGAGACCTTCATTCCACGTTCGCGCGCCCATTCCCGAATTGCCTGGTTCTGCGCGCGGTCTGCGGCGGTCGGGCGCGAGGCCGGGCCGCCGTTGTATCCGGCCGCCGCTCGTCGGCCCGGACCCGCGACACCGCGCCGCGCGCGGCGCCTGCCGTCGGCCCGGCGCGCCGCCGCGACGAACGCGGCGAGCGCGTTGCGCAGCGAGTCGGCGTGCGCCTTCGACAGATCGATCTCATAGCCCTTGCCGTCCAGGCTGAACGCGACCGTCTCATCGGCCTCCTCGCCGGTCAGGTCATCGACCAGCCGAACCTCCTGAATCTGCACCATCGCCGCCCTCCATCGTCACTGCTCACTGTCCCAAGGCGAGATCATCGGTCCCGGCGAGGAGAATCCCGAGAACTGCCCGGGCCGCCACCAGATCGATTCGGTGAGGTCCAGCCCTGTCCCTGGTTCGGCGCCCACCCGTGCCTTGGCACTGAGGCCAGCAGGAGCGCAGTTCGATCGGCATTCATTTGTTGGTGGCAGTATTCTAGGCAAGGAATGTGATCCAACTCACTATATGAGAGCTGGCGGAGGGTTCACCAGCATGCCCGGGACATCGCGCCGGAGCAGCGGGGGTGATCCCCCCTGTGCCTCGCAAGAGCCGCAACCCACGATGCCCGAGCGACCACGGCGCACGACGGTGCGCGTGTTCTCGACGCCAGGCGGGGGGTTCGTCATGCTCGTTTCCGCCGACCCGACCGTGCTGACGGCCGCGCGCAGCGTCGTGCTCTACTGGCTCAACGGCCTCGGCTGGCCGCCGACGCGGAATTCCGAGATCTTGGACAGGCTCGGCGACGCCCTCATCGAGGCCATCCGGCGGGCGAACTCGCGGCCCGGGCAGTTACGACCGAGTTCACCGTTGCAGGTCGAGATTTGCGGCCGGGTGGACGTTCAGCCAGAAGGTCAAGCCCGGATCACCATCACCGCGCGCCCCCACGATCCGGCGGACCCCCACCCTCCCGCGCCCTCGTGGACGTGCCGACCGCGCTCGATCGTGGCGACGCTTGCGCATCGTTGAGACGCACCGCCGGATTCGGAGTTGCCGCAGCCCGCTGGCCGAACAGCCGGACCGGCCGGACGGGCGGCACCGCGGCCCTCAGCCCGGCCGGCCACCGGCGACGTCCACGCCCGCCAGGTAGCCGGCGAGCATGCTTCGCGCGACATCGCCGACCGCCGCGTCCGGCGGGAGAAATCGGGGACTGTGCAGTCCGTCCACACCGTCGCCGTCCCCCACCCCGACGAACATCATCAGCGACGGCGCGGCGGTGGCGTAGTAGGCGAAGTCGTCGCTGCCGCAGGAACGGAACGTGCGGTCGGTCGCGAAACCGGCGAGATCGAGCCACCGCCGAGCCGCGCCGGCAAGCCGATCGTCGTTCACCACGGCCGGCTGGCCGTCGCGAATCTGCAGCCGGCATCGACAGCCGAACGCCTCGGCCGCTGAGCGCACCGCGCGCCCCACCTCGCGGCACAGCATCGCCCGGTCCGCCGCGTGCAGGGCGCGCAGGGCGCCGCGCGCGGTCGCCGAGTCCGGGACGACATTGGCGGTCCCGGCCGCGTCAAGATGCCCGACGGTGAACACCGCCGAGTGCATCGGGTCGGTGCGTACGGCGACCACCTGGTGCGCCGCAACCAGCGCGTGCATCAGCGCGAGCACCGGATCACGGTTCAGGTGCGGGTAGGCGCCGTGACCGCCGCGACCCTGCATCGTGATCTCCACCTCGTCGAACGAGGCGTTCACCGCGCCGGGGGTGGCGCTCACCCACCCCGCGGGCAGCGCGGGTTGCAAGTGCGCGCCGATGACGGCGCGCACCCGCCACCGTGTGAACGCCTCCTCGCGCACCAGGTCCAGCGCCCCGGAGGGTCGGGTCTCCTCCCGGGGTTGCAGGACGGCGAGCAGCGGCACCGGCGCACCGACCTGCCGAACCGCGCGGGCCAGCGCGACGAGCGCGGCAAGGTGCACGTCGTGCCCGCAGGCGTGCATGGCCACGCCGGGCGCCGCGAACGGCGCCCCGGTGTCCTCGATGATCGGAAGGGCGTCGAGCTCGGCGCGCACGGCAATCATCGGTCCCTCGGAGCCGCCGACGGGAATCATCCGGCCGGTGGTGGCGACCTCATACACCTCGGTGCCGCCGAGCGCGTCGACCACCCGCTCCGCGGTCCACGCCTCGTCACCGGAGAGGTCCGGATGGGCGTGCAGCCGGTGGCGCAGCGCCACCGCGTCAACGAGCTCGTCCTGCAGCGCGGCGGAGACCGCACGGAACAGCGCGTCCGTCATGAGGGGTCCCGGTAGGCCACCACGCTCGGGCGGCCGATCGCATCAACCGTCGCCCCGCCAAGCGCCGTTTCAGGCTGGCGTACCCGGATTCCCAGCATCCCGGCCCTCCACTCGGTACCGGATGGTGCCCGCGTCAACAACATATCGCGGCGGGCTGCGACACCGCAGGCCGCGCCAAAGATCGACGCTTATCCAGGGTCGGATGCGACCACGACAGAAGTGTTCGGTTCGACAGCAATTGAGCGCACCGTGATGTGTTCGTGATCGAATTCGCCATTGACCGGCCCGGACTCGTCGAGTCGCGCCGACCACGCCACCCCTCGTGAGATTCATCACCCGAGATCGATTTGTGTTGGCCCCGGGTCAGGTGCGTAAGGTCTGTGCCCGGTCGTCCCCCCGAGTTCGGCCAAGGATGCACACCCGGCCCGTCGCGCCATACCCGTCCTGCGGCGTCGGTCCGTCGATAGCGGAATCCAGGACGGGGCGAGGAATATTGCCGTAGATTCGGCGAGAACATCTGCGGACCGCGGCCGGCCCGACCGGCTGGGCATTCGCATGCCCACAATCCGTGTGAATTCCTCGATGGCGCGGTTGGAGAACACCATGTCTACTCTCCGCACCGTATTCTCCCGTCGGAACGTCGCACGACTGGCTGTGGCCAGCGCTCTCGCGGCCGCCCCCCTCGCGATCACCGGCACCGCGAACGCCGCGCCGGCATCGGTCTGGGACCGGCTGGCCCAATGCGAAAGCAGCGGCAACTGGGCCATCAACACCGGCAACGGCTTTTCCGGGGGTCTGCAGTTCACCCCGTCGACCTGGCGGGCCTTCGGCGGCACCGGGCTCGCGCACAACGCAAGCCGGGAACAGCAGATCGCCGTCGCCGAGCGGGTGCTCGCCGTGCAGGGCTGGGGTGCCTGGCCCGCCTGCTCGAGCAAGCTCGGCCTGCGCTGAGGCCAGGACCGGCCGCCGCCGATGCCCCGGCGGCGGCCGGTCGCGCGCAGGCAACCGTCAGCCCCGGCACTCCGGCGGCGAGGTCAGCTCAGCGCCCGCAGCCGGGGAAGCACGTCCGCGGCGAACTGTGTCAGGAACCGCTGCTGGTCGTGGCCGGGTCCGTGAAAGACCAGGTGGTTGAGCCCGGCGTCGAGGTAAGGCTTGATCTGCGCGACCGCCTCGTCGGGATCCGACGCCACGATCCAGCGCCTTGCCACCTGCTCGATCGGCAGCTCGTCGGCGAGGCGCTCCATCTCCTGGGCCGAGTCGACGCTGTGCTTCTGTTCCGCGGTCAGCGACAGCGGAGCCCAGAACCGCGTGTTCTCCAGGGCGGCGAGCGGATCGCGGTCGTAGGACAGCTTGATCTCGATCATCCGGTCGATCTGCGCCGGGTCACGGTTCGCCGCCGCGGCACCCTCGGCCAGCGCCGGCATGAGCTTGTCGGTGTAGAGATCCATACCCTTGCCCGACGTGCAGATGAACCCGTCACCGGCGCGTCCGGCGTAGCGGGCGACCACCGGGCCGCCCGCGGCGACATACACCGGCACCGGGATCTTCGGACGGTCGTAGATTCTGGCGTTGACCAGCGTGTAGTACTCGCCATCGAAGTCGACGTCGTCATCGGACCACAGCTGGCGGATCAGCCGGACCGCCTCGCGCAACCGCGCGAACCGCTCGGAGAACTCCGGCCATTCCCGGCCCGACACCGCGATCTCGTTGAGCGCCTCCCCGGTGCCCACCCCGAGCATGATCCGCCCCTCGTACAGCAGCGCCATCGTGGCGAAAGCCTGCGCGAGCACGGCCGGGTTGTAGCGGAACGTCGGGGTCAACACACTGGTGCCGATCTGCACCCGCCGCGTCCGCTCACCCACGGCCGCCATCCAGCTCAGGGCGAACGGGGCGTGCCCGCCCTCATGCCGCCAGGGCAGGAAATGGTCGGACACCACCACGCTGTCCAGGCCCAACTCCTCGGCCCGTACCGCGTACTCCACCAGCTCCCGGGGCCCGAACTGCTCCGCCGAGGCCTTGTAGCCGATCTTCAGGCTCACGTCGTTCCTTCCGCCATCGTCGTCGCCACACATCGCGACCGCCCCAGCGTGCTACACCCGCCGCGGGCAGACCCACCTCGACACACGGTGCCGACGTCCCTCCTGCACCCAGGAACGCGCAGCGCTGAACGCCGCTACGCACCCGCCGGGCGGCGGAGGCGTTTGAGCAGGGGCGGCAGCTCGTCCGCGTGGACGACGGTGAGCCGCTGCGTGGCACGGGTGAGCGCCACGTAGAGATCGTTGGCGCCGCGGGGGGACTCCGCGAGGACCGCCGCGGGCTCCACCAGCACCACGGAGTCGAACTCGAGCCCCTTGGCGGCGACGATCGGCAGCACCACCACCGGCGCCTCGAGGTCGTCCCCGTCGTTCTCGTCCGCCGCCCCCAGCAGGGTCCCGCGCAGCACCGCCGCCCGCGCCGCGGGGACGAGCACGGCGACCCGGCCCTCACCGACGGCCTCGCGCTCCTGGGCCACGACGTCGGCCAGCACCCCGTCCGTGCCGTCCAGCGAGCCGGGCGCGACCTGCAACGTCTGCGGCGGCACGCCGGTGCTGCGGACCGAACGGGGCGGGGCCAGGCTGGGATCGATCTCGGCGAGCACATCGTCGGCGACGTCGGCGATCTCGGCGGGCGTCCGGTAGTTGACCGTCAACTGCTCGATCCGCCAGCGGTCGGCGACGAAGGGGCTCAGCACCTCCCGCCACGAACGAGCCCCGGCGAGATCGCCGGTCTGGGCGATATCGCCGACCACCGTCATCGACCGGCTCGGTACCCGGCGCATGATCAACCGCCACGCCATCGGCGAGAGCTCCTGCGCCTCGTCGACGATCACATGCCCATAGGTCCATTCCCGGTCCGCGGCCGCGCGTTCGGCGGTGGAGTCGTAGCGGCGCACCCGCTGCCGCTCGGCGAGCCGGTCAGCATCGACGATGTCGGTGGCGCGCAACAACTCCGGGTCCAGGTCCTCCTCGAGGTCGAGCACGTCGAGGACCCCCTGGGCATACTCGACCTCCGCTCGCAGCGCTGCCGCCGCCTCCGCCGCGGCGGCGCTTCCATCGTCCCCCAGCAGCTCCGCGGCCTCGTCCAGCAGCGGGACGTCGGCCGGGGTCCAGCGCTCGTCGATCGGGACGTCCGGCGAGGGGGCCGCCCGGGCCAACAAGGCGCGCTCCGCGGCGGGGATCCGCCGGGCCACCTGACTCAGCCGCTTCGGATCCGCGAACAGGTCGGTCAGCAGCTGCTCGGCCGACAGCGTGGGCCACAGTGCGTCGAGCTCGCGGGTCAGCTCCGGGCTGTCGGCGAGCTCGGCGCGGATGTCCTCCAGGTCCCCGGCGGCCAGCAGGCCACCGCTGCCGAGGTCGGCCGCGACCCGCTCGGCCAGCAGCCGCACCGCCTCCCGATGAAAGATCCGCTTCGCCTCGTTGTGCGGTTTGCGCGAGCGCCGGGCCCGGGTCCGGGCGGCGTTCACGACCTCGCGGTCCAACCGGACCCGCTGCTGCTCGATGACGAGCTCGACCGGTTTGCGCGGAAGCTGCTGCCGATCCCGCACGGCGGCGGCGACGACCGCGGCCATCTCCGCTCGTCCCTTGAGCTCGGCCGTCCGGGCATCCTCCACCCGCCGGGCATGGAGCCCTGGGTGCAGGTGCGCGACGGTGCCCAACACCACGCTCGTCTCCCCCAGCGACGGCAGCACCTGCCCGATGTAGCGCAGAAACGTGGCGTTCGGGCCGACCACAAGCACCCCGCGGCGCGCCAGCCGGTCGCGGTGGGTGTAGAGCAGATAGGCGGCGCGGTGCAGCGCGACCGCGGTCTTCCCGGTCCCCGGTCCGCCCTGCACCACCAGCACCCCGGTCGGTTTGGACCGGATGATCCGGTCCTGCTCGGCCTGGATCGTGGCGACGATGTCGCTCATCCTGCCGGTGCGGGCCTGCGACACCGCAGCCATCAGCGCGGCCTCGCTGGTCAGACCGGAGTGCCCGGCCAGCGCTTCGGCGTCGGCGAGGTCGAGCACCTCGTCGTCGATGGCGACGACGGTGCGTGCGCGGGTCCGCAGGTGACGGCGGCGGCGCATGCCCTCGGGGGATGCCGCGGTCGCGGTGTAGAACGGCCGGGCCGCCGGCGCACGCCAGTCCATCAGCAGGGGTTCGTACTCGCGTTCCTCATCGAGCAACCCGAGCCGGCCGATGTAGCGTGTCTCCCCCGTATCGGTGTCCAACCGGCCGAAGGCCAGCCCGTGCTCGGCGGCGCGCAACGCGGCGAGCCGGTCGGTGTACATCGCGACCGCGGCGTCACGCTCGGTGAGTGCCTGTGGCGTTCCGACCGTCTCGCCCTGCATGACCTCCTGCAGCCGCCGCGAGGTCTCCTTGCGGCGATCGTCGAGACGGGCGTACAGCATCGCGACGTACCGCTGCTCATGAGCGAGGGCATCCTGACCATCGGGATCGAGCGGACCGACGGACGACGCGCTGTTCGACACCAGGACAACACCTTCACACGTGGGCGGACGACGAACTCCCGGACGATGCACGACGCCCGCGAGCACGCGACTATCCAACCTACCAGCGGTCGGGTTTCCTGATCTGGAACGCCGGGTAGGTCGCCCCGTGCATCGTTTCGCCTTCTGCACTCCTCCGGCGCGGCATGGTCGGTGACCAGTGGCCCGAACGTCGCTCCGGCTCCGAGTACGCCCATCTCGCGCCCCTGTTCGCCGAGTTGGCCGCCCTCGATCCGGGCAGTCCCGAACACGAGCGGTTGCGGTCCCGGCTCATCACCGGGTACCTGCCGGTCGTGAAACACATCGCCCGACGGTTCGCGGGCCGCGGCGAGCCCGTCGACGACCTCGAGCAGGTCGGCACGATCGGCCTGATGAACGCCGTGGACCGGTTCGACCCCACCCGCGACGTCGACTTCCTGTCCTACGCCGTGCCGACGATCACCGGCGAGGTACGCAGGCACTTCCGCGACCGGACGTGGTCGATGCGTGTACCGCGGCGGCTCAAGGAACTGCAGGGCTTGATCAGTTCCGCGGTCGACTCCCTCTCCCAGGAACTCGGCCAGGCACCGCGCCCCAGCCAGGTCGCGGAGCGGCTCGGTATCGACCCCGAGGAGGTGCTGGCGGGGTTCGCCGCCCAGAACGCCCACCGTTCGACCTCGCTCGACGAACTCGTGCACGGTGCCGACGCCGTGCTGCGCGACACCCTGGGCGAGCCCGACGCAGCGTTGGAGAAGGTCGAGTACCGCGAGACGCTCGCCCCGCTGCTCGACCGACTGCCGCAGCGCGAACGCACGGTCCTCGTGCTGCGATTCTTCCGCGACATGACGCAGACCCAGATCGCGAACGAGGTCGGCATCTCGCAGATGCACGTGTCACGGCTGCTCGCGCAGACCGTGGCAACCCTGCGCCGGCACGTGATCGGCTGAGCCGACGCCGGGCGGGGTTCATCCCGAGCGACGCGCGAACTCCTCGACGATCGCGGCGCAGAACGCGGGCAGGTCCTCGGGGCTGCGGCTGGACACGAGCCCGCGGTCGTTGACGACCTCCGCGTCCACGGTCTCCGCTCCGGCGTTTCGGAGGTCGGTGCGCACGCTCGGGTACGAGGTGAGGGTGCGCCCCTTGACGACGTCGGCGTCGATCAGCGTCCACGGGCCGTGGCAGATCACCCCGACCGGCCTTGCGGCCCGAACCATCTCCGCCACGAAGGTGCGAACGTCAGGGTTCATCCGGAGCCGGTCCGCGTTTCCGCCTGTCCTGTCACCACGATCGGCTACCCGCCCGTCGGGGCGCCAAACGGCCGCGGCCCGGATCGAGGTCGGTCGGACGCCGGCCACCACCCGGCCGCAGGGCCGACGCGGTGCTCAACCGGGATGACGCTGGCGCGGCGCGCGGCCGTACGGCTGTTCCACCGGATCGACCACCGGTGGCGGTGGCATCGTCCGGATCACCGGTTCATCGGCGAGCGCGAGCGGCTCGTCGTGGTGACACAGGCGCATCGGCGGCCCGCTGACCAGCCGATACTCCGCCTCATCCTTGGTGATCGTGACCCGCAGCTGTCGGCCCTGCCAGTTCAGCCCGAACGAGACCCGCGACAGGGCCGACGGCAGCTGCGGGGCGAAGGTGATCCCGTCCCGATCCGAACGCATTCCGCCGAATCCGGCGACGACCGCGCTCCACGTTCCGGCCATCGACGCAATGTGGATACCGTTGTCGGTATTACCGGCCAGATCATTGAGATCGATCAACGCGGCCTCGGCCAGATAGTCGTAGGCGAGGTCGAGATGCCCGGTCCACGCCGCGACGATCGCCTGCGTCGCCGCGGACAGCGACGAGTCCCGCACCGTGATCGCTTCGTAGTAGGCGAAGTTGCGCGCCATCTGCTCCGGGCTGAACACCTCGGGCCGCAGCTGCATGGCCAGGACGAGGTCGGCCTGCTTGATCACCTGCTTGCGGTACAGGTCGAAGTAGGGGACGTTGAGCAGCAGGGGGTACTTCTCCGGCGGGGTGTTCTCGAAGTCCCACCGCTGATGGTCGGTGAATCCTTCCGCCTGCGGATGCACCCCCAGGTTCTCGTCGTAGGGGATCCGCATCGCCCTGGCCGCATCCCGCCAGCTGGCCATCTCCTCGGCGTTGACGCCCAGCCGCGCCGCCGCCCGCGGGTAGCGCGCGGCGACCTCGGCGGCGTACTGCAGGTTCAGCTGTGCCATCAGGTTGGTGTAGGCGTTGTTGTCGACGATCGCGGTGTACTCGTCGGGGCCGGTGACCCCGTCGATGCGGAACTCCCCCGCCGAGTCGTGGTGGCCCAGCGAGCGCCACAGCCGCGCGGTGTGCACCAACAACTCCAAACCGACCTCCCGCTCGAAGTCGGTGTCACCCGTGGCCGCGACGTGCCGGCGTACCGCGTCGGCGATGTCGGCGTTGATGTGGAACGCCGCGGTGCCCGCCGGCCAGTACCCGGAGCACTCCTGCCCACGGATCGTGCGCCACGGGAACGCGGCGCCGGAGAGCCCGAGCTGCTGGGCCCGCTCGATGGCCAGCGGCAGGATCGACTGCCGCCACCGCAGCGCGTCGGCGGCGGCGTCCGGGGCGAGATGACTGAGCATCGGCAGACAGAACGTCTCGGTGTCCCAGAAGGTGTGCCCGTCGTAGCCGTTACCGGTGAGGCCCTTGGCCCCGATCGCCCTGCGCTCGGCGCGCGCCCCGGCCTGCAGCACGTGGAACGTGGCGAGCCGGATCGCCTGCTGCAGCTCGGCGTCACCGTCGATCTCCACGTCGGCGGTCGCCCAGAAGTCGTCGAGATAGGCGCGCTGCTCGGCCACGAGCCCGTCCCATCCGGTGAACCGGGCAGCGGCCAGCGCCGCGCGCACCTGGTCGTGCACGGCGGGTAGGGAGCGGCGCGAGGACCAGCCGTAGGCCAGGTACTTGACCACCCGAAGCTTCTCCCCCGGTTTCAACCGGGTGATCACCGTGGTCCGGCCGATGTCCTCGGTTGCCTCCGAGGTGACCTTGACCCGCTCCGGGCCGTGCACCTCGTGGTCCATCGCGGCCGCCAGCCGCAACCCCGACACCCGGGTCTGGTGCACGAGGGTCGCCCCGGCCTCGTCACTGCGGTGCTGCTCGGCCACCAGGGGCTCGGCCAGCGCGGCCTCGACCCGCGGGTCACCATCGTCGACCGCGGGTAGCTGCTCGTTCGCGACGAGCTCCGACTGAACGACCAGCAACGCCGGCGCGTCGAGCACCTCGACCTCGTAGCTGATCGCGGCGATCGCGCGCTGGGTCAGCGACACCAGCCGCGCGCTCCGCAGCCGGACCGCGCGTCCGGCCGGCGAGACCCACTCGACGTCGCGGGAGAGAATGCCCGACTGCAGGTCCAGCGCCCGCTCATGGCGCCGGAGCTGGCCGTACCGCAGGTCGAACGGCTCGTCGTCGACGAGCAACCGGATGAGCTTGCCGTTCGTGACGTTGATGATCGTCTGGCCGGACTCCGGGTAACCGTAACCACCCTCGGCGTAGGGCAGCGGACGGCGCTCGTAGAGCGAGTTGAGATAGGTGCCGGGGATCGCGTGCGGCTCCCCCTCGTCGAGGTTGCCGCGCAACCCGATATGACCGTTGGACAGGGCGAACACCGACTCCGTCTGCCCCATGGCATCCAGGTGCAGGGCCGGTTCGCGCACGACCCACGGCTCGACCGTGAAGGGCCGCCCGGAATCCGCCGCCGCGGTCACGGTGTCCGCTCCAGCAGGTCGGCCAGGTCGTCGACGACGACGTCGGCGCCGTGTGCGTGCAGCGCGGCGGCCTGGTCCAGCCGGTTGACCCCGACCACCGCCCCGAAACGCCCCGCGCGGCCGGCCTCGACCCCGGCCAGCGCGTCCTCGAAGACAACGGCCTCGGCCGGTTTCACCCCGAGGTCGGCAGCAGCTGCGAGGAACGTATCGGGAGCCGGTTTGCCCTGCAGACCCCGTTCCTTGGCCACGAGCCCGTCCACCCGAAGGTCGATGTACGTGGCGAGCCCGGCCGCGTCGAGGACCTGGCCTGCGTTCGCCGACGACGACACGACCGCGATGTGCAGTCCGGCACCTCGGACCGCGTCCAGGTAGCGGACGGAACCGGGGTAGACATCCACCCCGTCGGTCTGGATCTTCTCCTGCACCAGGTCGTTCTTGCGGGTGGACAGCCCGTAGATGGTGTCGGCGGCCGGCGGGTCGTCCGGGCACCCCATCGGCAGCTCGACGCCGCGGGACCGCAGGAAGGTCGCGGTGCCCTCCAGACGGGGCCGACCGTCCACGTAGCGGCCGTAGTCGGCCGAGATGTCGAAGGGTCGGAACCGCTCACCGGACCGGTCGGCACGGGCGCGCAGAAACTCGTCGAACATCTGTTTCCAGGCCGCGGCGTGCACGCTCGCGGTGTCGGTCAGGACTCCGTCCAGGTCGAAGAGGCAGGCCCGGGTGCCATCGGGAAGGCCCAGCATATGCGCACCGTAGCGGGTAGCCGGACACCAGCACGGAGCAGGACTCCGATGGCGAAGGCCATCCGCCACGACGGTCGTCGGGGGCTCGGCACAGATCCGGACAGAACTCCGGACCGACGGGATCTCGCCCGGCCGGTCCCCTTCGGGGTTGGTGTGTGTGGAGGTCCGGTCGAGGGTGGACGTGCCCAGCGGTGAGTACGACGGTGCGTCAATGAATGGATGACAATGGGGGGTGGGGTGCACGCGGCGCCTCCGCGCCGCCGATCGGCCGACCCGGGCGCCCGATCGGACGCGACGTCATCGCGGGCTCATCGCGACTCCCCGGGCGGTGCCCCCGGGCCACTGTGGCCCACAGCGATGTCGGAGCCGATGCCGGCCGACGGTGACTCCCCCGGGCCCGGGGTATCGCCGTGGGTGCCATCGGCACGGCCCTTGCTCGCCCGGGTTGCGTCAATGTATGATTGACACATGAAGTATGACGAGGCGCAACGCTGGATGGAGCGGATCGGACCGTTCCCGGAACATCCGGGGCCCTCGCTGGCCGAGCAACTCGACCGGCTCAAGGAATTGGCCAAGGCGGGCGAGCTGCCCCGGCGCGGTCCGGCGGCCTGGTACGCGCTGGTGCACGAGATGCGCAGGCTCGCCGACTACTACGAGCGCGACCTCATCCGCGGTCTGCGCGCCGATGGGATGACCTGGCGGCAGGTGGCCGAGGCCGTCGAGGCGCAGCTGTCGAGCCGGCAGGCCGCGCACGCCAAGTGGAAGAGGCTGATCGATCCGCGCAGGCGCATCACGACCGGCGACATGCAGCGCGGCGGGCGGCGCAAACAACCCCCGCAGCTCTCGTCCGGCGAGTAGCCCGGGATCTCGGGCCGGGTCGCCCGGTCCGCGCACCCGGGAACGCCACCGTCCGCACCGCTCTCGCTCGGGGCCGGGTCCGGCCGCGTCGGCGCCTCATCTCGGCACCGCACCGATCCGCTGCTCCTGTCGCTGCCCGGTCGTCTCGTCGAGCACCGTGACGACGCAGTCGGTGCCGTCGGCGCCGACCGTGACCACCAGGCTGCCGCCCTCCGGTCGTGGCTCGATGCCCTGCTGGACGCTGTCACGGACCACCGTCAGCACCGACATCGGGCTGACCGGTACCTGCAGCAGCGCCGGCGCGACGGAGACGGCCACGCGCAGCCGCCGTCCGAAGCGGGCCTGCTCGAGATCGAGATAGGCCTGCACCGACGACAGCTCGGTGTCGAGCGGGATGGGCGCATCGGCGGGCTGGTCGGCGGCCCGGGTGAGGTCCGCGAAGCCGAGCAGCAGCTCGCGGGCGCGGCCCGGATCGGTGCGCACGAGCGCCGCGATCGTGCTGAGCGCGTTGTAGACGAAGTGCTGCTCCAGCCGGCGGCTCCGGGTCTGCTCGACCGGGGGACCGGACGGCGGCTGCGGCCGGGTCGCCGCGGCCGCGGCGGCGGGGCCGCTCGGCGGCACCGCGGCGGAGCCGCCGCGGGCCGCGGGCGGTTTCTCGGGGGCCGCGGGCGGTCCCGGGTCGGTCTCGGCGTCGTCGCCGAGACCGAGCCAGACCGGCAGCCGCAACCGCCCGTCCGCGGTCCACTCACCGAACTCGACGCGGCCGACCAGCCGCGGCACCGCCCAGACGGCGTCACGGGCGACCGAGTCCGGCAGCGGCTCGGTGAACGGCGACGCCCCGGCCCGCAGCCCGGGCAGCAGCGCAGCGATCGCGCGGTGGTCGGGACCCGAACCGAGGCCCACCCGCCCGACGTAGTGCAGCCCGTCGCGGTCCGGCAGGCCGAGCAGCAGCGCCGCCACCGACGCCGGCCGACGCGGGTCGGCGGGGTTCCAGCCGCCGACGACGACTCGCTGGACACGGCGCACCGGCACCCGCAGCCAGCTCCGGGTACACCGGCCCGGACGGTAGGGGGCGTCGAGCCGCTTCGCGTAGACGCCGTCCATGCCCGAGCGGCGGGCGCTGTGCAGCACGTTCCCGGCGTCACCGGCCGGCCACGACGGCGGCGGCACGACCGGCTCCCGGGCCAGGCCGAGCTCCTCGATGAGGGTCCGGCGGCGGCTGTAGGGCAAACCCATGGTGGACGCACCGTCGAGCCACAACAGGTCGCCGACGACGAAACCGGCCGGTACCTCGGCGAGCAGCGTCGCGCCCGGTCTGCTGACGCCGATGCGCCGATGCACCAGCCGCCCGCGCGGCACGCCGGCGTCGTCGAGCGCGACGATCGTGCCGTCGAGCACCATTCCCCGTCGCGGCGCGGCCGCGGTGAGCGCCCGCAGCTCGGGGAACATGCCCGCCACGGGCTGGTCGCGCACCGTGAGCAGCCGCAGATGGCCGGGACGGACGTAGGCGATGCACCGCAGACCCTCCCACCCGGGCTCGATGGCCCAGCCCTGGCCGGTGGGGAAGGCACCGAGCGCGGCGTGCATCGCGGGCACGAACTCGGGCATACCGCCCGATCGGGCCCGACGGATCACACACTCAGCGTAGTCAGCAGCCGCGTCTCGCCCGGCGCTCGGTAGCCGCGCGGCGCCCGTGGAGGGGACGAGCGGCTCCGGGCCGGGACCCGCGCACGCCCGGCGGACGGGCGAAGGGGACGATCGACGGACCATGACGCGCACGCTCACCGACCGGCTGCCCACCCCCTTCGACCCCGATGCGCTCGTCGAGACCTTCGCCGACTGGGCCTTCACCGAGCAGGGCCTGTCGCTGTACCCGGCCCAGGACGAGGCGCTGCTCGAGCTCGTCACGGGCTGCAACGTCATCCTTTCCACCCCGACGGGCTCGGGGAAGTCGCTGGTGGCGATCGCGGCGCACGCGACCTCGCTGGCCCGCGGCGAGCGAACCTTCTACACGGCGCCGATCAAGGCGCTGGTCAGTGAGAAGTTCTTCGCGCTCATCGATGTGTTCGGCGCGGACAACGTCGGCATGCTCACCGGTGACGCCGCCGTGAACGAGACGGCACCGATCCTCTGCTGCACGGCGGAGATCCTGGCCAACATCGCGTTGCGCGGGGGTTCGCGCACCGAGGTCGGCAGCGTCGTGATGGACGAGTTCCACTTCTATGCCGACCCGGACCGCGGCTGGGCCTGGCAGGTGCCGCTGATCGAGCTGCCACAGGCGCAGTTCCTGCTGATGAGCGCGACCCTGGGCGACGTCTCCGCCCTCCGGGACGACCTGACCCGGCGGACCGGCAGGACCACCGCGGTGATCACCTCGGCGCAGCGGCCGGTGCCGCTGCACTACCGCTACGCGCTCACGCCACTGCACGAGACGATCACCGAGCTGCTCGAGACGCACGAGGCGCCGGTGTACGTGGTGCACTTCACTCAGGCCTCGGCGGTCGAGCGGGCACAGGCCCTGATGAGCGTCAACGTCGCCACCAAGCAGGACAAGCAGGCGATCGCGGACCTGATCGGGAACTTCCGGTTCACCGCCGGGTTCGGCAAGACGCTCTCCCGGCTGGTCCGGCATGGCATCGGGGTGCACCACGCGGGCATGCTCCCCCGCTACCGGCGGCTGGTGGAAACCCTCGCGCAGGCCGGGCTGCTCAAGGTCATCTGCGGCACCGACACGCTCGGCGTCGGGATCAACGTGCCGATCCGCACGGTGTTGTTCACCGCGCTCGCGAAGTACGACGGGGTGCGCACGCGCGGCCTCAAGGCCCGGGAGTTTCATCAGATCGCCGGGCGCGCGGGCCGCGCGGGCTACGACACCGTCGGCACCGTCGTCGCCCAGGCCCCGGAGCACGAGGTCGAGAACGCCAAGGCGCTGGCCAAGGCGGGCGACGATCCCCGCAAACGCCGCAGGGTCGTGCGCAAACAGCCGCCGGAGGGGTTCGTCGGCTGGTCGCAGACGTCCTACGAGCGCCTCTGCAACGCCCAGCCCGAGCCGCTGACCAGCCATTTCGTGGTGAGTCACGCGATGCTGCTCAACGTCATCTCCCGCCCCGGCGACGCGTTCGACGCGATGCGGCATCTGCTGGAGGACAACCACGAGCCGCGTGAGCGGCAGCGCCGCCACATCCGCCGGGCGATCGCGATCTACCGCGCGCTGCGCACCGCCGGGGTCGTCGAGGAGCTCGCCGAGCCCGATGCCGAGGGCCGCCGGGTACGGATCGTCGGTGACCTGCAGCTCGACTTCGCGCTCAACCAGCCGCTGTCGCCCTTCGCGCTGGCCGCGGTCGACCTGCTCGACCGATCCTCACCGGACTACCCGATGGACGTCCTGTCGATCATCGAGGCGACCCTGGACGACCCCCGCGCGGTGCTGTACGCGCAGGAGAACAAGGCGCGCGGGGAGGCCGTCGCGGCGATGAAGGCCGAGGGCATCGAGTACGCCGAGCGCATGGTGCTGCTCGAGGAGGTCACCTACCCGAGGCCTCTCGAGGAACTGCTCGGCGCCGCCCTGGAGACCTACCGCGGCGGGCATCCGTGGGTGGCCGACGCGCGCCTGTCCCCCAAATCCGTCGCGCGGGACATGTTCGAGCGGTCCATGACGTTCGCCGAGTACATCTCGTATTACCAGCTCGCCCGCTCCGAGGGTCTCGTGCTGCGCTATCTCGCGGACGCCTACCGTGCGCTGCGCCAGACCGTGCCCGACGACGCCAAGACCGAGGAGCTCGCCGACGTCATCGAATGGCTCGGGGAGCTCGTGCGCCAGGTCGACTCCAGTTTGCTCGACGAATGGGAGGCGCTCGCCGCCGGCGCGGGCACCGGCGAACAGGCGCACCCGCCCGCCCTGGCCCAGGGACCCGCGGGTGTCACCCGCAACGCCCGGGCGTTCCGCGTGCTGGTCCGCAACGCGATGTTCCGGCGCGTCGAGCTCGCGGCGCTGGGCCGGTGGGACGCCCTCGGGGAGTTGGATGGACCGGCCGGCTGGGACGCGACGGCCTGGCACACGGCGCTCGAGCCGTACTTCGCCGAGCACGGCCACGACGGGGCCATCGGCACCGGTCCGAACGCGCGCGGCCCACACCTGATCACGATCACCGAGGAACCGGAGCGCTGGCTGGTCCGACAGGTGCTCGACGATCCCGCCGGCGATCACGACTGGGCGATCAGCGCGGAGGTCGACCTCATCGCGTCCGATGAGGAGGGCGCCCCGGTGGTTTGGGTGACCTCGGTAGAGCCATTGGGGGGTTTCTGACGCGGCGGTGCGTCCGTCGAGAGCCGACCGGCCATGGAGGCGGCGCCGAGGCCCACACCGGCGGTGCGTCATTGATTGGATGACAGATGGCGGGGGTCGACCCTTCGGCTGTCCGTGACGATGAACCGCGCCGCAGCCCCCTTCAAGGGTGATTATGGAAAACCTTCCGTCACGTACGGCGACCGTTACGATCGCCTCCGTGAACGCCCTCCGATTGTCGACGACGTCCTATGTCGTACTGGGCATGATCGCGGTTCGTGGGCCCTCGACGCCGTATTCCCTCAAACGGGTGGTCGGCGCCTCGGTCGGGTTGTTCTGGCACTTCCCGCACGCGCAGCTGTACTCCGAGCCCGCCCGGTTGGCCACGCTCGGGCTGCTGGACGTGGCGATCGAGGACACCGGGCGGCGGCGCAGGACGTACTCGCTGACCGCGGCCGGGCGCGCGGCGCTCGAGGCCTGGCTCACCGCCCCGACCGACGACCTTTTTCAGCTCCGCGACGTCGCGGAGCTGAAGCTGTTCTTCGGCTGCATCGGCGACGCCCTCGACGTCGCCGCGCTCGCCCAGGAGCAGATCAAGCGGCACGAGAACCGGATCGCGGCCTACGAGCGAATGCAGGACCGACTCGGCGACGATCGGATGGCCCGCTCGCGCAGGCCGACCGTCGAGCTGGGGCTGGAGATCGAGTATGCGGCGCTGCGGTTCTGGACCGCGCTCGCCGACGACGACCTCGACCGGCTGCGGCACGGGCGCCGGATCCGCGAGGACCCCGAGACGCAGCGCACCGTGACAGACCGAGCCACACCTTCGAGTGACATTCGGTCAACGACCACGACGCTGACGGGCGATGAAGCCACGCTGGGCGATACCCCCACGTAAGGAGCTCCTCATGAAGCGCACCCGCCTGGTGTCGGCGACCTTGCTCAGCGCGCTCGTCGCGGCGCTCACGATCGGGTGGGCGACGGCCGCGAAGGCCGATCCCGCGGCCAACCGCGGCTGGGACAGCGGCCCCAGCTACGTCGCGGCCGGCTGAGCGCAAGCCGGGAAACCCGGCAGCGACCCGGCGGCCACACGCCGGTAGATCTCCGCGGCGGCCCGGCCCACGCCGTCGGGCAGCCCGATCGCCGAGATCGCGTCGGCGGCCTCGTCCAGCTCGGCGGCCCACCGCCTCGCCGTGGTCCCCACGAGCTGAGCCACCGCGGACCGCTCGGCGGCCAGATCCACGCCGGTCCGGGCCAGCTCGCCGCGCAACGCCTCGTCCACCCCGAACCGGTTCGCGGCGGCCGCGACCTGCAGCCAGATCGCCGCACGCACCTCGCTGTGCAACGTGAAACAGGCCTTGAGCGCGCTCGCGGCACCGAGCTCGGTACCGAGCACCTGCGCGGCGAACGGCGAGCCGGCGAACAGGTCGGCGACCGCGCCCGCCGCCTCCCCCGACAACCACAGCACCGAACGTCCCGGTTCCCAGGCCGGCGGGCCGATCACCACACCGTCGACGACCCGCGCCGCGCCCAGCAGCGTCCCGATCGCGCGCACGGTGTCCGGGGACACCGCGTTGGCCTCGACGAACAGCGGCGGATCCGGGCGTCCGGCGATCGCCGCCGCGACCTGTTCGGCGACCTCGCGCGCGGCATGCGGCGGGCAGGTCGAGACGATCACGTCGCAGCGGCGGGCCAGCTCGGCGACGTCGGGGACGCCGACGAGATCGGCCAGTTCCGCGCGCTTGGCCGTCTGGTGGCTGCGACCCGCCGCGGCCCAGACCACCGCGCCCGCCACCGGCTTGAGCGCCGAGCCGAGGGCCGCCCCCATCGCCCCGGGATGGAGGATGCCGATCACCGGGCGGGGCCCGAGCCTGTGCTCCATGGGCGCATCATCGTCCATCGGGGCCCTCAGCGCGCCACCAGTTGCCCGAGCCGGTCGCCGATCTCCACCGCGAGCGGCAGCACCCCGGGTACGACCAGCACCGCCAGCACCAGCACGCCGACCGTGAGCGCGGGCGCCACGAGCATCGTCTCCACCCGTCCGCCCGCGCGGAACCGCAGCGGCCGCGGAGTCCCGACCGGGTACCAGCGGCGGCGCCGGATGGTCAGCGGCCACAGCAGCGGCGCGCCGGACTCGGTGACCGCGTCGCCGACCGCGTGCACCAGCATGCCCAGGGTCACCGCCGCGCCGAGCCATCCCGCCGTCCCGGCGGTGCCGCCGGGCACCCAGGCCTCGATGGCGTAGGTGAGCCCCGCCGCGATCACCAGCGACGGCGGTCCGGGGACGAGCGCGTCGAGGCCCTTGATCGCCAGCGCCAGGCACACGAACAGCGTGCCGACCAGCACCGGGGTGCCCCAGCGCGCCGAGGCGAGGTTCACCGCCATCCCGATCAGCACCGCGCAGACGACGGTGTGGGTGAGGCCGCGGTGGGTGCCGCGACCGGTGTCGCGGGGCGCCCGAGTGAGCCGATAGAGCAACGCCGAGAGGGGGCGCACCACCCGGCTGGCCATCATCGATGCCCAGGAGAACCGGCGGGTCGCCGTCGAGCTCGGGTGGTCGAGATCGGGCAGCAGCGCCGCGCCCGCGCAGACCGCGGCGAAGGTGAGCACGCTGCCCGCGGTGGGCGGCACCTCGACCAGCCAGGACCCGAAACCCGCCACCGCCAGACCCAACGCCGCACCCGACAGGGCGTGACTGACCCCGAGCACCCGCCCACCTACTCCCGTTGTGACCGGCGGACGAGCCTATCCGGCCGGCCGGCGGGCATGATCACACCGTGCCGGGGCGGCGGTCGGCCCGAGCCGTCCGGACCCGACCCGGCACGCGGCGGGGGCAGCCGATCGGGCAGGGTACCTGTGTGACCGAGGACCTCGTGGCGCGGCTCGGCGACGACCTCGTGGGCGGCTGGATGCAGCTGCCCGGCTCGGCGACCGCCGAGCTCATGGGGTCGATCGGTTTCGGGTTCGTCTGCCTCGACACCCAGCATGGCCTGATCGGTGAGGAGGCGCTGCTGCCGATGCTGCAGGCGCTCACCGCGACCGGCACACCGGCGCTGGTGCGGGTGGCGGGCAACTCCCCCGCCCTGATCGGCAAGGCGCTCGACCGGGGCGCGGACGGCGTGGTCGTCCCGCTGGTCAGCTCCGCCGCCGAGGCCGCGGCCGCGGTCGCGGCCTGTCGCTATCCGCCCGCGGGCTCGCGCAGCTTCGGTCCGGTGCGGGCCGGGTGGCGCTCACGCCTGGCGCCGCAGTCCCGGGAACCGCTGTGCATCGTCATGATCGAGACGGTGGCGGCGGTGGAGGCACTGGATGCGATCCTCGCCGTCGGCGGGATCGACGCGGTGTTCGTCGGACCCTCGGACCTCGCGCTGAGCGCCGGGCTCCCGCTCGGTGCGCCCGTCGGGGACCCGCGGTTCGACGCCCTCCTGCGCCGGATCGTGCGGCCATGCCGGGACCGTGGCCTGCCCGTCGGCATCTACAGCGCCTCCGCCGGGCATGTGCACCACTACCGCGGCCTGGGATTCACCTACTTCGCGCTGATGTCGGAGGCCTCGATGCTCGTCGCCGCGGCGGCCGAGCACCTGGCGGCCAGCCGGGCCCGCCGCTGACCCGACCCCGGGACCGCGTCATGGATCCATCACGTCGCCACACACTGGCCCTGGACCGCGTCATGGCTCCGTAACGTGCTCAGCCGCGAGGCCGCGACCGGCCGAACAACGACCCGCCGCAATTCGACGCAATGCATACCATTGCTTTGTGCTGGGTGGTCCTCGCCGAGGCCGAGGACGGCCGGAGCTTCGTCGTGACGGCCCGCGACATGACCGACGGCGAACGCCGCGCCTTTCAGCGCCGAGCACAGTGACCGACCCCGCCCACAGGAGGACGGATATCCCATGAACCAGATGGAGCTGGCTGAACTTCGCGACCACTTCGACAGCACCGACCTCAGCGGCGAGATCGAGCAGGCCCGCTGGGAACGCGACGTCGACCCGGATCCGATGGTCACCACGTCCCTGCGGCTGCCCAGGTCCTTGCTCGACTGGGTCCGCGAGCAGGCCGACCGGGAACGCGTGAAGCCGACCGCGCTCATCCGCCGATGGATCGAGGACCGGCGATCCGGCGGGGACGACGTGGTCGCCCGACTCGAACGGCTCGAACGAGCGGTGTTCCACCGGGCGAGCTGACAGTCGGACTGGTCGCTCAGCCGCGAGGCCGCGCCCTGCGCCGGGTGCGCAGTCGGGCCGGCCACACCGCCTGGATCGAGGCGTTGAAATGCGCGCCCAGCACGATGGCCAGCCCGATGAAGAACGCGGCGAGCAGGAACGCGATCGGGGCGGCCAGCGCGCCGTAGGTGAAGCCCGTCGTGGTCAGCCAGTTGATGTAGATCCGCAGCCCGGTGGCCCCGAGCAGGAACACGATCGCGGCCAGCAGCGCGCCGGGAAGCCCGCGCCACCACGGCGGTTTCGCCGGCAGCGCCACCTTGTACAGGGTGGTCAGCGCCAGCACGAGCAAACTGCCCAGCACCGGGTAGTAGAGCAGGCCGATGAGCGTCACCGCGGTCGGCCGCCAGGGTCCGGGCAGCAGCTGCGGCAGCAGGTCCGGGCCCAGCGCGAGCACCGGCAGGGCGATGATGCCGGCGACCAGGCCGACCAGGTACAGCAGCAGGGCCAGGATCCGCTGCCAGACCGGGTTGCGGTGGCCATACTGGTCATGGGCGCGGGTGATCGCGTCGACGAACGCCGACATCGCCGAGGATCCCGACCACCACGAGATCAGGAAGCCGAGCGAGACGAGCTCGCTGCGCCCCGTCGACAGCATCTGCTCCACGGTCGGGGCGATGATCTGGTCGACGGCGTTGCGGCTGAACACCCCGCTGGTCCAGGTGATGATCCGGTCCTGGACGACCTCCACGGTGTCCGGCCCGAACCAGCCTCCGATGTACCCGAGTGCACCCAGCAGTCCGAGCAGCAACGGCGGCAGCGACAGCGTCTGCCAGAACGCGGCGGCCGCCGCCTCGGAGAAGATGTTGTCGTCCCACGCCCGGGTGAGGGTGCGCGCGGCCAGGGCGCGAACGCCGGTCCGGGGCGCCGTCGTCGCCGAGCCGTCCCGGTCCGCGGCGCCCGACGTCGCGGCTGGCCCGTCGTTCACCCCGTCAGGATGCCCCCACGGCCGGGCCGCCGCCCATTCCCGCCCGCTCGCACTACCCTGTCCCTGATCGCCCACGCCGCGGGACGGGACGCGACGGGGTCGCGGCGCGCAGCGGAAGGAGTGACCGGACGTGGCGATGCAGGGCGGCGCCCTAGAGTACCGCCAGGTTCTTCGTGCGGTCACCGAGGCCGAGCCCGCCACCCGCTGGCAGCGCCGCTTCGCGGCAACCTGGCCCGGCTACCGCCGGTGGTACCTGCGACCGGATCGGACCCCCCGACCGGACCGGGCCACCGCCGAGCGCATGGTGCTGCGGCACATGCCGGAGTTGGCCGCGACCTATCACCGGCTCGTCGACCTGACCGGCCAGGACGAGACCGCGGCGCGGTTCCTGAGCCTGTGGAACCCACCGCGGTTCCTGCCCGGCTGTTCGCAGCTGGCGCTCGCGAGGCCGTGGCCGGTGTTGTGCCGCAACTACGACTACGCACCCGACCTGTTCGAGGCGGTGGTGTACTCCACCCGGTTCACCGGGCGGCGGGTGCTCGGCATGGCCGACTGCCTGTGGGGGCTGCTGGACGGGATGAACGATGCGGGCCTTGCCGTCTCACTGGCCTTCGGCGGCCGGGCGGGTTGCGGCGAGGGCTTCGGGATCCCACTGGTGGTGCGCTACCTGCTCGAGGTCGCCGAGACGACGGCGCAGGCCCGCGAGGTGCTCGTCCGGCTGCCCGTGTCGATGAGCTACAACCTCACGATCATCGACGCCACCGGCACCGTGGTCACCGCATATCTCGACCCCGGGGGCCCACCCGAGTTCTCCGCGTCGGGCGCCGCGACCAACCACCGGGGCGAGCCACCCGATGACCCCGAACGTGCCCAGGGGCTGCGCAGCGTGCAGCGGCGCTCGGCACTGCTGGGGCTGGCGGCGCACCAGCCCGGGACGACCGAGCTGGTGACCGCGTTCCTGGCCGACCCCCTCTACAACACGGGCTTCTCCCGCGCGTTCGGGACGCTGTACACGGCGTTGTACCGGCCGACCGCAGGGTTCGTCGACCTCCACTGGCCGGGCCGGCGGTGGCGGCGCGGGTTCGACGACCCCGACGCGACGAGGACGGTCACGCTGCGCGAGCCGGACCCGCTCCTGGTGCGTTAGCCGGCCGGTGCGGGCGCGGTTCAGGTCCCGGCCACCTCTCCCAGGGCCGATTCGAAGATCGATATTCCGCGGTCGAGCAGCTCCTCGGTGATCACCAGCGGTGGCAGGAAGCGCACGACGTTCCCGTACGTGCCGCAGGTCAGGGTGAGCAGACCGGCCCGGTGGCAGGCCTGGTTCACGGCGGCGGTGGTGGCCGCGTCGGGAGTCTTCGCGTCCCGGTCGCTCACCAGCTCGACGGCCTGCATCAACCCGCGTCCCCGCACGTCGCCGATGGCGTCGTACTTCTCGGCGAGCGCGACGAGCCGCGAACGGAGGATCTCCCCGAGCTCGGCCGCCCGGGTCGCGAGGTGTTCCACGCGCATCGTCTCGATCGCGCCGAGCGCGGCGGCACAGGCGACGGGGTTGCCGCCGTAGGTGCCGCCCAGCCCGCCGGTGTGCACGGCGTCCATCAGCTCCGCGCGGCCGGTGACCGCGGCGAGCGGCAGGCCACCGGCGATCGCCTTACCGGTGGTGATCAGGTCGGGTACGACGCCCTCGTGCTCGCAGGCGAACCAGTCTCCGGTGCGGCAGAACCCGGTCTGGATCTCGTCGGCGATGAACACGATCCCGTTCTCCCGGCACCATCGCGCGACCCGGGCGACGAAGCCGGCCGCCGGCACGATGAACCCGCCCTCTCCCTGGATCGGCTCCAGGATCACCGCGGCGGTGTTCTGCTCGCCGACCTGGGCACGCACCTGGGCGACGAACCCCTCGAACGCCTCCTCGGCACATCCCTGCGGGCCGGTGGGCCATCGGTAGGGATACGCCATCGGGACCCGATGGATCTCCCCCGCGAAGGGGCCGAATCCGGACTTGTACGGCATCGACTTCGCGGTCAGCGCCATCGTCAGGTTGGTGCGGCCGTGGTAGGCGTGGTCGAAGGCGACGACGGTGTCGCGGCCGGTCGCGTACCGGGCGATCTTCACCGCGTTCTCCACGGCCTCCGCACCGGAGTTGAACAGCGCGGAGCGCTTGTCGTGCCGGCCCGGGGTCAGCTCGTTGAGCCGTTCGCAGACCTCCACGTACGGCTCGTACGCGGTGACCATGAAGCAGGTGTGGGTGAACCGTTCCACCTGCTCGCGGACCCCGGAGACGACGCGCGGAGCGCCGTTGCCGACGCTCGTCACCGCGATCCCGCTGGCGAAGTCGATCAGCTCGTTGCCGTCGACGTCGCGCAGGAGCGCTCCGGACGCCTCCTCGATGTAGACCGGAAGCCCGGTGCCGACGGCCGCGCTCACCGCCTTGGTCCGTCGCGCGTGCAGGGCGGCCGACGCCGGGCCGGGAACGTCGGTCGCGAGCAGGGGGTACCGGGCGACCATCGCAGCTCCTCGGTGTCGACGCGGTCGGTCAGCGATTCGAGGCTAGGCGGATCCAGGCCTGGCGGAATTGGCCACTTCGTACAGGTCCAGGATCGACCGTGCCGGATCGTCCAGTTGCACGGTGCTACCCCGACTGCTCCGACAGCTGCATGGCCAGCCAGATCTCCGCCCGCAGATCCGGTGAGTCCAGCCGGCGACCGAGCAGCTTCTCGGCCTTGCGCACCCGGTTGCGCAGGGTGTGGCGGTGCACGCCGAGCTCCGCTGCGGCGGGGTCCCACTGTCCGTGGTGGGACAGCCACGCCCGCAGCGAGCGCAGCAGATCCCCCCGCTCGGCCGCGGAGTCCTCACGCAGCGGCCGCAGCAGCGACGCGCTGAACTGCGCGGCGGCCGTCGCCGGGAGCAGCTCGAGCAGACCCGGGCGCGGCACGTCGCGGAACCGGGTGGTCCGGCTGCCCTCCGCCGCCCCGTGCGCGGCCGCGCGCCGAGCCTCGGTCCGGGCCCGGTCCAGGTCGCCGTAACCGGCGGGCTCCGACACTCCGATCCGCAGCCCCTCGATCCCGCCGAGCGCGCGCAGCAGCACCTGCTCGTCATCCCCGTCGGCCGCGACCACGCAGACCAGACCCTCGTCGATCTGCCCGTGCAGGGCCCGCGCCGCGGCGACGTGCCGGTCCCGGGCGAGCCGGTCCCGCGCCGCGGCCAGCGCGTACCGTGTCCCCGCGCATTCGAGAACCGACACCGGCTCGGCCGGAAGCCCGTTCCACAGGTCGGCGGCGACCGATCCGACCAGCTCGGTCTGGCCGGCGAACAGCAGCCGCAGGACGCTGGCCTGAAGCCGGCGGCCGCCCTGGCTGACCATCCGCGAGCGGTTCAGCGACAGCGTCAGCAGCGGGACCGCGGCGTTGACGACCTGCCGCTCGGCCGAGGTCAGCGCGCCGGCCCGGCCGACGGCGAGGAAGCCGAGGACCTCGGTGCCCGCGGTCAGCGACTGCACCCAGGTCTCCGCCGGGCCTTCGCGGGTGACGACGCTGGCCGCGCCGGGCGCGTCCCGCAGCCGGACCAGGTCGGCCCGCAGCGCCGATGTCCGCTCGGCCGCGACGGCCGGTGCCGAGGCGATCACGGTCCCCGCCCGGTTGAGCAGCAGGCCCCAACCGTCGGTCAGGCGCACCACCTCGTCCAGCACCGCCGCCACCCCGCCCCGACCCACCGCCGCGGCGGTGAGGGTGTGCTGGGCGTGCAGGACGTACTCCTTGGCCGCCAGCTCGCGGCGGGTGATCGCCCGCGCCACCGCTCGGGTGATCGCCAGGAACGGCGTGGCCCTGGGCACCTCCAGCAGTGGCAGCCCCAGGCGTTCGGCCGACTCGACCAGCGGCGGGGGCACCGTGTCCCAGCCGAGGCCGGTCCCGAACCCGATCGCGGCGACCTCGGCCGCCGCCAGGCGAGCGACATACTCGCCCAGCGCCGTCTCCCCCTGCGGGAGGTTGACGCCGGTCAGCAGGAGCAGCTCGCCGCCCTCCAGGAACTCCGTCGGGTTCACCAGCTCGCTCGCGTGCGCCCAGGTGACCTCCCGCCCGACCGCGGCGGCCCCGGCGACCAACCGCAACCGCAGCTCCGGCATCCCGAGCAGCTCGCGCACCGTGATCATCGTGTGGCCCCCCGCGGGACGGTCCGGCACGGTTCGCCCGCCGGCCACGCCGATCCGTCGTCCACCCGCTGTCCCTTCCGACCGTCGATCCCGAGTCGATCCCGCGACCGCGGAATCTGTAGTTAGACAGAATGGCAGATCATCCGAAAAAGTATCGGATTCGTCCAATATCGGGGAGACCGGCCCGCCCACACACTCCGGATATGACCTTCCCCACATCCGCCGCACCGGCCGGGCTGACGCCACCGGCGGATCCCCGGCTGCGCGCCTCGGCCACCGAACTGCTCGCGCTGCTGCGGGCGGGCGAGGTGAGCGCGGCCGAGGTGCTCGAGGCGGTCCTGGGCCGATGCGACGAGATCGCGGGCCCGGTGAACCCGTTCGCGATCCGGCTCGACGAGCAGGCGCGGGCCGCGGCTGCGGAGTCGGACCGGCGAATCGCGAACGGCACGGCGCGGCCCCTGGAGGGACTGCCCGTGACCGCGAAGGACTCGCAGTGGCTGGCCGGCGTGCCGACCACCTCGGGCAGCCGGGCCCGCCCGGGTTTCGTCCCGGCCGCGACCCTCAGCTGTCTGCGCCGGGTGATCGACGCCGGCGCCGTGGTCTTCGCGAAGACCACCACCTCGGAGTTCTGCTACTCCGGGATCTCCACCGCGCCCGCCTTCGGCGTCACCGCCAACCCGCACGACCTCACCCGCACCGCCGGAGGGTCGTCCGGCGGCGCCGCGGCGCAGGTCGCCGCCTACGCCGGCCCGGTCGGGCTCGGCGGCGACGGAGGCGGGTCCATCCGGATCCCGGCGGCGTTCTGCGGGCTGGTCGGCCACAAGCCCACCTTCGGGCTCGTCGGCCACGAACCCTCCGACCCCGGGTGGAAGACCCTCGTCGCCGTCGGGCCACTGACCCGCACCGCTGCGGACGCCGCCCTGCTGCTGGACGTGCTGGCCGGTCCCGATGCCCGGGACCGGCATTCCGTCCACGCCGCCCCCGAACCGGCCAGGTCCGGGCCGCTGCGGGTCGCGGTCAGCGAGGACCTCGGTTTCGCCGCCGTCGACCCCGACGTGCGGACCGCGTTCCGCCGTGCGGTGGACGCACTGGCCGCGGCGGGAGCACAGATCGTGCCGGCCGACCCGGGGCTGGGCAGCTCGGTGCGGGACTGGGCCGTGATCGCGGCGGCCGAGGCCCGATGGGCGCAGGCCCACGAGTACACCGCGCGCCCGGGGCTGCTGTCTCCACAGGTCCGGGACTACCTCGCGTTCGGCGAGACCGTCACGGCCGAGCGCTACATCCGGGCGCAGTTCCGGCGTGAGGAGATCCACCGGGCCTATGTGGACCTGTTCACCGCCACCGGCACGAGCGCGCTGTTCACCCCGGCCCTGGGCTGCGTGGCGTTCGACGCCAGTCGCGCGTACCCGGAACGGATCGGCGGCGTCGCGGTCGAGGAGCCCTGGCTGGACTGGGCACCGTTCCTCTACGACGCCAACCTGGCCGGCCTGCCCGCCTGCACGGTCCCGATCGGAACGGGCGAGGGCGGGCTGCCCGTCGGCGGGCAGCTGCTCGGGCCCCGCTGCTCGGACCGGCACCTGCTGCGCATCGCCGGGCTGCTCTCCGACGCCCTCGACCGGCACTGACTCCCACGACCTCGAACAAGGGAACGACGGCCATGGCCAAGACGACAAAACCCACGACGACGAAACCCACGACGACGAAACCCACGACGCCGGGGACCCCGCGCCGGGCCCGCGAGCAGGCCGGCAAGACCCGGCTCGCCGAGCCGGGCACACCCGCCCGCAAGCCGCTGCGCGGGGTGTCGCAGATCCGCGCGTTCTTCCGGCGCAACACGACGCCGATCTACTTCGTCTCCCCCACGGCGTTCAACCTGCTCGGGGTGGACCGGTGGGTCTCGGGCTTCCACTACGTCAACTACCTCGACTCCTTCGACGGCACGCATCCGCGCGTGTTCGTCCCCCAGGCACGCGGGGTCGACGGGTTCGGCTCGATGGAGGAGATGAACAACCACCTGCTCGCCCATCCGGAGGTCTACGACCTGGTGCGGGAGAAGGGCCGCGGCAAGGCGGTGCTGGTGATGTTCGACGAGGAGACCGAGCGGTTGGCCGGCGAACTGGGCATCGAGATCGCGATGCCGTCCGCCGCGCTGCGCCACCGCCTGGACTCCAAGCTGGTCACCACGCGGCTGGGCAACGAGGCCGGCGTGCCCAGCGTGCCCAACGTGCTCGGGCGGGTCGAGGACTACGACGGCCTGCTCGCGCTGTCCGCCTCGGCCGGGCTCGGCGAGGACCTGGTCGTGCAGCTGCCCTGGGGCGACTCGGGAAAGACCACCTTCTTCGTCGACGGCCGGCAGGCCTTCGAGGCCGCAGCCGCCGAACACGTCCTCACCGGCGTCGAGCTCAAGGTGATGAAACGGATCGACTGCCGGGCGGTCGCGGTGGAGGCCGTGCTGACCCGGCACGGCACGCTCGTCGGGCCGATCATGGCCGACATCACCGGGCACCCCGAACTGACCCCCTACCAGGGTGGCTGGGCAGGCAACGACGTGCACCTCGACGTTCTCGACGACAAGCAGCGGGCCCGGGCGCGGGTGCTCACCGAGCACCTCGGCGACCGGCTGGCCAGCGAGGGGTACCGGGGCTTCTTCGAGGTCGACTACCTCGTCGACACCGGCAGCGGCGAGCTGTACCTGGGCGAGCTCAACCCGCGGCTGTCCGGGATCAGCTCGATGACCAACGTGACCGCGGGCGCCTACGCCGAGCTGCCGCTGTTCCTGTTCCACCTGCTCGAGTTCCTCGACGTCGACTACGAGATCGACGTCGCGGAGATCAACTCCCGGTGGGCCGACCCGGACACCATCGACGTCTGGAGCCAACTGGTGATCAAGCACACCGGCGAGGACGTCGGCCTGCTGACCGAGGCACCGGCGACCGGCATCTGGCGCAGCGGCCCGCGGGGCCGCGTGACCTTCGACCGGCCGGCCACCGACTGGCACGACCTCTGCGATGACACCGAGGGCTTCTACCTGCGAATCGCCGGGCCCGGCGACTACCTCTACAAGGGCGCCGACATCGGGATCCTGGTCAGCCGGGGACGGCTCCAGTCCGGCGAAGGCACCCTCACCCCGCTGTGCCGGCGGTGGGTCGACGGGCTCCGCCGGCAGGTCCGCGCGACCCCGGTGGGTGAGCTGCCGGATTCCGCGACGGTTCCCGCGGCGAAGTGACGGGCCCGCACGATCGGGCTTGCCGACTGAGACAACGATCACAACGATGGGCGGTCGGGCCGCGCTTCGAGCCCGGGTCCGGCCGGATTCCTGGAGGTGAGCATGCACTTCATCGTGGGATATGCCGCTGACGACCACGGCCGGGAAGCTCTTGCCCTGGGCGCCTGGCTGGCCCGCCAGCACGAGGCCGACCTGACGGTGGCCTACGTGGTGCCCGAGGAGTTCCCGATCGCCACCCGGGCGCACGCCCGCTCGTCCTTCCCGCCGGAGATCGAGGCGCAGGTCGACGAGTGGCTGCAGGCGGCGCAAAGCTGGGTCGTCGCACGCGGCGGCGTCCGGGTGCAGGCCCGCGTGGTGGCGGCCGACTCGCCCGCCCGAGGGCTTGCGCAGCTGGCCACCCGGTCCGGCGCGAGCATGATCGTGCTGGGCAGCTCCCGGACCTCGAGCCTGCGCCACTTCGGCATCGGCACGGTCTCCGGCCAGCTGCTGCACTCCTCCCCGGTCGCGCTGGCGCTCGCGCCGCGCGGCCTGGACATCGCCGCCGACCGGCCGGTGCATCGCGTCTGGTGCGGCTACGCCGGCACCGCGCGCAGCCGCGAGGCGCTGACCGCGGCGATGCAGCTCGCCCGCCGCAGCGGCGCACCGCTGCGGCTGGTGACCTTCGTCGTCCCGGACGGCGTCGGCATGCTCGGCGCGGGTGACGTCGAACAGATCGTGCGCCGCCATCGCGCGGAGGCGCACACCGCGCTGACCGAGGCACTGTCCATGGTGGATGCGGACGTCGAAGCCGATACGGCGATCGCCGCCGGGCCCGATGTCGCGGCCGGGTTCGCCGGGCTGGACACCGCCGACGGCGATGTGCTGGTGCTCGGCTCCTCCGACGCCGGTCCGGTCGAGCGGGTGTTCTTCGGTGGCACCGCCTCACGCCTGCTACGCGGCTGCCCGCTCCCGGTCGTCGCCGTGCCGCGCGGCGGGACGGAGGTGCCGCTGGACGTCACCACGGAACTGCCGGCGATCCGGCCGATGCCGAGCGAGGTGCACCGATGAGTGACACGCAACGGGTCTCCCGCGTCGCCGCTACCGGATCGGACGTGCACGTCAAGGGACTGTCCAGCGGGTCGGTCGGACTCCTGGGCAGCATGACGCTCGGCGTGTCCAGCGTGGCGCCCGCCTACACCCTCACCGCGACCCTCGGGATCATCGTGGCCGCGGTGGGGCTGAAGATGCCGGCGATCTTCATCGCGGGCTTCATCCCGATGTTCCTCACCGCATACGGCTACCGGGAGCTCAACCGGCGCATCCCCGACTGCGGCACGTCGTTCACGTGGGCGACCAAGGCGTTCGGCCCCTCTGTCGGATGGCTGTGCGGCTGGGGGGCGGTCGTCGCGACCGTCATCGTGCTGTCGAACCTCGCCGGGGTCGCCGTCACGTTCTTCTACCTGTTCCTGGCGCGGCTGACCGGAGTGGAATCGATCGCCGAGCTGGCCTCGAACACGGCGGTCAACATCGCGACCTGCATCGCGTTCATCGGGGTGGCCACGTTCATCGCCTACCGCGGCATCACGACCACCGAGCGGGTCCAGTCCGTGCTCGTCGCGTTCCAGATGCTCGTGCTGGCCGGTTTCGTGGTGGCCGCGATCGTCGCCTCGTTCTCCGCCCCGACCGGCATCGCGTTCGAGTGGAGCTGGTTCAACCCGTTCACCGACCTGACGCTCACCGCGTTCATCGCGGGCGTGGTGGGTTCGATCTTCGCCTTCTGGGGCTGGGACACCTGCCTGACCGTCAACGAGGAGAGCAAGGACGCCGACAAGATGCCCGGCCGGGCCGCGCTGCTGACGGTGCTGACGATCCTGGCCACGTATCTGCTGGTCGCGATCGCGGCGATGATGTACGCCGGGATCGGCACCCGGGGCATCGGCCTCGGCAACGAGGAGACCTCCGCCGACGTGTTCGCCGCGCTCGCCGAGCCGGTGATGGGGCACTGGCCGTCCCTGCTGCTGTTCCTGGCCGTGCTGGCCTCCAGCGCCGCCAGCCTGCAGACGACGTTCCTCCCCCCGGCCCGCAGCCTGCTGGCGATGGGTGAGTACCAGGCCATCCCGCAGCGGTTCGCCAGAATCCACCCGCGCTTCCTCATCCCGAGCTACGCGACGCTGACCTGCGGGATCGGCACCGCGGTGTTCTACGCCGTGATGATGCTGCTGTCCGAGCGCGTCCTGACCGACACCATCCTGTCGCTGGGCATCATGATCTGCTTCTACTACGGGCTGACCGCGTTCGCCTGCGTCTGGTACTTCCGCCACGAGCTGTTCACCAGCGCGTTCAACGTCGTGTTCAAGCTCGTGTTCCCGCTGCTGGGCGGCACCATGCTCGGGGTGGTCTTCGTGATCTCGCTGATCGACAGCTACGACCCCGCAAACGGCAGCGGCGCCCAGATCGGCGGGGTCGGCCTGGTGTTCATCCTCGGCCTCGGGCTCCTGCTGCTCGGTGCCGTCCTGATGCTCGTCTGGCGGGTCCGGCACCCGGCGTTCTTCACGGGCCAGACCCTGCGCCACGACACCCCGACGCTCGTCGTTCCCGGATGAGGAGAGTCCACATGACCGCCATTTCGATATCCACCGCCCACCCCCTCGACCCCCTGTCCGAGACCGAGATCCGCCAGGTCCAGCAGATCCTGCGGCGCGAGCGCGGTGTCGAGCGCCCGCAGTGGCGGATCGCCTCGATCGAGCTCGCGGAGCCGGCCAAGGAACTCGTCCGCGGGTTCCGACCGGGTACGGAGTTCACCCGCGAGGCCCGGGCGGTGGCCTGGCACACCGGGGACGGCACCGCATACGTCGCGGTGGCATCGCTGACCGAGGACACGCTCGTCTCCTGGCAGGCCCACCCCGGGCGCCAGCCCAACGCGACGGTGGACGAGTGGCACGACTGTGACGCCGCGATGCGCGGGCACCCGGAGGTGGCCGCCGCCCTGCGCCGCCGCGGAGTCACCGACCTGTCGCTGGTGCTCATCGACGTCTGGACCTACGGCGCGCACCTGATCCCGGCCCGGTACGCGGGACGGCGGCTCGGCTGGTGCGACATCTGGGTGCGGACGGCCGAGGATTCCAATCCCTATGCGCATCCGGTCAGCGGACTCAAGCTCGTCGTCGACCTGAACACGATGGAACTGCTGGAGATCGAGGACACCCCCGGCGCGGGGTTTCCGCCGGTGCAGGGCGAGTACGTGCCCAAGCACGTGCCCGGCCACCGCCCGCGATCCGACCGCAAGCCGCTGCAGATCGTCCAGCCCGAGGGCGTCTCGTTCACCCTCGAGGGCAACGAGCTGTCCTGGCAGAAGTGGCGGATGCGGGTGGGTTTCACCCCGCGCGAAGGGCTGGTGCTGCACACCGTGGGCTATGACGGGCGTTCGGTGGCGCACCGGATGTCCTTCGCCGAGATGGTGGTGCCCTACCGTGACCCGACTCCCGACCACGTCCGCCGCACCGCCTACGACATCGGCGAGTGGGGTCTGGGATTCATGACGACCTCGCTGGAGCTGGGCTGCGACTGCCTCGGCGAGATCACCTACCTCGACGCGGTGGTGCACGACAGCGCCGGTGAGCCGCGGGTGATCCGCAACGCGGTCTGCGTGCACGAGGAGGACAACGCGGTCCTGTGGAAGCACGTCGACGAGCGCGCCGGCGCCGAGGTGCGCCGGATGCGCCGGCTGGTGGTGTCCGCACACGTCACCGTCGCGAACTACGAGTACCTGATCTACTGGCGCTTCCACGAGGACGGCGCCATCGAATGCGAGGTCCGGGCCACCGGGATCATGGTGACCACACCGTACGCGGGCGAACAGGCGCCGCCCTACGGCACGGTCGTCGACACCGGGACCTACGCGCCGATCCACCAGCACTTCCTCGTGGCCCGGCTGGACATGGAGGTCGACGGCCCGGACAACACCGTCGTGATGTCCGAGACCGCGCAGCTGCCGATCGGCCCGGACAACCCGGACGGGCTCGCGCTCACGCAGCGCAACATCCCACTGCGCACCGAGGCCGAGGGCAGGCAGGACTACGACTGGACCACCCAGCGGACCTGGAAGATCACCAATCCCGGCCGGCTGAACAAGGTCGGCGCCCCGGTGGCCTACAAGCTGGTGCCCGGCGCCGCGATCCCGGCCATGCTCGACCCGTCCTCGCCGGTCCTGCGGCGGGCCCAGGTGCTCGGCCACACGTTGTGGGTCACCCCCTACGACCCCGGGGAACGCTGGCCGTGCGGCGAGTTCGTCAACCAGAGCTCCCGCGACGAGGGCCTGCCGGTGTGGACCGCGGCCAACCGCTCCATCGACAACACCGATGTCGTGCTCTGGTACGTCTTCGGCATCCACCATGTCCCACGGGTGGAGGACTGGCCGATCATGCCGGTCGACACGGTCTCGTTCTGGCTCAAGCCGGTCGGATTCTTCGACCACAACCCGGCGCTCGACGTCGCGCCGTCGCGGCCCGACAGCTGTCACTGACCACAACCTGGAGATCCTGATGGGCGAGAAGACCCAGCTGGCCAACTTCGTGGGCGGCGCGTTCGTGCCCCCTGCCGAGGGCCGCTACACCGATGTGATCAACCCGGCGACCGGTGAGGTGTACGCCACCGCGCCGCTGTCCACCGCGCCGGACCTCGACGCCGCCTTCGCCGCCGCGGACGCGGCCTTCGCGAGCTGGCGGCGGACCACCCCGGGCGAGCGGATGAACGTCCTGCTGAGGATGGCCGACGCGCTCGAGGACAACGCCGAACGGCTGGTGGCGGTCGAGGCCGAGAACACCGGAAAGCCGATCGGGTTGACCACCAGCGAGGAGATCCCGCCGATGGTCGACCAGATCCGCTTCTTCGCCGGCGCCGCCCGCCTGCTGGAGGGCAAGGCCACCGCCGAGTACATGCGTGACTACAGCTCCTCGATCCGCCGCGAGCCGGTCGGGGTGATCGGCTCGGTGGCGCCGTGGAACTACCCGATGATGATGGCGGTGTGGAAGTTCGCCCCGGCGCTGGCCGCGGGCAACACCATCGTGCTCAAGCCGTCGGACACCACCCCGGCCAGCGCCGTGTTCATGGCCGAGCTGTTCGCCGACCTCCTGCCGCCCGGGGTGTTCAACGTCGTCTGCGGCGACCGGAGCACCGGCGCCGCGCTGACCGCGCACCCGACGCCCGCGATGGTGTCGATCACGGGCAGCACCGCGGCGGGGAAGGCCGTCGCCCGGTCCGCGGCGGACACCGTCAAACGGGCGCATCTGGAGCTCGGCGGCAAGGCACCGGTGATCGTCTTCGCCGACGCCGACCTCGCCGCCGCCGCCGAGGGCATCGCGGTCGCCGGGTACTTCAACGCAGGCCAGGACTGCACCGCCGCCACCCGGGTGATCGCGGCGGAGAGCATCCGCGACGACCTGGTCGCCGCGCTCGCCGAGCAGGCGGCCACCGTCCGGCTCTCCCGCGAGGAGACCACCGGCAGCGAGGAGTTCTACATCCCGCCGGTGAACAACGCCGACCAGCTCGCGAAGATCTCCGGGCTCGTCGAGCGGACCCCGGCGCATGCGCGGATCGTCCGTGGCGGCGAGCGGGTCGGCGGCGGTGGCTACTTCTACTCCCCGACGATCGTGGACGGGTTGCGCGAGGGCGACGAGCTGATCCGTACCGAGATCTTCGGCCCGGTGATCACCGTGCAGGGCTTCACCGACGAGGACGACGCGGTCCGGCTGGCCAACGACACCGACTTCGGGCTGGCCGCGAGCGTGTGGACCCGCGACCACGGCACCGCGTTGCGGGTCTCGGCCGCGCTCGACACCGGATGTGTGTGGATCAACTGCCACATCCCGCTGGTCGCCGAGATGCCGCACGGCGGGGTCAAGCAGTCCGGGTACGGCAAGGACCTCTCGGCCTACAGCCTGGAGGAGTACACCCGGGTCAAGCACGTCATGTCCTACCTGGGCCGCTGAGATGGCGCGATACGGCCCCCAGTTCGGACCCGACATCACCTTCCTCGGCGTTCCCCGCTGCGACTGGGCGGACGCCTCGACCTACCCCGACGCGGACGTCGTCATCCTCGGCGCGCCGTTCGACGGTGGCACCTCGCATCGCGCCGGCACCCGGTTCGGCCCGCAGTACATCCGGCAGACCTGCTACCTGGCCCACGACGGCTCGCGCCCGTCGCTGGCGTTGCGCGTCGACGGGCTCGGCACCGATCTGCGGGTGTACGACGCCGGCGATGTGGAGATGTTCTCCGGCGACGCCGAACGCTCGGTGCGCGACCTGCAGGCGGCGGTGTATGCCGTGGCCAGGACCGGGGCGATCCCGCTGATCCTCGGCGGTGACCACACGATCGCCTGGCCGGATGCGGCCGGCGTCGCGCAGCACCTCGGTCAGGGCCGCGTCTCGATGCTCCATTTCGATGCGCACGCCGACACCGGCGACATCGAGTTCGGCTCGTTGATCGGGCACGGCCAGCCGATGCGCAGGCTGATCGAGTCCGGGGCACTGCGCGGCGACCGGTTCCTGCAGATCGGCCTGCGCGGGTATTGGCCCGGGCCGCAGACCCTCGCCTGGATGGCGGAACAGGGCATGCGCTCCTACGAGATGACCGAGATCGTGGCGCGCGGCCTCGACGAATGCCTCACCGAGGCGTTCGCGATCGCCACCGACGACTGCGACGGGGTGTTCCTGTCCGTCGACATCGACGTCTGCGATCCGGGGCACGCGCCCGGGACCGGCACGCCGGAGCCGGGCGGGCTCACCGCCCGCCAACTGCTCGACGCGGTGCGCCGGATCGCCTACGAGGTGCCGGTCGTCGGGGTCGACATCGTCGAGGTCTCGCCCCCGTACGACAGCGCCGACATCACCTCGCTGCTGGCCAACCGGGTCGTGCTGGAGGCCTTGTCGGGTATCGCCCGGCGCCGCAAGGACGCCGCGGAGGGCACCACCTGGGACCGTCGCAGGCCCCTGCTCGAGGGACGGTAGGCCGACCGCCCGCGCGACGCGGGCCGGCCCGGCGGTTCAGCCCAGCGTTTCGATGATCGTCTGGGCGGCCAGGGTCGGGGTGAGCTGCCCGTCGCGGACGTCGCGCTCCAGCCCGGGCAGCTTCGCCGCCACCCCGGGATCCGACTGCAGCCGGTCCATGAGCTGGTCGCGCACCATGGCCCACATCCACTCGACCTGCTGGTCGGCGCGCCGGGTGGCGAGCTCCCCGGTCCGCTCCAGGGTGGCCCGGTGCTCCTCGATGCGCTGCCACACCTCGTCGAGGCCGGCCCCGGTGTGCGCGCTGCAGGTCAGCACCGGCGGGCGCCACGATGGGCTCGTCGGGGTCATCAGCCGCAGCGCCGAGCGCAGCTCCCGGGCCGCGGCGCGCGCGTCCTTCTCGTGCGGGCCGTCGGCCTTGTTCACCGCGAGGACGTCGGCGAGCTCGAGAATGCCCTTCTTGATCCCCTGCAGCGAGTCGCCGGTGCGCGCGATGGTCAACATGAGGAACGTGTCGACCATGGCGGCCACGGTGACCTCGGACTGGCCGACCCCGACCGTCTCGACGAGCACCACGTCGTAGCCCGCGGCCTCCATCAGCACGATCGTCTCGCGGGTCGCCCTGGCGACCCCGCCCAGCGTCCCCGCGCTCGGCGACGGGCGCACGAACGCGTTCTCGTCGCAGGCCAGCTTCGCCATCCGGGTCTTGTCGCCCAGGATCGAGCCGCGGGTGCGGGTCGAGGACGGGTCGACGGCGAGCACGGCGACCCGGTGCCCGGCGCCGGTGAGCCGGGTGCCCAGCGCCTCGATGAACGTCGACTTCCCGACGCCCGGCACCCCGCTGATCCCGACCCGGCGGGCGGCCCCGGCATGCGGCAGCAGCTCCATCAGCAGCTGCTGCGCCGCCTGCCGATGGTCGGGCCGGCTGGACTCCACGAGGGTGATCGCCCGGGCCAGCACCGCCCGGTTGCCGTCGAGGACCCCCTTGGCCAGGGCCGCGACGTCGACCGTGCGCGCCATCAGGACTCGGCGTGCAGCGCGGCCGACAGCTTCCCGAGCAGGTCGACGGCGGCCTCGGCGATCACCGTCCCCGGTCCGAACACGGCCACCGCCCCCATCGCCAGCAGCTCCGGCACGTCGCCCGGCGGGATGACGCCGCCGACGACGACCATGATGTCGGGCCGCCCGAGCCGCGCCAGCTCCGCGCGCAGCTCGGGCACCAGCGTCAGGTGCCCGGCGGCCAGCGAGTTCACCCCCACGACGTGCACGTCGGCCTCGACCGCCTGGCGCGCGACCTCGGCCGGGGTGGAGAACAGCGGGCCGACGTCGACGTCGAAGCCGAGGTCGGCGAACGCCGTGGCGATCACCTTCTGGCCGCGGTCGTGACCGTCCTGGCCCATCTTGGCGACGAGGATGCGCGGCTGGCGCCCCTCCTCGGCGGCGAACTCGCTCACCAGCTCGCGGGCGCGGCTGATCGCCGGGGTCCTCCCGGCCTCCTGTGCGTACACACCGGAGATGATCCTGATCTGTCCGGAGTGCCGCCCGAAAACCTTCTCCAGCGCGTCGGAGATCTCCCCGACGGTGGCCTTGGCCCGCGCCGCGTCCACGGCCAGCGCCAGCAGGTTCTGGTCGAACCCGCGCCGGGCGCCCTCGGCGATCGCGGCGGCCGCGCCGGTGAGCGCCGTGAGCGCCGCGTCCACGGCCCGGTCGTCGCGCTCGGCACGCAGCCGCTCCAGCTTCGCCAGCTGCTCGCCGCGCACGCGTGAGTTGTCGACCTTGAGCACGTCGATCTTCTCGTCGTCCGCGACGACGTACTTGTTGACCCCGATCACCGGCTGGCGGCCCGAGTCGATACGGGCCTGGGTGCGCGCCGCCGCCTCCTCGACGCGCAGCTTCGGCAGCCCCGCGTCGATCGCCTGGGCCATCCCGCCCGCCTGCTCGACCTCCTGGATATGCGCCCAGGCCCGGCGGGCCAGGTCGTAGGTCAACCGCTCGACGTAGTAGCTGCCGCCCCACGGGTCGATCACCCGCGTGGTGCCCGACTCCTGCTGCAGCAGCAGCTGGGTGTTGCGCGCGATCCGCGCGGAGAAGTCGGTCGGCAGCGCGAGCGCCTCGTCGAGCGCGTTGGTGTGCAGGGACTGGGTGTGGCCCTGGGTGGCGGCCATCGCCTCGATGCAGGTGCGCACGACATTGTTGAAGACGTCCTGCGCGGTCAGCGACCAGCCCGAGGTCTGCGAGTGGGTGCGCAGCGACAGCGACTTGGGGTTCTGCGGGGAGAACTGGTTGACCAGTTTCGACCACAGCAGCCGCGCCGCCCGCAGTTTGGCGACCTCCATGAAGAAGTTCATCCCGATCGCCCAGAAGAAGCTCAGCCGGGGCGCGAACCGGTCGATGTCCAGGCCGGCGTCGATCCCGGCCCGCAGGTACTCGACGCCGTCGGCGAGGGTGTAGGCGAGCTCGAGGTCGTTGGTCGCCCCGGCCTCCTGGATGTGGTAGCCCGAGATCGAGATCGAGTTGAACTTCGGCATCCGCTCCGACGTGTAACGGAAGATGTCGGAGATGATCTGCATCGAGGGCCGCGGCGGGTAGATGTAGGTGTTGCGGACCATGAACTCCTTGAGGATGTCGTTCTGGATGGTCCCGGCGAGCTGCTCGGGCGCCACCCCCTGCTCCTGCGCCGCGACGATGTAGAGCGCCAGCACCGGCAGCACGGCACCGTTCATGGTCATCGAGACGGACATGCGGTCCAGCGGGATGCCGTCGAACAGCTGCCGCATGTCGAGGATCGAGTCGATCGCCACCCCCGCCATCCCGACGTCGCCCGCGACCCGCGGGTGGTCGGAGTCGTAGCCGCGGTGGGTGGCCAGGTCGAACGCGATCGACAGGCCCTTCTGCCCCGCGGCCAGGTTGCGCCGGTAGAAGGCGTTGGACTCCGCGGCCGTGGAGAACCCGGCGTACTGGCGGATCGTCCAGGGCTGCGTGACGTACATGGTCGGGTACGGCCCGCGCAGGTACGGGGCGATACCCGGATAGGTCCGCAGGAAGTCGAGCCCCTCGAGGTCGGAGGGGGTGTAGAGCGGTTTGACGGTGATGCCCTCGGGCGACTCCCACGGCTGCGGCGCGGGGGCGCCGCCGAGCGCCGCCGCCCAGTCGTCGGCCGGGGCCGTCGCCGTGTCCGGGGCCTCGAGCGAGACCGTCGTGAAGTCGGGAACAGTCACTTCGAACCCTCCAGAGCGCCGTACACGTCCTCGATCGCGGCCAGCGCGTCGCAGCCCGCGTGGAGATATCCGTCGATCCCGGGTACGTCGGCGCGGCCGGCGAGCAGCACGGTCGTCGCCCCGGCCGCGCGCAGGGCCGCCACGGTGGCCGCGCCGCGCTCGGCGTAGAGGGCGTCGGTCGAGCAGAGCACCGCAACGGGGGTACCCGCCGCGGCGAAGGCCGTCACCACGTCCGCGGGGGTGTCGGTGGGGCCCGCGTCGGGGGCCGCGATCCCGCCGGCCTGCAGCAGGTTGCGGGCGAACCCGGCACGCGCGGTGTGGGCGGCCAGCGGGCCGAGGGTGGCCAGGAACGCCGTCGGGCGGGCCCCGGTCCGGGCCAGGATCTCGTCGGAGCGGTCCCGGTAGGCCTCGAACGGCTCCGCCAGCCGGAAGACCGGCAGACCACCGTCGGCCGCCGGGCCGTCGGGCAGCGCACGGCGCGGCACGGGCAGCTCGTCCAGGTTCGGGAACTCGCTGACCCCGGTGAGCGGGACCGTCCGCTTCGCGACGCCCCGGCTGCGCTGCGCGCGCACGCCGGCGACCCGATCGGCCACCAGGCCGGAGCCGAGCGCGGCGACCGCGCCGCCGGCGGCCTCGATCTCCTGGAAGAACGCCCAGCCCGCCTTGGCGAGGTCGTCGGTGAGGTGCTCGACGTACCAGGAACCGCCGGCCGGGTCGATCACCCTGGCCAGGTGCGACTCCTCGATCAGCAGCGTCTGGGTGTTGCGCGCGATGCGCCGGGAGAACGGCTCGGCCACCCCGATCGCGGCGTCGAACGGCGCGACGGTCACCGCGTCGGCGCCCCCGACGCCGGCCGCGAATCCGGCGACGGTGCCGCGCAGCAGGTTCACCCACGGGTCCCGGCGGGTCTGCATCACCGGCGAGCTGACCGCGTGCTGGGCCTGCCCGGGCCCGTCCGCCCCGCAGGCCTGGAGCACGCGGCCCCACAGCCGGCGCGCGGCGCGCAGCTTCGCGATCGTCGCGAACTGATCCACGGTGGCGGCGTAGCGGAACTCCAGCAGCGCCGCGGCCGCGGCGACGTCGAGCCCGGCGTCCACGAGCGCACGCAGGTAGCCGACCCCGGCGGCGAGGGAGTAGCCCAGCTCCTGGGCGTCGGAGCTGCCCGCGCCGTGCACGGCCAGGGCATCGACGACGATCGCGCGCAACCCCGCACACCGCTGCGCGACCCGGCGCGCCAGGTCGACGACCGAGTCGGCGGCGGGCCCGGAACCGGTGCGGGCGTGCAGCCCGATCGGGTCGAGGCCGAGGTTGCCGCGCAGGTCCCCGGCGGACACCTCCCGCTCCTCGGCCAGCGCGAGGAACGCCTCCGCTGCGGCCGGTGCCTCGGTGCCCGCCTCGAGCACGACGGGCGCCAGATCGAGCCGCACGTCGGCGAGCACCCGCGCCAGGTCGGCGACTGCGGTGCCGTTGTCCCCGACCGCCAGCCACAGCGAGGTCACGCCGTTCTCGAGATCGGTCATGATCGCGTTCTTCGCCGCCTGCGGGTCCGGGTCGGCATAGTGCCCCCGGACGTCCCAGCCGGCCGGGGCGGGCCCGTGAGCGCGGGAGCCGCGGACGAACGGCAGTGCCCCCGGGACGCCGACCGGCATCGCCGCGGCGAGGTCCTCGGCGGTGTAGAGCGGCCGCACCGCGATCCCGTCCGGGGTCGTCCAGGCGATCTTCGCCACGCCCGCGCCCGCGGGCGCGTCGGCCGCGATGCGGCCGGTCTTGCGCACGACCCCGTCGACGAGCCCGGCCCACTGCGCCCGGGTGGCTGCGGGGAACTCCCCGGCGAGCACCAGCTCGTCCGGTTGATCCGGGCCGGCCCGGTCCAGCGCGTCCGTATCCACCTGGGGGGTACTCATCCGTGCTCCTCACCGGCCACCGCGGCCGCGACGGGCATCTGTTCAGCGTGGTCGTCGCGGACGCAGGTGTCCTGCCGCAACGAATCATCCGAGTCTAGGGCGGACGGCGGACCGCGACACGGCATGTGTCAGGCGGCTCACGCCGAGCGATCATCGCGATCGAGACGATCGATCGCACACCCCGCCGGACGGGGCCGATCGGCCCCGCGTGTCCGGACCCACAGTGCAGTTCCGCGCACACCGACGAGCCCCTTGGTTCTACAAGGTGTAGAACTACTACAGAACGTAGAAGTTGGCTGGAGGGGTGGCATGGAGGCGTTGGACCTCGCGCGGTGGCAATTCGGGATCACGACGATCTACCACTTCCTCTTCGTCCCGCTGACCATCGGACTCTCGGCGATCGTCGCGCTGCTGCAGACCGCCTGGCACCGCACGGGCAAGCCGGAGTACCTGCGCGCCACCAAGTTCTTCGGGAAACTCTTTCTGATCAACTTCGCGATGGGTGTGGTCACCGGCATCGTGCAGGAGTTCCAGTTCGGGATGAACTGGAGCGACTACTCCACCTTCGTCGGCGACGTCTTCGGCGCCCCGCTGGCGATGGAGGCGCTCCTCGCGTTCTTCCTCGAGTCGACCTTCATCGGGCTGTGGATCTTCGGCTGGGACCGGCTCCCCCGGCGGGTGCACCTGGCCTGCATCTGGATCGTCGCGATCGGCACGAACCTGTCCGCGTACTTCATCATCGCGGCGAACGCGTGGATGCGTCACCCGGTGGGCTACGAGGTCGACCCGGTGACCGGCCGGGCCCGGCTCAGCGACATCGGCGCGGTGCTCACCAACCCGCAGGCCTGGTCGACCTACCTGCACGTCGTGGCCGGGGCGTTCATCGCGGCCGGGTTGTTCGTCGTCGCGGTCAGCGCGGTGAAACTGATGCGCGAGCGCTGGCCGCGGGCCGGAGCCGACCGGCCGCACGCCAGCGAGCGCGACCTGTTCCGCAAGACCATGCGCCTCGGTTTCGTCGTCACCGCGCTGGCCGGCCTCGTCGTCGTGCTCTCCGGTGACCACCAGGCCAAGCTCATGGCCGAATACGAGCCGATGAAGCTCGCCTCGGCCGAGGCGCTGTGGAGCGACGAGGACGGCGCCGGGTTCTCGCTGTTCGCCGTCGGGGACATCCAGAACGGCCGCAACCACATCAACCTCCAGATCCCGAAGGTGCTCAGCTTCCTGGCGACCGGGGACTTCGACGGCAACGTTCAGGGCATCAACGACGTCCAGGCCCGCTACGAGGCCGTCTTCGGGCCCGGCGACTACCGGCCCAACATCGGCGTCCTGTACTGGTCGTTCCGGCTGATGATGGGACTGGGCCTGGCCGGGGTGGCGATCTCGGTGGCCGGGCTGTGGCTCACCCGGCGCGGTCGGCTGCCCGGCCGGCGGTGGATGTACCGCGCGGCGATCGCCGCGCTGCCCGCGGCGCTGCTCGCGAACATCTTCGGCTGGGTGCTCACCGAGATGGGCCGCCAGCCCTGGACCGTCGTGGGCGAGCTGCTCACCGCCAACAGCGTGTCCCCCGGCGTGAGCCTCACCCAGGTCGCCATCTCGCTGACCGCGTTCACCGCGATCTACGGCGTGCTCGCCGTCGTCGAGGCCGGGCTGTTGTGGCGGTACATCAAGGCAGGTCCCGGACACGTCGTTCCCTACCCGCCCGACGGCAGCGACACCGCGCCCACGCCCGCCGAACCCGACACGACCGATGAGCGCGTCCCCGCGCTCATCTACTAGGAGACGAGATGGACCTGCCCACCATCTGGTTCGTGGCCATCGCCGTGCTGTGGACCGGCTACTTCGTGTTGGAGGGCTTCGACTTCGGCGTCGGGACCCTGCTGCCGGTGCTCGGCCGCAACGACCTCGACCGGCGTGTGATGATCAACGCGATCGGCCCCGTGTGGGACGGCAACGAGGTCTGGCTGATCACGGCCGTCGGCGCGACGTTCGCCGCGTTCCCCGCCTGGTACGGCTCGATGCTGTCCGGCTTCTACCTGCCGATGCTGGTGATCCTGCTGGCACTGATCGTCCGCGGCGTCGCGTTCGAGTACCGCGGCAAGGTCGACGACGCGCGCTGGCGGCGGCGCTGGGACGTCGCGATCGTCGCCGGCAGCGCCACACCCGCGTTCCTGTGGGGCGTGCTGCTCGCCGATTTCGTGCGCGGGGTGCCGATGGACGCCGAGCACGTCGTGCGGGCCGGGTTCACCGATGTGTTCAACCCGTATGCGCTGCTCGGCGGGGTGCTGACGCTGGGCCTGTTCGCCCTGCACGGCGCGGTCTTCCTCGCGCTCAAGACCGACGGTCCGGTACGGCTGGCCGCCCGCCGCACCGCGGGCAGGCTGGCTCTGGTCGCCGTCCCGGTGGCCGTGGCGTTCCTGGGCTGGACGCAGGCCGAACACGGCACCGGATGGACGCTGCCGGTGGCCCTCGCCGCCGTCGTGGCGCTGGTTCTCGGATCGGGGCTGGTCGCGCGCGGCCGGGAGGGCTGGGCGTTCACCGCGACCGCGGTCACGGTCGCCGGGCTCGCGGTGGTGGTGTTCGGCTCGATGTTCCCGATCGTGCTGCGCTCGACCGTCGATCCGGCGTTCTCGCTGACCGTCGCCGCCGCGGCCTCGGCGCCCTACACGCTGACGGTGATGAGCTGGATCGCCCTCGTGTTCCTGCCGCTGGTGATCGGCTACCAGGCGTGGTCGTACTGGGTCTTCCGCAAGCGGGTCGGTCCGCCGCCCACCACCCCCGCGAGTCGCACCCCCGCGAGTCGCGGTATTTCCGCGACCGAGTCGGGGTGATCCCGCGGTGAAGCCCCTCGACCCACGGCTGCTGCGCACGGCGGACGCCGTGCGCGGGTACCTCGCCGTCACCGTGGGGGGTGGGCTCGCGCTGACCGGACTGATCCTGCTGCAGGCCTGGCTGGTCGCTCGGGTCATCGCCGGCGCGACGGAGGGACTCGGCCTCGCCGATCTCGGCGCCGCCATCGCCGCGGTCGGCGTCGTCGCACTCGCCAGGGCCGGACTCGCCTACGGCGCCGAGACCGCGGCGCTGCGCAGCGCCGCCCGGGTGAAATCGCAGCTGCGACGCCGCCTCGTCGGACATGTGACGGCCGGGCCACCGGACATCGCCGGGCGTAGCGCGGGCGAGCTGGCGACGCTCACCACCCGCGGCCTGGACGCCCTCGACGACTACATCGCCCGTTACCTGCCGCAACTCGTGCTCGCGGCGCTGGTGCCGCTGGCCGTGCTCGTCGTCATCGCGCGGGCCGACTGGATCTCCGCGCTGATCATCGGTGTCACGCTGCCGCTGATCCCGCTGTTCATGGCGCTGGTCGGCTGGCACACCCAGGCTCGGACCCGCCGTCAGTGGCGGCTGCTGCACCGGCTCGGCGGGCATTTCCTCGACGTTGTCGAGGGCCTGCCGACGCTCGCTCTGTTCCGCCGGGCGAAGGCCGAGGCCGAACTGGTCCGGCGGGTCAGCGACGACCACCGCCGGGCCACGATGGGGACGCTGCGCGTCGCGTTCCTCTCGGCGTTCGTCCTGGAGGTGCTCGCCACCCTGGCCGTCGCCCTCGTCGCCGTCGAGGTGGGCCTGCGGTTGCTCTACGGGGAGCTCAACCTGGAAACCGCCCTCCTCGTGCTCATCCTCGCGCCCGAGGCGTACCTGCCGCTGCGCGAGGTCGGCGCCCGGTTCCACGCGAGCATGGAGGGCATCGCCGCCGCCGAGCAGGTCTTCGCGGTGCTCGAGAGTTCCACCGGGGAGCCGCCCCGGGGCGCCGGCCGGCTTCCCGCGCGGCCGGGCCGAGGCGTGCACGTGCAGGTCAACGGCCTGAGCTTGCGGTACCCGGGCCGCGAGCTGCCCACTCTCGACGACGTGTGGCTGGAGGTTCCCGCCGGGCACAGCGTCCTCGTGGACGGGCCGAGCGGGTCGGGTAAGAGCACCCTGCTGGCTGTGCTGCTGCGGTTCCTGGATCCCGACCACGGCGAGGTCCGGATCGACGGGCGCCCGCTGCACGACCTCGACGCCGACGCGTGGCGGCGCCGGATCGCCTGGGTTCCCCAGCACCCGCATCTGTTCGACGACAGCGTGGCCGGCAACATCCGGCTCGGCGATCCCGATGCCAGCGACGCCGCCGTCGAGCGGGCCGCCCGCGCGGCCGAACTGCACGAGGTCGTGACGGCGCTGCCGGACGGCTACGCGACCCGGCTCGGCGAACGCGGCACCCGGCTGTCGGCGGGCCAGCGCCAACGGCTCGCGCTGGCGAGGGCGTTCCTGCGGGATCCGGAGCTCGTGCTGCTCGACGAGCCCACGGCGCACCTCGACCCGGACAACGCGGCGAAGATCCGCACCGCGGTCGCCCGGCTGCTGCGGGGGCGGACCGGGATCGTTGTCGCACACGACGCGGGATGGGCGGAGATCGTCGATCACGTCGTCACCGTGGAGAACGGCCGTACCCGCAGCTCACTGGGGGTTGTGAGTGCCTAACAGTGCAGGAACACCGTTACCCACTCACGGGCCGGTTCGGCGGCTGCTGGGGCTGGCCCGGCCGCGGGGTTCACGGTTCGCGCTCGGGGTGCTGGCCGGCGCCGTCGCGACCGCCGCGGGGACCGGGCTGCTCAGCCTGGCCGCGTGGCTCATCGCGACGGCCGCGACCCATCCCCCGGTCGCCGCGCTCGGGGTCGCGGTCGTGCTCACCCGCGCGCTGGGCGTCACCCGGGGGGTCGCCCGCTACCTGGAACGGTTGATCACCCACGACGCGGCGCTGCGCACCCTCGCGCAGGTGCGGGTGCAGGTCTATGAACGGCTCGCCCGCATCGAGCCGATCCGCCGGTTCCGCTCGGGCGACCTGGTCACCCGGCTGGTCAGCGACACCGACGCCACCCAGGACCTGCTCGTCCGTGGGCTCGCCCCTCCGCTGTCCGCGCTGCTCACCGGGGCAGGCGTGATCACGCTCGGCGTCGCGCTGCTCGTCCCGGGCGGGCTGGCCCTGGCCGCGGGGCTCCTGCTCGCGGGACTCGCCGTCCCGGTCGTGGCCGCCCTCCTCGGGCGGGCCACCGGGCGACGGCAGACCGCCGCCCGCGGAGAGCTGTCGGCCGCGCTGGTCGATGCCCTGCACGGTGCCCCCGACCTCGTCGCCTACGGCGCGATGGACCGCGCCGTCGCCCGGGTGGAGCGCGCCGATGCGGCGCTCACCCGCGCCGCTCGACGCGACGCCGGCCTGCTCGGGCTCGGCGCGGCGGGTACCGCGCTGGTCGCCGGGGCGACCCTGTGGGCAACCCTGCTGCTCGGGGTGGCCGCCGTCGAGGACGGCTCGCTCGGCCCGGTGCCGCTGGCCGTGCTCGTGCTCACCGCGCTGGCCGCCTTCGAGATCGTCGCCCCGCTGCCGGCCGCCGCGGCCCGGCTCGGCGCGATCCGGGCATCCGGTGCCCGGCTCTTCGACGTCCTGGACACCCCGCCCGCGGTGCGCGATCCCGCGGGTCGGGGGCACCTCACCCCGGGGCCGTTGCAGGTCCGTGACCTGCGGGTCCGCTACGGCCCCGGGGAGCCATGGGCGCTCGACGGCCTCGACCTCGACCTTGCGCCCGGCGCCCGGGTCGCCGTCGTCGGGCCCAGCGGGTCGGGCAAGAGCACCCTGGCGGCGGTGCTGTTCCGGTTCCGTGACCCTGACGCGGGCACGGTCCGGATCGGCGGCACCGACCTCACCGCGGTCTCCCCCGACGCCGCCCGGCGAATGATCAGTGGGGTGCCGCAGGATCCGCACCTGTTCGACAGCACCGTGCGGGAGAACCTGCGGCTGGCCCGGCCGGAGGCGACCGACGCGCAGCTGTGGGACGTGCTGGAGCGGGTCCGGCTCGCCGCCGACGTCGCCGCGATGCCCGCCGGGCTCGACACCGACGTCGGGGTGCACGGCGCCCGGTTCAGCGGCGGTATGCGCCAGCGACTGGCGCTGGCCCGCGCCCTGCTCACCGACGCCCGGCTGCTGGTCCTCGACGAGCCCACCACTCACCTGGACCCGGACTCCCGCAACGCCGTGCTCGACGACCTGCTCACCGCCGCGGGCGACCGGGCGGTCCTGCTGGTCACCCACGATCTCGATCGGCTCGCGGAGATGGACGCCGTGTACGTCGTCGTCGGCGGCCGGGTCGTGCAGCACGGAACCCACGCCGGGCTGCTCGCCCAGGATGGCTGGTACCGCAGGGCTCACCGGCTGCCGGCGGCGTCGGCGTCCGTGTGAGCTCCGGCCGGAGCGCGCTGCCCCACAATGGGCCGCAGGCGGTGCGAACCCTCTCAGCTAGGTTTCAGTGATCGCCTGCCAGGCTCTGCCCATGCTGCGCCGCAACGCTCCTGGTTCGCTGCGCGCTCGTCCGGTCTCACCAGATCTCGATAGGTCCTCACGTGGTAACAGCTCCGGCTCGCCCTCCTCGCCCCCGGCCCGCGGTCCTGGGCGCACTCCTGTTCGCGCTCATCACGGCGATCGTCGCCGGCTGCTCCGGGCCCGCTCCGGACACCAAACCGTCCACCGTCGTCGACGCCAGCGCCGGCGCGATCGACCTCGACAACGGCTGGACCTGGCGGCCCCAGGTCAACCGCCTCGAACTGGGCGTGACGCACACCCAGCACAGCCTGGACAGCTCGGAGCCCGCCGACGCCCGCGCCCGCGGCGAGAGGATCCTCGCCGACGACAGCGGGATCTGGCAGAACCAGCATCTGATGGGCTTCGGCGCTCTCAACCCGGAGCCGTCCCCCGGCGACTTCAACTGGGACAGCCTCGACCGGCGGATGCAGCTGATCAAGGACACCCATGGCCGCACCGTGCTGACGCTGTGCTGCGCCCCGGACTGGATGAAGGGCGGGTCCGCCGGACAGACGGACTGGTCGAAGCTGGAGAAGGCGCCCGACCCCGATCATTTCGACGACTTCGCGCAGCTGTCGGCGGCGGCCGTGCAGCGCTACCCGCAGATCGAGCGGGTGCTGGTCTGGAACGAGCTCAAGGGCTTCTACCACAAGGACGAGAACCGCTGGGACTACGAGGGCTACACCGAGCTGTACAACAAGGTCTACACCGCGGTGAAGGCGGTGCGGCCCGATGTGCAGATCGGCGGCCCGTACGCGGTGATGACCAGCCTCAGGCCCGGCACCGAGAACGCCTCGGACCTCGCCGGACCCTGGGGCGCGGTCGACAAGCGGGCGCTGGCCATCCTCGAGTACTGGCTCGCGCACAACGTCGGCGCGGACTTCATCGCCGTCGACGGGTCCACCGCGACCCGCAACGGGGGCGCCCCCGAGCAGATCGACGTCGGTGCCCAGAAGTTCGCCGCTGTCACCGCGTGGATCCGGGAGCGCACCCCGCTCGCCGTCTGGTGGGCCGAGTTCTACGCCGACCCCGCACCGGGCGCCACGGGCGGTGCGGCGAGCCCGGCGAGCGCCGCCGCCACGCTTGCCACGGTCGCGGCGTTCGCCGGCTCCGGCGTGTCCGTCGCTCTGCTGTGGGGCCCGCAGGGCAGCAGCCTGGAGTACTCGGCGCTGTGGACCGACAGCACCGAACCCGAGGGCGGCACGCCCACCCCGCTGACCAGAGCGTGGACCTGGCTGGTGCCCCGGCTCGCGAAGGGCGGCGTCGAGATCGGCCGGTCGACGACGCAGCCACTGCTCGCGTTCCGCACCGACGACGGCGCCGTGATCGTGAACCTGACCGGCGAGGACGTCCCGGTCCCCGGGCACGAGCCGGTGCCGGGGTGGGGTATCGCGCTGCGCAAGGCCTGAGCCCGGCCGGGCCGGCTCACCTGGCCTCGCCCGCGACGCGGCGGCTCGCCTGCAACCGGCGGGTCTCCGCGGACACCCCGGCCGAGAGCAGACCCGCCGCGGCGTCGACGAGCTGGCTGACGAACAGCCGGTGGTCGGTCCGACCGGCACGGGCCCGCAGCGCGAACTCGACGACGACGAAGCGCACCGTGTGGAACCGCCGGTGCAGCTCGACGGCGGCGGGTTCGAGCAGTGGTTCGAGCAGCCGCCGCCAGCGGACGATGCTGCTGTTCGGATCGTCGAGGGCCAGCGGCTCCATCGAGGGCACCGGGCGGGTGAGCAGATCGGCCATGGTGCGCAGGTAGCCCGCGCCGCTGCTGCCCTGCTCCAGCTTCACCGCCAGCGGCCGCACCAGCGCCCCGGCCAGCGTGTGCACATCGGCCGCGACGTCGCCCCGGCCCACGGCCTCGTACGCGTCGAGCAGCGCATTCCTGCGCGACTCGATCTCGGGCCGGTGCCGGGCCAGCAGCGCCCGGATCAGCCCGTCGCGGTCGGTGAACCAGTACTGGGCGGCGATGACGTTGCGCGCACCTGCGGCGCGCCCGATCTCGCGCAGCGAGACCGCCTCGCTGCCGCGCTCGGCGAAGAGCGCCTCGGCGGCGGAGAGGAGCCGCGAGCGCGTGTCCTGTCCGTTTACCAGCCGATCCACGAGCGCAGACTACCGGCAGGGCTGCCGCGAGCGGCGCGGCCGTGGCCCGCGCCGATCAGGCCTTCGGTCCGCCTGCGACGTAGATGACCTGTCCGGACACGAACCCGGCACCCTCGCTGACCAGGAACGACACCGCATGCGCGATGTCCTCGGGCTGTCCCGCGCGCTGCACCGGGACCTCCGCGGCGCGCGCGGCCATGAAGTCGTCCCAGCCCACCCCGAGCCGCTCGGCGGTCGCCTTGGTCATGTCGCTGGCAATGAACCCGGGGGCGATGCAGTTCACGGTCACCCCGAACTTGCCCAGCTCGATGGCCAGCGTCTTGGTGAACCCCTGCAGGCCCGCCTTGGCCGTGGAGTAGTTGCTCTGCCCGCGGTTGCCCAGCGCCGAGGTCGACGAGAGGTTCACGATACGCCCGTACTTCATCTCGACCATGTACTTCTGGACCGCCCGGCTCATCAGGAACGACCCGCGCAGGTGCACGTTCATCACGGTGTCCCAGTCGTCCTCGGTCATCTTGAACAGCAGGTTGTCCCGGGTGACGCCGGCGTTGTTGATCAGTACCACGGGAGCCCCGAGCTCGTCGGCGACGCGGGCGACGGCCGCCTCGACCTGCGCGGCGTCGCCGACGTCGGCACCGACGGCCAGGCCACGGCCACCGGCGGCCTCGATCGCCTCCACCGTGCCCTTGGCCGCCGACTCCTCCAGATCGAGAACGGCAACGGCGAACCCGTCGCGGGCCAGCCGCAGCGCCGTGGCCGCGCCGATCCCACGCGCGGCACCGGTGACGATCGCGACTCGAGGGGACTCGCTCATACTCATGTTCTCCTTCAGCTGGCTTCCTCTGGCACCCAGCGGGTGCCGATGCGGCAGTCGTCCCGATCGTCGCACCTGGGCGCGCCGCCACCACCCGATGGGATCGATCTCACCACTGCGCCAGCCCGTCCGCGGCACGCCGTGCCGCCGCCGCTGCGCCGCGGGCCCGGCCGGCCCGCGGGTCCTGCGGATCGTTCGCCAGGTTCTCGGTGACGAGGAATGCCGCCGCCGCGGCGGCGGCGGCGGCCAGCAGCGCGCCGGTCGCCGCGTCGCCCCGCAGCCGGGGGTTGCCGTCGCGGGCCAGCCTCGCGGCCAGCGCCGCGACCTCCGCCGCGGCCTCGGCGATGGTCAGCGGGATGTCGACGGCCTCGTCGAGGGCCTCGCGCAGCCGCGCCGCCCGCAGAGCGGGCTCGGTGGTGCGCGGGCTGCGCAGCACGGCCAGGTAGCGGCCGTAGGCGGCGACGTCGGCGTCGGCGAGGGCGGGCGCGGCCGCGCGCACGGCCTCGGCCCGCTCGGCGGTCCCGCCGGCCACCTCGGGATCGGTGAACCGGGCGGACATCGCGGTGAGCGCGGCGGCCAGCGCGGTGACGAGCGCCGCGCTGGCCCCGCCGCCCGGGGCGGGGGTGCGGGCGGCGACCGACTCGAGCAGGTCGGCGACGCGATGCTCGAACAACGGCGGGCTGTCGATGGGGCACCTCCGGGGCGTGACACGACGCCGCCGGCCCCAGCGGGGAGCCGGCGGCGGGGGACGGGGTCGGTCAGGACACGTTGAGCTTCTCGGCGGCCATCCGCGTGCCCTCCACCCGATTCTTGATCTTCTGGAAGGCGACCTCCCGAGCGTAGTCCGGGGAGCCGTGGCTCGGCTTCTCGTCGATGCTGAACGGGGAGAAGCCGCAGTCATCGGTCGAACCGAGCCGCTCCCTCGGGATGAAGTTCGCCGCGCGGATCAGCGCGTCGGCAACCTCCTGAGGCCCCTCGACCCGCGGGTTGAGCGGGTCGATGACCCCGATGTAGGCCATCTGGGCCACCCCGTCGGCGTCCGCGCGCAGGTGCGTGCCGATGCACTCGTAGACCGGGTCCTTGTCCCGCTCGCTGGCCAGCTGCATCAGGAAGTATCCGGCGTTGATGTCGAACATCGTGCCCAGCAGGTTGGGGTACGGCACGTCGGCCGAATGCACCGAGTCCCGGTCCCCGCCGGGGCAGGTGTGGACGCCGATGTGCACCCGTTCCTGCGCGCTGAACCGCTCGAGCACCCGGTTGTTGAGCTCGATGAAATGCGGCAGCATCCCCGCGCCCGTCCACGGGTTGCGCGGGTCCGCCCTGGTCGCCAGGCGTCCCTCGGTGAAGTCGATGGACACCCGGGCCGCGCCCGCCGCGAAGGCCTGCCGGATGTCCTTCTCGCATTCATCGATCAGGTCGGCCTCGAACTCCTCGCGCGAGTATCCGGCGACCTCGCCGCTCAGCGGGTAGAGCAGCGCGAGCATCGACGGGGCGATCACCGCCTGCTTGAGCGGCTTGTTCGCCATGGCGATGGACGTGCGCAGCGTGTCGGCGGCGTAGGACCCGTAGCGGAACGGGCCACCGGTCAGCCGCGGAAGCTGCCGATGGTGGCCATCGGCGAAGATCGCGAAGTACTGGCCGTTGTCCGGGGCCAGGTTCGGGGCGAGCCCGGTACCCGCCAGCGTCACGGCGAGTGGGTAGGTCGCGAAGCTGGAGCGACGCTGCTCGCCGTCGGAGATGATCGGGGCCCCGGTGGCCTCGCCGCGCGCGATCGAGTCCATGGTCGCCCTGTCCTGCTCGGCCTCGAGCTCCTCACGGGTGGCGTGTCCCGCATCGAAGCGGGCATACATCGCCTGCAGGGACGAGGGCCGGGGAAGCGACCCCACGGGCTCGGTCGGGATTCCGGTTGCCGACCTCGGGTCGAAGGCGCTCATCGGGCGATCTCCTCGGTGTGGTGGATCTTTCCGTGAACCGCCAGAGGTGTTGACGCCGGCGGGCACAGGGCCCGTGGCCGCGCCCCTCGACAGCCTCTCGAGTCGAGAGGTGCGGACGAGACCAGGCGTCGCCGTCGAGATCACCGTGGTGACGGGGCTGCGGCTGACGCAGCGAGTGGAACCTACTGCTGTGATCAATATCACGTCAATGCCCGGCGATTCCCCGCTCGCCGGGCGGCGGCGACCTGGGCCGCGGCGGGACCGGGCTCGGCGCGGCAGACCCTTTGGCGTTCGGGCGGTGCGCGCCCACCCGCCGCGGGATGGATCATTTGTGGTGCCGCCCGGATGTCGCCCCTTCGACTTTGTGTCACCACCCAGATGGGCCCCGTGCGGGGGCGGGATCAGCCACGATGCAGCGGGGTGGCCATCACCGGACCCGCACTGCCCACGCCGGACCGGGCGATGTCACGGAGATGCCGATCACCGGAACTCTGGGATGATGATTCCCGGCGAGGAGGTCGATGGACATGTCCGCGTCAGAAGGGCCGCGTCCCACGAGGCCGTGGATCGCCGCCGCAACCGGCTACCGGCTCGGCCGGGTGCTGGCCCCCAACCGGGCCTATCGGTGGCTCGCCGGCCGGATCGAGGCCCGGCCCCGGCTGCGCCGCTGGTTCACCGCGGCGGAGCGGCGCAGCAAGGAGCGCCTGTTCGGTTGCCGGATGTGCGGTCAGTGCGCGCTGCCGGCGACCGGCTACGCCTGTCCGATGAGCTGCCCCAAACAGCTGCGCAACGGCCCGTGCGGCGGGGTCGCCCCCAACGGCGACTGCGAGGTGTACCCCGGCGACCGCTGCGTCTGGGTGATCGCCTACGAACGCGCGGAGCAGGCCGGGCACGCCCGCGACCTGACCCTGCTGCAACGCCCGGTGGACCACCGGCTCGCCGGGGCGAGCTCCTGGCTGGGCTACTGGCAGGGCCGCGACGAGCACCTCTGGACCGGCGATGACGGGCTCGACCGCCCGGTCGCGGTGCATCGGCCGTGACCGCGCCGGCATCGGCGGGCAGCCTCCCCCCGGCGGCCCGGGGCCTGCGCACCGCGCTGCGGGAGGGCCGCTTCGCCGTCACCGCCGAGATCGGGCCACCCCGCGGCGCCGACCCGGCCGCCGTCACCGAGAAGGCCGCGCTGCTGCACGGCTGGGTGGACGCCGCGAACATCACCGACAACCAGGGCGCGCACGTGCGGATGTCCAGCCTCGCCGGGAGCCTGCTGGTGGCGCGCGCGGGCGTGGCGCCGGTGATGCAGCTGACCTGCCGCGACCGCAATCGGATCGCCCTGCAGTCCGACCTGCTCTCCGCGGCCGCGCTGGGCATCCCGAACGTCCTGCTGCTCACCGGCGACCACCCGTGCTTCGGCGACCACCCGGACGCCAAGCCGGTCTTCGACCTCGACAGCGTCCAGTTGGTCTGGACCGCCAGAACCCTGCGCGACGAGGGGCGCCTGCTGTCCGGTCGCGCCCTGAGCCCCCGGCCGGAGTTCCTGATCGGCGCCGTGGAGAACCCGTTCGCCCCGCCCACCCGGTTCCGCGCCGCGCGGCTGGGCAAGAAGGTCGCGGCCGGGGCCGATTTCGTGCAGACCCAGTTCGTGTTCGACCTGCCGGGCTTCGAGCGCTTCATGACCGGCGTCCGCGACCTCGGCCTCGACCGGCGGTGCGCGGTGATCGCCGGAGTCGGCCCCGTCCGCTCGCTGGCCGCGCTGGAGTTCATCCGGTCCAAGGTGCCCGGCGTGTACGTGCCCGACGAGGTCGTCCGGCGGCTGCGCGGGGTACCCGGCGACCGGGTCGCGGGCGAGGGCGTGCGACTGTGCGCGGAGACGATCGAGGCGCTGCGGACGGTCCCGGGCGTCGCGGGCGTGCACGTGATGGCGTTCGGCTTCGAACGAGGCGTGCCGGAGATCCTGGAGCGCGCGGGCCTGGCCCGCGACCGGGCCGGGCAGCATGCGGTGGGAGGTGGCGGCGGTGCTCGTTGAGGTGCGGCCGGTGGCCAGGCTGCTGAGGATGAGCGGGCGCGATCCCGTCGATCTCACCGTGGCCCTCGATCCGGTGCTGCGGGCCGCCATCGCCGACGCGCAGGGTCCCGACGAGTTGGCCCGGCTGCGCGTGGTCTGCGACTGGGTCCAGTACCGGGACAACTTCCGGGAGGCCCTCCAGCTACGACCCGTCCTCGGCGGCCGGCGCAACGGACCGTCCCCGGCCCTGGAGCTCGCCGTGGACCTGCGCCGGGCCGGTCCGGACCTCGGCGCGGTCACCGCGGCCGCGCTGCGCGAGCACCGCGGCGGCGACGACGCGGGGCGCCTCACGCTCGAGGACTGGGTTCCCACCAGCCAGAGCCTGATCTGGTCGTTCAACACGCTGTACTGGCAGCACCTGCAGCTGTGGGAGCAGGCGACCGGGCGGGGATACGAGTCGGCGCTGCCGGGCGGTCAGTCCGACGCCCGCAACATCGAGTCGATCCGGGAGATCATCCGCGAGCTGTTCGCGGCGTGGGACGAGCTCGCCGAACGCCGAGCGCTGCCCGAGGAGCTCTACATCGTCGAGCTCGGGGTGGGCAACGGCAGCCACGCCCGCACCTGGCTGGACACGTTCGTCGAGCTCGACCGGGCGCACGGCCGCGACTACTACCGGCGGCTGCACTACCTCATGTGCGACTACTCCCCCCACGTGCTGGAGCTGGCGCGCGCGAGTGTCGCCGACCACGCGGCGCACGTCAGCTCGTTCGTGCTCGACGCCATGCACCCGATGACGACGCTGGGTTTCCTGCGGTTCAAGGCGTTCCTCGTCTACATCTCCAATGTGTACGACAACCTGCCCACCGACGAGATCGCCACGATCGGCCACCGTGAGCATCTCGTGCAGGTCCGCGCCTACCTGCCGGCCGACCGAGCCGAGCAGATCGCCCGGTGCGCCGGCACCGAGCCGTCCGGGCTGGGCCGGCTGGTCACCCGGCTGCTCAAGCTCGGCCCGGTGCTGCTGGCCGAGGCCGCGCCGGAGCATTTCGCCGACGTCGAGGCCGCCGTGGCGTTCTGGCGGGCCTGCTGGCAGGCGGTGCGGCTGGCCGAACGCTACGTCCCGCTGCACGGGCTGGACACCTACGACATCGCACCGGGGATCAGTGGGGAGCTGCTGCGTCCGCTCGTCGCCACCGGCCGCGACGTGCGGATGCACGCCGCCAACGGGGCCGCCGCGAGCTTCGCCGAGACGTTGCCGCTGCTGCACCCCTACGGCCGGCTGCACTGTCACGACCTGTTCGTCACCGGCGTCGAGGACTACCGCACCGGGTTCCGCGGCCCCGGCAAGTACGACGGGTCGGTGGTCAACTGGGTGAACGGACCGCTGCTCGCGCACATCGGCACCCGCAAGGGCTTCGACGTCACGTTCGAGCCGTTCGCCCACCGCATCGGAAGCAACATCATCACGATGAGGGTGCACGTGAGGGACTGAACATGGGTGAGAAAGCGCAGGACGTGCTGACGACCGTGGTCGGTTCGTGGCCGGTCCCGGACTGGCTGGAGCGAGCCAAGACCGGGGTGCATCAGGGCACGGTGAGCCGTTCGCAGCTCGCCGAGATGCACGACATGGCGATCAAGGCGGCGTTGAAGGACCAGGAGGTCGCCGGGATCGACGTCGTCTCCGACGGAGAGCTGCGCCGCGAGAACGACGTCGACTACACCCTCGCGCGGGTCCCCGGGGTCACGGTCCTCGACCCGGTCAAGGTCTTCTACTTCGACTACCTCGACCTCGTCGTCACCGAGAAGCTGCCCGACCCCGAGGGCCCGGGCCCGCTGGGGCTCGCCGAGGACCTGAAGTTCGCCCTGGCCTACACCGACCGCCGGGTCAAGTTCTCCCTGACCGGGCCGTTCTCGCTGTCGCGGCGGCTGCGCAACGAGGCCTACCCCGAGCCGGCGGACCTGGTGCGTGCGCTCGCGCGGCTGCTCAACGCGGAGGCGCGCGCCCTCGCCGACGCCGGGGCCGAGCTGCTGCAGATCGACGAACCGTTTCTCGCGGGCTATCCCGAACAGGTCGGGCTCGCGATGGAGGCGATCAACATCGTCACCAAGGACGTGCCGGTGACCTGGGCGCTGCACATCTGCTACGGCAACCGCTATGCCCGCCCGCTGTGGGAGGGTCACTACGACTTCCTGTTCCCCGCCGTCCTCGACGCGTCGATCGACCAGCTGATGCTGGAGTTCGCCCGCAAGGGCGACGACGACCTGGCGCTGATCCGCCGCTACTGGGACCGGGTGCTGGGCGTCGGGGTGCTCGATGTGAAGACGGAGCGGGTCGAGGAGGTCGAGCTCGTGGAGCAGCGGATCCGCCGCGCACTGGAGGCGGTGCCGCCGCAGCGGCTGCTCGTCTCCCCCGACTGCGGGCTGCGCCACGTCCCCGGCCCGATCGCCCGGGCCAAGCTGCACGCGATGGTCACAGCCCGCGACAACCTGTTGCGCACGGCGAGTGATGCCCCGGCGCGACGCTGCGTGCACGAGCCCGACGAAGGAGGGCAGCCATGATCCCACTCGCCGCCAACGAGCACATGTTCACCTCGGAGTCCGTCACCGAGGGGCATCCCGACAAGATCGCCGACCAGATCTCGGATGCGGTCCTCGACGCCGCGCTCGCCGGTGACCCGGAGTCCCGGGTGGCCTGCGAGACGTTGGTGACGACCGGTCTCGTGGTCGTCGCGGGCGAGATCACCACCACGGCGCATCTCGACGTCACCGACATCGTGCGGGAGACCATCTGCCGCATCGGCTACGACTGCGGCGACTTCGGCTTCGACGGCAGGCACTGCGCGGTGATGATCGCGTTGGACAAGCAGTCCCCGGACATCGCCCAGGGGGTGGACCGCGCCTTCGAGAACCGGGCGCAGCCGCAGCCCGGCCACGGCCGCGCGGACGAGCTCGACTCCTCCGGCGCCGGTGACCAGGGCATGATGTTCGGCTTCGCGACCCGGGAGACCGAGGAGCTGATGCCGCTGCCGATCGCGCTGGCGCACCGGCTGTCGCGCCGGCTGGCGCAGGTGCGCAAGGACCGGCTGCTGCCCTACCTGCGCCCCGACGGCAAGACTCAGGTCACCGTCCGCTACCGCGACGGCCTCCCGGTGGCGGTGGAGAAGGTGCTGATCTCGACTCAGCACGCCGAGGAGGTCGACAGCGAACGGATCCGCGCCGACCTGTGGTCGCTTGTGGTGCTGCCGGTGCTGCCCGCCGAGCTCGTCGACGCCGACGCGCTGCGCGCGGAGTACTACGTCAACCCGACCGGCCGGTTCGTGGTCGGGGGCCCCGTCGGCGACGCCGGGCTGACCGGCCGCAAGATCATCGTCGACACCTACGGCGGGTTCGCCCGCCACGGTGGCGGGGCGTTCTCCGGCAAGGATCCGTCCAAGGTGGACCGTTCGGCGGCCTATATGGCCCGCTATGTCGCGAAGAACCTGGTGGCCGCCGGGCTGGCCGACACGGCCGAGGTGCAGGTGGCGTACGCCATCGGGATGGCCAGGCCGCTGTCCGTGCTCGTCGAGACGTTCGGGACCGAGAAGGTGCCGCTGAGCACGATCCGCAAGCTGGTCGACGAGCATTTCGACCTGCGGCCCGCGGCGCTGCGCCGCCACCTGCGGCTGCACCGCCCGATCTACACCAAGACCGCGGCGTACGGGCATTTCGGCCGCGACGACGCCGACTTCACCTGGGAACGGACCGACAAGGCCACCGAGCTGCGCGCGGCTGCGGGCCTGCCATGACCGACCTGGACATCGCGCGGGCCGCGCGGCTCGCCCCGTTGACGGACGTCGCCGCGAGCATGGGCATCGCGCCACATCTGCTCGAACCCTATGGCGAGCACGTCGCGAAGATCAAGCTGAGCGCGCTGGACGAGCTCGCCGACCGGCCGAAGGCCCGCTACGTCGTGGTCTCCGCCATCACCCCGACCCCGTTGGGGGAGGGCAAGACCACGACGACGGTCGGGCTCGGCCAGGGAATGCGGCTGATCGGCAAGCGCGCCACGGTGGCGATCCGGCAGCCGTCGATGGGCCCGACCTTCGGGATCAAGGGCGGCGCCGCGGGCGGCGGCCACTCACAGGTCGTCCCGATGGAGACGCTCAACCTGCACCTCACCGGCGACTTCCACGCGGTGACCGCGGCGCACAACATGCTCTCCGCGATCCTGGACAACCACCTCTACCACGGCAACGACGCCGGGATCGACCCGTACAGCATCACCTGGCGGCGCGTCCTCGACGTCAACGACCGGGTGCTGCGCAACGTGATCGTCGGGCTCGGCTCGCGATCCGACGGGATCCCGCGCCAGACCGGGTTCGACATCACCGCGGCGAGCGAGGTGATGGCCATCTTCGCGCTCGCCCGGTCGCTGCCGGAGCTGCGCGAGCGGCTGGGCCGCATCGTCGTCGGCTACACCCGCGACTCGAAGCCGGTGACGGCCGAGGACATCGGAGGCGCGGGCGCGATGGCCGTGATCATGCGCGAGGCCCTCAAGCCCAACCTGCTGCAGACCCTGGAGAACACCCCGGTCCTGGTCCACGCCGGACCGTTCGGCAACATCGCGCACGGGAACTCCTCGGTGATCGCCGACCTCATCGGGATCCGTGGCGGTGACTTCCTCATCACCGAGGCCGGGTTCGGCGCCGACATGGGCGCCGAACGGTTCTTCAACATCAAATGCCGGGCCTCGGGGCTGGTCCCGGACGCGGCGGTCGTCGTGGCGACGGTGCGGGCGCTGAAGGTGCATTCCGGCAACCACGCGATCGTCGCGGGAAGGCCGCTGCCCCCCGCCCTGCTGGCCGAGAACCCGCAGGAGGTGGCGGCGGGCGGAGCGAACCTGCGCAAGCAGATCGAGAACATCCGGCTGCACGGGGTCGCCCCCGTCGTGGCGATCAACGCGTTCCCGCAGGACCACCCGTCCGAGCACGCGGTGATCGCCCGGATCGCCGAGGAGATGGGTGCGCGGTGGGCGGTGTGCACGAACTTCGCCGACGGCGGGGCCGGTGCGACCGAGCTGGCCGAGGCCGTCGCGGAGGCGGCCGAGACACCGACGGCGTTCCGTTTCCTGTACCCGGACTCGGCGCCGCTGCGGGAGAAGATCGAGACCATCGCGCGGCGGGTGTACGGGGCCGACGGCGTCGACTACGCGCCGGCGGCGGCCCGGCAGCTCGACGTCTACGAGCGCAACGGCTTCGGGACCCTTCCGGTGTGCATCGCCAAGACGCACCTGTCGATCTCCTCCGACCCGTCCCTGCGGGGTGCCCCGACCGGCTGGCGGCTGCCGGTGCGCGAGGCGCGCGCCTCGGTCGGGGCCGGGTTCATCTACCTGATCTGCGGTGATATGCGGACCATGCCGGGGTTGGGGGCGCATCCCGCCGCGCACCGCATCGACATCGACGCCGAGGGGAACATCGTCAACCTCGCCTGAGGAGCGCTGCGAGCCGTGCCGCCGTCCCGGCGGGCCAGCGGCTACGGTGATCGTGACCGCACGTCGCCACAGCGGCGGCCCCGTCCCGCCGCGGAGAGGAGCTGCGATGAGCCGCAACCCGTACGACGAGCTGCCCCGGGTGGCCACGTTCACCGTCACGAGCACCGACATCGCCGACGGCGAGACCCTGCCGACACCCCAGCGCAGCGGCATCTTCGGGGCGGGCGGCGAGGACCGGTCACCGCAGCTGTCGTGGAGCGGAGCGCCGGAGGGGACGCAGTCCTATGCGGTCACCGTCTACGACCCCGACGCGCCGACCGTCTCCGGGTTCTGGCACTGGGCGGTCGTGAACATCCCGGGCTCGGTGACCTCGCTCGACTCCGGCGCCGGTGACGAGGACGGCGCCGGGCTGCCGTCCGGGGCGTTCCAGCTCGCGAACGACGCCGGCCTGCGCCGCTATCTCGGCGCCGCCCCGCCTCCCGGGCACGGCCCGCACCGCTACTTCACCGTCGTGCATGCGGTCGACGTGCCGAGCCTGGACATCCCCCGGGACGCCACCCCGGCCCTGTTCGCCTTCAACCTGTTCGGCCACACGCTGGGCCGAGCGATGATCGTTCCGGTCTACGAGAACAAGAGCTAATCCCCGCCATCGGCCACCGGCGGGGATCCGACGTGCGAGGCCGCACCCTCGCGAACCCGGTGTTCTCGGGTGGGGGCCGCGGGCTGGGAGCGTCGGGGCACCGTGACGCACTGTGGGGACGCGGCGATGCCGATACCGTCTCCCGACATGAGGATGCGCCGGAGGTGGGTCCGGAGGACCGGTGAGCGACGCCGAGCCTGACCGTGTGACCGCGGCCGCCGAGCAGCTCTACGGCCTGGCGCCCGAGGAGTTCGTCGCGGCCCGCGACGACCTCGTGGCCGCCGCGCGGGCGGATGGCGACCGCGCCGCGGCCCGGGCCATCTCGCGGCTGCGCAAGCCGACCCAGGCCGCCTGGCTGGCCAACCTGCTCGCCCGCCGGCGCGCCGAGCAGCTCGATGTCCTCTTCGAGCTCGCCGGGGAGCTCCTCGACGCACAGCGCGGCCTCGACGGCGCCGCGCTGCGGGAGCTGTCGGCGCAGCGGCACAAGCTCGTCGCCGCGATGGCCCGGGAGGCCCGCCGGATCGCGGCCCGCGACGGACACCGGGTGCCGGACGGCACCGAACGCGACCTGCGCGGCATTCTCGACGCGGCGCTCGCCGACCCGGACATCGCCGCCGAGGTGCGGTCCGGACGGCTGCACCGCACGGTCAGCTACTCCGGGTTCGGGCCCGAGGCAACGGACTGGCCGCCGCGACCGGTTGTGCGGTCCATCCGCACGGCACCACCCGGACCAACCCGGCCCACCGGGGAGACCGGGCCCACCGGGGAAACCGGGCCCGCCGCAGACGCACAGCCGGATGCCGACGCCAGGGCGGCGGCCGCCGCCGAGCGCGAGCGCCGGCGGCGGGAACGTGCCGAGGCGGAGCAGGACGTGGCGCAGGCCTGGGCCGCCGCGCGGGCGGCCCGCGATCGGGAACGCACCGATCGGGCGGCACTCGCGGAGGCCGAGCAGCGCCACATCGAGGCGGGCAACCGGGTGACGGAGCTGACCGCCGCCCTCGAGGAGGCGCGTGGCCAGCAGCGCGCGGCCGCGGAGGCGGAGCGATCGGCGGCCGCGGCGGCGCGCCGGTCCGCGAGCTCGGCCCGCGCCGCGGCCGCCGAGCTCTCCCGCGCGGAGGCCAGGCTGGCCACCCTGGCACCACCCTGACCGTCCACGGAACCGGACGTCAGCGGGCCTGCGCCCCGGGGCTGCTCGCGTCGTCGAGCCCGACGGTCCGGCGAGGCGGGACCGGGATACGGGCAAGGTCCTGCGCCACGACGATCTCCCCGTCGAACACCGCGGCGGCCTCCTCGTGGAACCGGGCCGGATCGGCATAGCGCTGGGAGAAATGCGTCAGGACCAGCCTGCGCACCCCGGCGTCGCGGGCCACCGTGGCCGCCTGCCCCGCGGTGAGATGGCCGTACTCGTGGGCCAGGTCCGCGTCCGCGCCGAGGAAGGTGGATTCGATCACCAGCAGGTCGACGTCCGCCGCCAGCTCGAACACCGCCGGACACAGCCGGGTGTCCATGATGAAGGCGAAGCGCTGGCCCGGCCGGGGATCGCTGACCTGCTCCAGCGAGACGGTCCGGCCATCCACCTCCAGCGCGCGCGCCCGCAGCAGCCGCCCCACGGCCGGTCCCTCGATGCCGAACCGGGCCAGCCACTCGGGCCGCATCCGCCGCCCGTCCGGCTCGACGAGCCGGTAGCCGAACGACTCCACCGGATGGTCGAGCCGCCGCGCCTCCAGGGTCCCGAACCGGTCCTCGGCGACCACCCCGTCGCGCTCGATCGGCTCCTCGCGCAGGTCGGCGACCTCCCGGAAGACACTGGCATGGCGCAGCCGCGCGAAGAAGTGCCTGCCCGAGGCCGGGTAGTGGGCGTGGACCGGATGCGCGACCCGGTCCAGCGAGAGGCGCTGGACGACCCCGGGAACCCCGAGGCAGTGATCGCCGTGGAAGTGGGTCAGGCAGATCCGGCTGATCGCGCTGCTGGGCACACCGGCCAGCAGCATCTGGCGCTGGGTGCCCTCACCCGGGTCGAACAGCAGACCGTGGCCGTCCCAGCGCAGCAGGTACCCGTTGTGGTTGCGGTGCCGGGTCGGCGCCTGGCTGGCGGTACCCAGCACGACCAGCTCCCGCACCGACACACCGCCGACCGTAGCGGGCCCGCCCACCCCGGTCGCGTTCAGCGGGCCGACCGGATCGCCGCGACGACGGCCCAGACGAGCAGCAGGACCAGCAGGACCAGCAGCAGCACCGGACCGAGGGCCAGCACCAGGATCAGGGCCAGGGCCAGGAACGCCGCGATTCCGGCCGGAAGCGCCGCGACGCCGGCCTTGATCGCTCCCCACACGGGGTTCTTGCCGGCCACCAGCGCACGACCGCCGCCGAACGCCGCGGACCGGACGACGCCGCCGCGGGCCGCGAACTCCTCCAGGTTGTCCGCAAGGGCGTCGAGTTTCTCCAGCCCCGCCAGCGCGGCCCGCCGGAGAAGCGCCACCAGTAGGTCGCGCAGGCTGTCCGCGAGCGGCTGGACCGGCGACCGTCGGGATTCGACCATCATCAGACACGCTCCTGGGCGCGGTGCGGTCCGCGGCTCAGCCGGCTTCGAGCGCGACCCTGAGCCACGCTCCGATATCGGCGATCGCCGCGTCGGCCTCCGGAGCACGGCCCGCCATGAACGGGTAGACGTGCTGCTGGCCGGGTTCGATCCGCACGGTCACGACGACCCCCGCGGCGCGGGCCTTGTCGGCGAACCGCTCGGTGTCGTCCAACAGCGTCTCGTGACCCCCGGCGGTCAGGTAGATCGGCGGCAGTCCGGTGACGTCGGCGTGCAGCGGGTTGGCCAGCGGATCGGTCGGCGAACCCTGCTCACCGAGGAACATCGCGGACATACCCTGAAGGATCGGCAACTGCACGAGGGCGTCGGTGGCGGCGTTGCTCTCCAGGGTCTTGCCTTTGTGCTCCATGTCGTACCAGGGCGAGAGGCCGACGATCGCACCCGGCAGCGCCACGCCCTCCTCCCGCAGCTTGAGCACCACCGCGGTGGCGAGGTTGCCCCCGGCGGAGTCGCCGGCGGTGGCGATCCGGCCCGCAGGAACGCCCTGGTCGAGCAGCCAGCGATAGGCGGTCACCGCGTCGGCGAGCTGGGCCGGGAACGGGTGCTCGGGGGCGAGCCGGTAGTCGATCACCAGTGCCGGCATCCCGGCCGCCCGGGCCAGATGCCCGGCCAGCTTGCGGTGGCTGTGCATCGAGTTGCAGGCGAACCCGCCGCCGTGGGTGTAGAGGAGGGCGCCGTCGGTCACGGCCCCCTCCGGCCGGCACCACAGCGCCGCGACGCCGCCTGCGTCGACCTCCTCGTAGGTCACCCCGGCCGGCTCCGCGGCCCGCAGATGAAGCGTCTCGAACAGGTTGCGCAGGGTCCCCAGGTCCATCTGCGGGTTCGCCGCAAGAATGTCGGACATCTCCTGGAACTGGGCGCGCAGGGCGTCGGATTCGCGGCTGGGCATCGGTGCTCCCCCTCGAGAGGGCCAGGTGGCGGCGCTACCCAGCACGGTAGAGCCCACGACGCCTGCACAACACCTCCGGCTCGGGGTTGGTCGGGCCGGGTGCCGCAGAACTCGGCGACCTCGCCCCTGGGATCGGGCCCGCCGGCGGGGTGGCGGACCGGTGGAGCGACGTCGGCGCAGCGGTTGCGTGACCGCCCGGATGGGGCAGGCTGGTGCCATGTCCGTCCACCCGCGCGCCGGAACCCCTGCGCGTCCCGAGGACCTGGTCGACATCGAGCGCCTGCACCGGGCCTACCACGACCACCACCCCGACCCCGCGGTCGCACAGCAGCGGGTGGCGTTCGGTACGTCCGGGCATCGCGGGTCCGCGTTCACCCGCTCGTTCAACGACGACCACATCGCCGCCATCAGCCAGGCGATCGTGGAGTACCGCGCGACGCGGGGCGTCGACGGGCCGCTGTTCCTGGGCCGCGACACCCACGCGCTCTCCCGGCCCGCGTGGACCACCGCCGTGGAGGTGTTCGCGGGCGCGGGCGTCACGGTGCTCGTCGACGCGACCGACGGCGTCACCCCGACCCCCGCTGTCTCCCATGCGATCCTGCAGCACAACGCGGCGCGCACGAGCGGGCTGGCCGACGGGGTCGTCGTCACCCCGTCGCACAACCCGCCCGCCGACGGCGGCATCAAGTACAACCCCCCGGACGGCGGCCCGGCCGGTACCGACGCGACGAACTGGATCGCCGCCCGCGCGAACCAGTTGCTGGCCACCGGGCTCGCCGGGGTGCGCCGGGTGCCGCTCGCCCGCGCCGAGACCGGCCGGTACGACTTCTGCGCCCGCTACGTCGAGGACCTGCCCGCGGTGATCGACCTCGACGCGATCGCCGCGGCGGGGGTCCGGATCGGGGCCGACCCGCTCGGCGGGGCCTCGGTCGGCTACTGGTCGGCGATCGCGCAGCGGTACCGGCTGGACCTCACCGTCGTCAACCCGGACCTCGACCCGGCGTTCGGGTTCATGCCGCTGGACTGGGACGGCACGATCCGGATGGACTGCTCCTCGCCGTATGCGATGGCCGCGCTGGTCGGCCGCCGGACCGAGTTCCGGATCGCCACCGGAAACGACGCCGACGCCGACCGGCACGGCATCGTCACCGCCGACGCCGGGCTGATGAACCCCAACCACTACCTGAGCGTCGCGATCGACTACCTGTTCCGGCACCGTCCGGGATGGCCGGACGGCGCGGCGGTGGGCAAGACCGCGGTGAGCTCCTCGATGATCGACCTGGTGACCGCCGACCTGGGCCGTCCGTTGCTCGAGGTTCCGGTCGGCTTCAAATGGTTCGTCTCGGGGCTGCGCGACGGCCGGCTCGGGTTCGGCGGCGAGGAGAGCGCCGGGGCGTCGTTCCTGCGCCACGACGGCCGCCCGTGGTCGACCGACAAGGACGGGATCATCATGGCGCTGCTCGCCGCCGAGATCACCGCCGTCACCGGCGAGACCCCCAGCGAGCGCTACCGGCGCCTCACCGCCCGCTTCGGCGACCCCGCCTACGCCCGCTCGGACGTGGCCACCACCGCCGCGGCCAAACGGCGACTGGCCGCGCTGTCCGCCGACGACGTCACCGCGACCGAGCTCGCCGGTGAGCCGATCATCGCCCGGCTCACCACCGCCCCCGGCAACGGCGCGCCGCTCGGCGGGCTGAAGGTGACCACCGCGTCGGGCTGGTTCGCCGCCCGGCCCTCCGGCACCGAGGACGTCTACAAGATCTACGCGGAGAGTTTCCGGGGCCCGGGGCATCTGGAACGGATCCAGGCCGAGGCCCGTGAGGTGGTGGCGACCGCGTTGGAGGGGGCCCGGACGTGAGCAAGAAGCACCGCAAGGACCTCGGTTTCGGGATCGACGTCGGCGGATCCGGGATCAAAGGCGCCCCGGTCGACCTGGAACGGGGCCGGTTCGCCGCCGACCGGCTGCGGATCCCCACCCCGCAGCCGGCGACCCCGGAGGCCGTCGCCGGGGTCATCGGGCAGATACTCGACTCCTTCGACTGGGCCGGCCCGTTCGGGTGCACCGTGCCTGCCGTCGTCCGGCACGGCGTGGTGCACACCGCGGCCAACCTCGACGAGCGCTGGATCGGGGTCGACGCCCACGATCTGCTCCGGTCCAAGACCGGCCGCACGGCGCTGGTCGTCAACGACGCCGACGCCGCGGGCATCGCCGAGGTGCGTTTCGGGGCCGCTCACGGCCACTCCGGCGCGGTGCTGGTCAGCACGCTGGGCACCGGGATCGGATCGGCGCTGGTGCTCAACGGCACCGTGTGGCCCAACACCGAGCTCGGGCACCTGGAGATCGACGGGTTCGACGCCGAGACCCGCGCCGCCGACGCCGCACGCGAGCGCGAGGGCCTCGACTGGCAGACCTGGGCACAGCGGCTGACCAGCTACTTCACCCGGATCGAGGCGCTGCTGTGGCCCGACCTGATCGTCGTGGGCGGCGGGGTGAGCAAGAAGTCGGCGAAGTGGTTGCCGCACGTGCACATCCGCACCCCGATACTCCCCGCCGCCCTGCTCAACGATGCCGGGATCATCGGCGCCGCCGTGCTGGCCGCGGGCCGCTGACCGGCGCCGGCCGGACGGCCCCGGTACGCGGCGAACATTTCGCCGATTCTTCCCGTCCGGCGCCCGCACGGCGCATGCTGGTGACGGACCCCTGAGCGGGAGGCGAGGGTGCGTCGGCGGATCGTCAGGCTCACGGTGCTCGCGGCCGTACTGGCAGTCGGCCTGTTCGGGATACCGCTGGCCGCGGTGGTGATGAAGAACCTGTTCGACGACCAGCGCGCGGAACTGGAGCGCGTCGCCGACGTCGCCGCGCTCACCGTCGCGTTCGACCTCGCCCACGACAGACCGCCCGCCGCGCTCGCCGGGCCACCCCGTGGTGTGCTGCTCGCGCTCTACGACCCACACGGTCGCCTGGTGCTCGGCGACGGGCCACCCGCCGCGTCCCTCGCGGTGCGTGACGCCGCCGACTCGGGCACCGCCGCCACCGCGGACGACGCCGCGGACCTGGCCGTCGCGGTCCCGGTGCGGGGCGACAGCCAGGGCACCTGGGCGGTGCGGGCCGCCATCCCCCGCGCCCAGGTGCTGAGCCGCGCCTTGGCGATCTGGACGGTGATGGCCGGTCTGGGCGTGCTGGTGCTCGGGCTGGTCTGGGCGGTGTCGCGGCGGCTCGCCGCACGCCTGGCCCGGCCGCTGGAGGACCTCGCCGCCGCGGCCGGACGGCTCGGCGAGGGTGACTTCTCCGTCCGCACCGCGCCGTCGGGCGTCGCCGAGATCGATGCCGCGGCCGGCGCGCTGACCCGCACCGCGCAGCGCCTCGGCGACCTGCTCGCCCGTGAGCGGGCCTTCTCCTCCGACGCCTCGCATCAACTGCGCACGCCGCTCTCCGGCCTGCGGTTGAGTCTGGAGGCGGCGCTCGACGCGCCGCAGGAGGACCAGCGCACCGCGATCGTGGCGGGTATCTCGGCGGCGGACCGGCTGGAACAGACCGTCGACGACCTGCTGGCGCTCGCCCGCGACACCGACCCCGCACGCGGCCCGCTCGATCTGGACGGCCTGCTCGCCGAGATCCGGGACCAGTGGTCGGGCCCGCTGGCCGACGCGGGCCGGACCCTGAGCCTGGATCGCGACCTCGGCGCGCCGGACTCACCGGTCTCCACCGCCGCGCTCCGCCAGGCGCTCACGGTGCTGGTGGACAACGCGGTTCGGCACGGCGCCGGGCGGGTGCGGGTGGCGGTGCGCGACGCGGGCGGCGCGCTCGCCCTCGACGTCGCCGACGAAGGATCGGGCGTGAGCGCCCCGGAGTCCGAGCTGTTCGCCCGCCGCTCGGCCACCGCCACGGGCCACGGGATCGGGCTGGCGCTTGCCCGCAGCCTGGTCGAAGCGGAGGGTGGGCGGCTGGTGCTGACGCGGCGGGCACCTCCGGTGTTCACCCTCCTGGTACCCGCGGCCCGGAACTGACTGCGGCCCGTCCGGTCACAGGGCCGGATGCTCGACGAGCACGAACCGGGCGCCGCCGGGATCGCGCAGCAGGGTCCGCCGCCGCCCGGGCGACGGGCCCGGCGCCGCCAGGACGACACCGTCGTGCCGGACCGCGGTCTCGATCGCGGACTCGATCCGGCGCACCGCGAACCGGGGCAGCCACAAGGATTCCGCATCGTCCGCGGCGGCCACGAGCTCGGCCACCTGCCGTCGGCCGACCAGGAAGACGGTCTGCCCGGAGCGCTCCACCGCCCGCCAGCCCAGGACGGCGCAGTAGAAGGCATGCGTGCTGGCGGGTCGCTGCGAGCGCAGCTCCACCCCGGCGAAACCACCGGGTGCACCGGCCGCCGGTGGCGCTGCTCCCGGCGGGGACTCGACAACGGCGAGCACGGCCTCGGTGGGGTCGGCGAACACCCCGACGCGGCCGCCGCCGGGGACGTCGAGCGGCTCCTGCAGCACCGCGCCGCCGGACCGGCACACCGCGGCCAGCGTCGTGGAGATGGACTCGACCTCCACGAACACCTCCCATGCCGCCTGCGCCGAGGCCAGGTGCACGGGATCACCCGAGAGCAGTCCAGCCACATCGCGGCCCTGGTTGCGCACGACCCGGTAGTCGCCCAGCGGCGTCCAGGCCAGGCTGTAGGTCCAGCCGAGCACGGCGGCGTAGAACCGCGCGGTGGACTCGACGTCCGGGGCCAGCAGGTCCAGCCACGCGACGGTGCCGGGAGCGGGCGCACGCTGGTGGACCATCGCCGACCTCCCGGGTCCGGGTCCGATCTCCACTGTCGCTCACTTACGGCGGCACCGCTAGGGCCGGAGGCACCAACCGGATCAGCTGTGCATTCCGGGTAGCTCGTGCCCCGATGCGACGCTCGATCTGCCGTCTCCGCCCACCACCGATGCTCCCCGTTGCGCAGCGCGGCGGGCGTTGCTGCACTGGCCTGGAACGCCGTGTCATCCCGGTCCGGAGGGGACGAGATGCCGATCGAGCAGACCCGCGCCTCGGGCGAGCGGCTCGCCCACCTCGACCACGACCAGCTGCGCCAGCTCGTCGGGCTCATCGAGCACGACCCCACCGCCGACCCCTTCCCCGTCCTCGGGTGGGACGCCGTCGTCTGGGTCGTCGGCAATGCCACCCAGGCGGCGCACTTCTACCGCACGGCGTTCGGCATGCAGCTCGTCGCCTACACCGGACCGGAGACCGGGAACCGCGACCACAAGGCCTTCGTGCTGCAGAGCGGGGCGGTGCGGTTCGTGCTCACCGGTGGGGTCGATCCGGCCAGCCCGCTGCTGGACCGGCACCGCCGCCACGGTGACGGCATCGCCGACATCGCCCTCGAGGTTCCCGATGTGGACCGCGCCGTCGCGCACGCCCGCACCGCCGGCGCGACGATCCTCGAGGAACCGCACGAGCGCACCGACGCCCACGGAACCGTTCGGCTGGCCGCGATCGCCACCTACGGGGACACCCGCCACACCCTCGTCGACCGGTCCCGCTACCGGGGACCGTATCTGCCCGGCTTCGTCGCCTGCACCGACGTGCGGCGGTCCCCGCTGTTCCAGGCCCTCGACCACGTCGTCGGCAACGTCGAGCTCGGGCAGATGGACCGCTGGGTCGGGTTCTACAACCGGGTCATGGGCTTCACCAACATGGCCGAGTTCATCGGCGCCGACATCGCCACCGAGTACTCCGCGTTGATGAGCAAGGTGGTCGCCAACGGTAACCACCTGGTGAAGTTCCCGCTCAACGAACCCGCGATCGGCCGGCGGCGCTCACAGATCGACGAATACCTGCAGTTCCACGACGGGCCAGGCGTCCAGCACCTGGCGCTGGCCACCGGCGATATCGTGCGGTCCGTCGACGCGCTCCGGGCCGCGGGTGTCGAGTTCCTCGACACCCCCGGCACCTACTACACCGACCCGGCGCTGCGCGCCCGGATCGGCGAGGTCCGGGTGCCGATCCAGGAGCTGGCCGCCCGTGGCATCCTGGTCGACCGCGACGAGGACGGCTACCTGCTGCAGATCTTCACCAAGCCGTTGGGCGACCGGCCGACGGTGTTCTTCGAGCTCATCGAACGACACGGTTCGCTCGGCTTCGGGAAGGGCAACTTCCAGGCTCTGTTCGAGGCGATCGAGCGGGAGCAGGAGCGCCGCGGCAACATCTAGGCCGGTGTCCTCTAGACCGGGGTTCGGGCCGGTCGCCGGTCCTCAGCTGAGGGCTATCGCGTCCACCCCGGCCGCGGGCCGGTCGCGACGCAGCGGATGGGTCAGCGCCGCGACCAGCTCCTCCGTGCTCAGCCTGGTCACCGGCAGCACCCGGCTCAGCCCGGTGAACGCCAGCGCCTCGGCGATCGCCGGGCCGTCGACGCCGGTCAGGTACAGCCGTAGGGCTGCGGCCTTGGCGACCGCATACAGCTCCAGCAGGGCGTGCAGCCCGCTCGGACCGAGGAACCCCAGGTCCTGCAGGTCGATCACCACATGGCGGCCGCAGCCGAGATGGAACTCCACGCGTGTGATCAACTGCGGAGCGGCTTCCGCATCGAGCGCCCCCAAGGGACGAACCACCACCACCGCTGGAGCCGGATGGTGAACGCGGATCTCCAGAGGCCCGCCCACCGCGGGGTTCGACATCGAGGTCATCGCATGCCTCCCGGCAGATACCGCCAGGCTGCCCGGAGCCGTCGAGGCCCGGATAGCGGCGAAGGAATGGCGCCGGCCGCCGACCAGTTGAGGCACGACCCTTCCGTACCCCCCACGTTTCGGCAAGCGGAAACCGGGACCGAACCGTCGCATCCGCGCAGGCAGCGGTGGGCGGCAACACATGTGGATCATGATGGCCGGATGTGACACTGGGTGGGCCCGGTTCGGCACGACCGGGCGGCGACGCAGCTCCCCGCGACGCGACGCCCTTCTGCCTCGTCGGCGGTCCTGGCTGGATCGCGGCGCGCCCCGGGTTGGAGACCACTGGATGATTCGCCTCTGTGAGCGCTGCTACACCCCGATCGAACGCGGCGAGGACCACGTGTCCTTCGCCCACATCCACCGCGCTCACCGGGACGGCTCCATCACCTGGCGCTACAGCCACGTGCACACCGCGCCCTGCGGCGCGCCCGCCGCGCGGCGGTCCGCGGCAGAACCACCCGACACCGGCGACTGGGACCCGGCGCGCCGCGCCTTCTCCCCCGCCGCCGCCCGGTGGGTGGCGCGCGCGACCGAACGCGCCGAACGCGCCGGGCGCGGTCGCTGACCGTCCGCCGGTACCGAACCGAGGGGGGTGCGGATACTCACCGACCGTAGCGGGTAGCCGGTGGCACGGCCCGTCGAGTGACGGACGGAGGACACCGTGGAACGAGGCAATGCCCCTCCCGGACCGCGCCGCGACGACGCACCTTCCGCACGGCCGAGCGGTCTGCCCGGTGCGGGCGGGCACCGCACGGAGCGGGGCGGTCCGGAGCCACCCGCCGACGACGATCCCGAGGAGCACGCGACGCCGCTGCGCCGGCCCGGATCCGGCGCCGGCCACCGGGAGGCTCCGGACCGGCTGCGTCTGCCCGACCCGGAGCCGGCGCGCTCCCGCGAGGAGGAGACGGAGAACGCCACGGCGGAGGCCGAGGCGGACGAGGCCGGCGGTCCGAGCGGTCCGCCGGCATCGGGTGCTCGCGACGGCGCCCGCTGAACGAGCCGGCCCGGCCCGGCGATCCCGCCGTCGTTTCCGAACGGTTCGGCGCTGGGTCGGGTGGCCCCGAAGGGGCATACTCGGACCGTCCGCATGGTCGAAGCGGCGGCTGGGGAGGCGGCGGTGAGCGGCAGGGTGCTGGGTTGGCTCGTCGGTACCGTGGCGATCCTCGGTCTGGTGGCCGGGCTCGCCGGCTGCGGATCCGGTCAGATCGCCCAGACCGCCCAGATGGTGTCCACCGCGGATGGGTCCAGCGGCTCGGCCGGGCCCATCAGCGTCCTGAACGCGCAGATCGCCTGGTCGGGCCCGGTCCGGGGCGACGCGGTCTACCAGCCCGGGCAGGACGCCGAGCTGCAGACGACGATCGCCAACTCCGGGGATACCGCGGACCGGCTGACCGCGGTGACCAGCCCGGTGGCGCGGCAGGTGCGGATCACCGGCAGGACGCTGCTCGCCCCGGATGAGAGCCTCGTCGCCGGTTCCCCCAGTGCCCTTCTGCCGGGCGCGGCGGGCATCCGGATCACGTTGAGCGAGCTGACCGAGCCGGTCCGGGCGGGGCTCACCTACCCGGTCACGTTCACCTTCGAGCAGGCGGGCGCGGTCCACCTCGTGCTTGGCGTGCAGAACCCGCCGACGCCGCCGGAACGTTCCTGACCGCACACGCTCGGAGGTCACCGTGAAACCCGCAGAGGTCCTCTGTGACGCGTTCGGCCGGATCCGCGAGGGGGTGCGCAGCGCGGTCGAGGGCCTCTCCGCCGAGCAGCTGGCGTATCGCGCCGATGAGCAGGCCAACTCGATCGGCTGGTTGGTGTGGCACCTCACCCGGGTGCAGGACGACCACGTCGCCGCTGTGGCGGGCACCGAGCAGGTCTGGACCGCGCAGGGCTGGGTCGGACGCTTCGGGCTGCCGTTCGATCCCGGGGCCATCGGATACGGCCACACGAGCGAGGAGGTGGCGGCGGTCCGCGTGGGGTCACCGGAGCTGCTGATCGACTACCACGACGCCGTCGCCGAGCACACCGTCCGTTGGGTGGGCGCCCTGGCCGACGCCGACCTCGACCGGGTCGTCGACGAGGCGTGGAGCCCGCCGGTCACGCTCGGGGTGCGGCTGGTCAGCGTGCTGTGCGACGACGTGGCGCACCTCGGCCAGGCGGAGTTCCTGCGGGGGATCGTGCAGCGGCGGTGAGCCCGGTCAGGCGGCCGCGGATCCGCGTGCGGCGACGAGCGCGTCCACCCGCTGCTGGTAGTCCGGCCGTCCGGAGATCGCCGCGGCGATCCGCAGATGCTTCAGCGCCTCCCGCGGGCGGCCCAGCCGGTGCAGGGTCTGGCCCAGCACGAAGCGGGCCTGGGTGTCAGCCGGATCCAGCCCGACGGCCAGTCGCAGGGCCTCCAGGGCCCGGTCGAGCTGTGCGCAGTGGTAGTAGGCACGCCCGAGCAGGCGCTGTGCGGTTGCCCGGGATCGCGGTCCTGGGCCCAGCCGCCGCAACACCTCCAGCGCCCCCAACGGGTCGCCCTCCTCGAGGCGTGCCTGTGCCACGCGCAGGCACTCGGCCTCACCCATGACGGCCCTCCGTCTGTCCGTGCCCTCCCCGACGCCCTCCGTGCCCCGGGCGTGCCCGGACCCCGGGCACGGCGGGCGAGATTACCGGGGGCCCAGCGGCGGACGAACAACGGGGCATTCCGAGACGATCGACCCGGTCCGACCACATATCGTGATGTTGACGGCCGTCACAAACACTGCGAGGCTTGGCCGGGTGGTCCCGCGACGCTGTCTCGTGACCGGCGCGGGACGCGGCATCGGGGCGGCCGTCGCCCGCCGGATCGCCGCCGCCGGGCACGCGGTGGCCCTGTCCGCACGCACCGAGGCCGAGCTGGCATCGGTGGCCGGCACGGTGCCCGGCGAGCCGCTCGTGCTGCCGGCCGACGTCACCGACCCCGGGGCCGCCGACGCGCTGTGCTCCGCGGTCGAGCGGGCCTGGGGGCCGGTCGAGGTGCTGGTGCTCGCGGCGGGCGCCGGGGTGGCCTCCCCGCTGGCCGACACCAGCGACGCGGACTGGCAGCGCATGCTCGAGCTCAACCTGACCGCCCCGTTCCGGTTGCTGCGTCGCGCGGTTCCCGCGATGGTCGACGCCGGGTGGGGCCGGATCGTGGCGATCGCCTCGGTGGCGGCTCGCCGCGGCGAGCCGCTCGTCGCGGCGTACTCGGCGAGCAAGCACGGCCTGCTCGGGCTCGTGCGGTCCGCCGCCGCCGAGCTCGCGGGCACCGGGGTGACCGTCAACGCCGTCTGCCCCGGCTACGTCGACACCCCGATGACCGATGCCACCGTCGCCGCGATCGCCGCCCGCACCGGCCGGACACCTCAGCAGGCTCGGGCCGCGCTGGAGCGCCGCCAGCCGATCGGCCGGTTGATCACGGCCGACGAGGTGGCCGACGCCGTGCTGCTGTGCGTGGGCAGCGCGGCGATCACCGGTCAGGGGATCGAGGTCGACGGCGGTGCGGTGCAGGCATGAGATCGGCCCCCCGGGGGTGTCCGGCCGGGGGCCGGGCCCGCCACCACCGCGGCCAACGCGGCCCGGTCGGTGACACCCAGCTTCGTGCAGGCGCGGTAGATATGTCCCTCGACCGTGCGCACCGAGATCCCCAGCCGCGACGCGATTTGCCTGTTCGACAGCGTGCCGGCCACCAGGGTGGCGATCTCGCGCTCCCGTTCGGTGATCGGGAGCGGGCGCGCCGCGGCCACCAGCGCCGGCGTCGCGGCGCCGGGACAACGCCCGGACAGCTCCATCACTCGCCGGGCGGCCGCCGTCGCGGCCGGGTGCTCGCCTCGTGCCCGGTGCTGGACCACGGCCTGGGCGGCGGCCTCGGCCGCGGGGAGAAGCAGCCCGGCTTCCTCGAACGCGCTCGACGACGCCAGCAGAGCGGCCGTGTCCCCGGCGGCCAGCGCCTCGGCGTGCCGGGCGGCGGCCGGCGCCCGCGGCCCGTGGACCCGGCCCGCGAGCTCCCGCAGCGCTCCCGCCTGGCTGCGGTCACCGAGGCCGACGGCTGCGTGCCGGGCCAGCACCTCCACCGCCGCCTGCCCGGAGGCGGCCGCGAGCGCCGCCGCGCGCCGGGCCAGCGCCGTCCCCACGCTCACCGCGCCCTCGGCCGCGGCCGTCCAGGCCCGGGCCAGTGCCAGCAGTGGCTCGCCGACCGTGATCCCGGGATGCCGGCCTGCCTCGGCGCGCCGGACGGCCTCCGTCGCTCCGGCGGCGTCCCCGGACATCGCACAGGCCATGGCGAGAGTGGTCTCGAACAACGTCGTCCAGCCGCCGCCGTGGCCGGGAAAATGCGGCCGGAACCGCGCGAGCAGCTCCGTCGCGGCGCCGGTCTGGCCCCGCACCAGCGCGAGCCATCCCTCGAGCTGGGGCCGGAACGCCGAGGGGAACACCCCGGCGAGTAGCCCGCTCCACCGCCCGAGACACTCCTGGACGTGGTCCGGGGAGCCCGCCAGACCGTGCCCGAGGATTTCCCAGTAGGCGATGTTCACGACCACCACGGCGGTCTCCGGCGCCCGGGTGGCCGCCGCCGCGCCACGAACCACCAGATCGGCGAGCTGGTCGCTGCGCCCCCGCAGGGCGAGCACCGCGGTCAGCGACCACGCGGCCTGGGCCTCGGCCGGTGCCCCGGGCCGGGCCGCCAGCGCGTGGCGCGCCTCCCGCTCCGCCTCGGCCAGCCGGTTGTCCGCGGCCGCGAGGAAGGCGCGCAGTCCCCGCTGCGGGGTACCGGAGTCCCGCTCGGCCGCGGCGAGCTCGGCCCACGCATCGTCGAGGCGGCCCAGCAGGACGAACAGGTTGGTGGCCCGGGCGGTGGCCACCCGGATCCGTTCGTCCCCGATGGTGGCCAGGCCGGCCGCGGCCGCGAACTCCCGCTCGGCGTCCTGCCCGCGGAACTGCCAGCCCAGCAGCACCGCCAGCAGCAGCCGCGACGCGAACCCGCCACCGTGGACACAGGCCGCGCGAGCCAGGCGTTCGGCCAGCCCCAGGTCGCTGAGCACCGCTGCCTCGAGGGCCGCGTCGAACATCAGGGTGACGTCCGGCCCGCGATCGCTCTCGATCGCGAGCACCGCGCGACGAAGCGTGTCACCGGCCCCGCCGGGCCCGGTCGCGGCCAGCGCATCGGCGAGGATCCCCCGCAGCCTCCGCGCGCGGAACGGGCCCGCGCGGTCGCGCACCGCCGCGCCGTAGAGCGGGTGGGCCAGCCGGGCCTGCAGGCGGCCGCACGAGCCCTCGACCACGACCAGGCCGCGGTGTGCGGCTTCGTCGAGCTCGTTCTCCCCGGCGAGCCGCACCAACAACGGCACCCCGATCGGCTCCCCGACCGCCAGCAACTCGAGCACGGCGCGCACCCGGTCCGGCAGGTCCCCGAGCCGGGCGTCGATCAGCGCGGTCAACGCCGGGGTGAGCCGCGGCTCGCCGGACCAGCCCCATACGCCGTCGGTGGTGGTCAACCGGCCCGCGGCCCGCTCGCCCTCGACCAGGTGCCGTAGCCACAGCACGTTTCCCCCCGTGGCGGCGTGCAGCCTGCGCAGGCCGTCGGGGTCGAGGCGGCCGCCGAGCACCGAGTCGAGCAACGCGCCGACCTCGTCGAGGGCCAGCGGGGCCAGCTCGACCCGGCCGACCAGACCGTCCTTCCACAGCGCGGTGACCGCGTCGGGGGCGCGCTCGCCGTCCCGGACGGTGAGCAGCACCCGCGGGCACCCGGCCACGACGAGCTGGTGCAGCAGCGTCGCGGACACCGCGTCGAGCAGGTGCGCGTCGTCCACGACCAGGAGCAGGTCGGGATCGTTGCCCAGCGCGAGGTGGGCGTGGCCCAGCAGGCCCGCGCCCCCCGCGTTCGGGGCATCCTCGCCGAGCACCGGCACGAACGCACCGAGCGGGATGCTCCGCGACGACTCGCTGGCACAGACCCAGCGCACCGCGTGGGCCCAGGCGAGCGCCGCGGCACGGGCCAGCCGGGTCTTGCCGACCCCGGCCGCCCCGGCGAGCAGCACCCCGCCGGTCTCGCGCAGCGCCTGGCCGATCGCCCGCAGCTCGCTGTCCCGCCCGGTCAGCGGCCACGCCCCGGGAGCCTCGCCTCGCACGTGAGGAGTGTGCCGAGCCCCTCGGCCAGGTGGGAATGCGGGAGGTGACACGCCGCTCGGGCTCGGGTGCCGGACCACCCACGCGGAACAGGTAGCCCACTACGCGTGACACGCCCTCGGTGATCACCCAGCCTGGCGTTCCGCCCACGATCACCGGAGGCCTCGCGTTGACGTTCCGCCCGCTCGCAGTATCGGCGTCGCCCAGGACCCGCGCCGAGACCGGCTTCCCGCCGCGTCCGACACGCCGTAGCGCATGGTGGGTCCGGCGTGCGCCGGGAACGGTGCTGGCGGTGACGTGCCTGGCCGCCCTGGTGGCCTGCGGACCGGCACCGGCGGACCCCTCGCCGAACCTGCCTGGCCTCGCCCAGCCCGGTGCGCTGCCCCAGTTACCGAAGGACCCGGCCCCGGTCGACGCCTGCGCACTGCTCACCACCGCCGAGGTGACCGAGCTGATCGGCGACCACCGGGTCAGCCCCCAACCGAACCTCATGGCGGGCTCGTGCACCTGGGTGAACGAGGACACCTACTGGTCGGTCAGCGTCAGCATCGGCCGCAGCGGCTCCGCGGCGGACGGGCAGCTTCCCGCGGAGTCGGACTACGGGCCGACCGAGCCGGGACCGGACGGTATCCGCTTCGCCCCAGGGGGCATCGCGGAGTTCGTGCTCGACGGCCGCGCCTGCGACCTCCAGCTCGTCACCGACCTGCGCGGCGATCCCCAGCGGCAGGCGGCGGCCCGGCTGATCGGTCTGGTCCGCGGCCGCGTCTGACCCTCGACGCCGTAGAGTCGGGTCGGCGGGCCACCCCGGGATGCCGGGCCCGCGGGCGGGAGGCGTCCGTGACCGAGGATGACGGGTTTCCCCTGCGGCGGGTCGACCCGCCCGAGCTGGCCCGGCCCAGCGGCTTCGCCCACGCCGTCGTCGGCACCGGGCGCACCGTGTTCCTCGCCGGCCAGACCGCGCTCGACGCGGACGGCCGGATCGTCCCCGGCGGGATCGTCGCCCAGTTCGAGCGGGCGCTGTCCAACCTGCTCACCGCGCTGCGCGCCGCGGGCGGCGAGCCCGCGCAGCTGGCCGCCCTGACGATCTACATCGTCGACGTGGACGGCTACCGGGCGCACGCGCGCGAGATCGGCGCGGTGTGGCGGCGGCTGGCCGGTACCCGGTACCCGGCGACCAGCGCGGTCGGCGTGGCCCGGCTGTGGGACGTCGAGGCGCTGGTGGAGCTGCAGGCGACGGCGGTGCTGCCGCCCTGACCGGCGCCGAGGTCAGCGGGTGCCCCGCCCGTCGTGTGCCGGAACCAGCCGGCCCCGGCGCTGCATCGTGCCCACTCCGGCGGCCCCGGCCAGCCCGACGGCGAGCAGCACCGCGGACGCCAGCGGGCCTGCCCCCGGCGTGTCCAGCAGCTCGCCGGTGACCGCCGCGACCGCGGCGGTGAGCAGCGCGGAGACCAGGTAGAAGAAGCCGTAGTAGGTGCCGGCCAGCCGTTCGCTGCCCACCACGGGCAGCAGCTGCATGGTGAAGGGGTTGGTCACGGCCATGCCGACGGTGAACACCACCGTGCCCAGCAGCACCGGGACCGCCGGAGCCAGGCCGGCGGGACCGGCAGGGGCCCCTCCGGCGGTGGGCAGCAGCGCCGAGACCGCCACCGGGACGAAACCCGCTCCCATCAGCGCGAGCCCGCCCGCCACACAGCTTCCCGGGGCCCAGCGATCCCGGCACCAGGCGGTGAGGCGCACCTGCAGGACGATCCCGACCAGCGTCGACACCACGAACACCGCGGCGACCGCCGCGGGCGTCCCGGTGACCCGCTGCGCCTCCAGCGGCAGCACCAGGTACAGCTGGTTATAGAGCGCGAAGTAGGCCGAGCCGAACAGGGTGAACGCGACGAAGCGGCGGTTGCGCAGCACCGTCCACCAGCTGCCGAACACCCCCTCGGGGTGGGTCGCGGCCGCCCGCCCGGGCAGGGCGACCACCTGCGCGACGGTCAGCAGCAGGAAGGTCGCGCAGGCCACCGCGGCGACCAGCCGGAAGTCGGCGGCCAGCAGCGCGGTGCCGATCAGTGGACCGGCCAGCGCCCCGGCGTGGGCGGCGACGTTGAACACGGCGAACGCCTCGGCGCGGGATCCGGCCGCCTCGTGGGTGAGATAGGTGCGCACCGCAGGGTTGAACAACGCACCCGCCACCCCGGTGAGCGCGGCGGCGACCACGATCCCGGCGGGCGAGCTCACCAGCGCGAACAACCCGAACGCGACGACCCGCAGCCCACACCCGAGGATGATCATCGGCCGGCAGCCGAGGCGATCGGCCGCGCTGCCGCCGACGAGGAAGAGCCCCTGCTGGGCCAGCGTGCGCACGCCGAGGACGAGCCCGACCAGCGCCGCGCCGTAGCCGAGGTCGTCCACGAGATACGTGGCCAGGAACGGCAGCACCATGTAGAAGCCGACGTTGATCCCGAACTGGTTGACCACCAGCAGCCGCGCGCTCGGCGACAGCCCGCCGAACTGGGAACGGAACGAAACCCGCGTCACGCGATCGGCACGTCGAGCGGGAGTTCGAAGTGGACGGTGGCGAACCGCGGGTCCCGTTCCTCGCCGCGGTCGTCGCGGATCTCGACCACGGGCAGCGACCGCCAGAACGGTTCGGCCGCGGGTACCCGGGTGTTGGTGTGCAGGTAGATCACCCGGAACCCGCCGTCCGCGCGGACGAACTCCTGGCACGCGGCGACCAGGCGCCTGCCCAGCCCGACCCGGCGATGCTCGGGCATCGTCGCGACCCGCAGCAGCTGCGCGACGGCCTGCCGGTCGGCGTAGCGGCGGCCGAGCTCCTCGGGATGGGGCGGGACGTTGGGGCCGCCGACGCGGATCGCGGCCGTCGACACGACGACGCCCGCATCGTCGACGGCCACGAACATCGCCTGCCGCGGGTTGTCCACATAGGTCTCGACCGGCCGGTCGAGGTCCCAGTGCCACTGCGGGACGTAGCCGTAGCCGAGATCGGCCTCGGCGGTGTGCAGCACGACCGCGCGGGCCCCGGCGAGGTCGTCGGCGGTGGCGGCGCGGCGGATCGTGTACTCGGCGGGCTGGTCCTGTCCCACGTCTCGGGCTCCTCTTCTCGGGGTACTGTTCATCCGGCGGCGACGGCCAGCGGATCGGTCGGATAGGCGGCCAGCAGCGCGCGGGTCCGCGGATGGGTGGCGTCGGCGCGCAGCCGGTCGACGGGCAGGTCCTCCACCAGCCGCCCGTCGTCGAGGACGGCGATCCGGTCGCAGAGCCGTTCCAGCACGTGCAGATCGTGCGAGACGACCAGGGCGCTCATCCCGTGTTCGGCCACCACCCGGGACAGCAGCGTGATCACCTCGGCCTGGAGGGTCACGTCCAGCGCGGACGCGGGTTCGTCGGCGACGAGCAGCCGGGGACGCACCGCCAGCGCGCGGGCGATGCTCACCCGCTGGCACTGCCCGGTCGACAGCGCGTTCGGCCGTCGATCGGCCATCTCGCCGAGCCCGACCGCGGCGAGCAGGTCACGGGCTCGCTTCCGCCGGAAGGCGCGGTCCCCGATCCGGTGGAAGTCCAGCGGGTCGGCGACGAGCTGAGCGGCGGTGCGCCACGGGTTGAGCGAGGCCCGGGGATCCTGCGGGACCAGCGAGACGGCCCGGCGGACCGCCGCCCATCCCGCGGCCGCCGGGTCCACCCCGCCGAGCAACAGGTCCCCGGCGTCGGGCCGCTGCAGGCCGAGCAGACACCGCAGCAACGTCGTCTTGCCCTCGCCGCTGCGGCCGATGATCCCGACGACCTCCCCGTCGGCGACGTCAAGGTCGAGACCGGCGAGCACGGGCCCGGTCCCGGCGAACGCCTTGGCCAGCCCGCGAACCCGTACCACGGGTGGCCGCGCCGGCCGGGGAACCGGGCGGGTGCGCGCGGGCAGCGACCACGGCACGTCGCGAACCAGGGCACGGGTGGCGGCGTGCCCGGGATCACCGAGCACGCCGGTCGGTGGGCCCTGCTCGACGACCCGGCCGCCGTCCAGCACGATGATCCGGTCGGCGAACGCCGCGGCCACGCTGACGTCATGGGTGACGAGCACGACCGCCGTGCCGGCATCGGCGCGTTCCCGCAGCCGCCCGACCAGCGCATCACGAGCAGGCCCGTCCAGCGCCGTGGTGGGTTCGTCGGCGAGCAGCATGCGCGGTCCACCCGCGACCGCAAGCACCAGCCCGACCCGTTGGGCCTGCCCGCCGGACAGCTCGCACGCCCGCCGTGCCGCCACCCGCCCCGGATCGGCCAGCCCACCGGCCGCGAGCAGCGGCTCGACCCGGTTCGGCTCGCTGGCGGCCTCGGCGACCAGCGAACCGACCCGCCGCAACGGGGTCAGCGCGAGCGCCGGGTCCTGGAACACCATGCCGATCTCACGGCCGCGGACGCGCCGCCAGGCCCCGCGCCGGGTGAGGTCGACCCACCCGCCGCCGGTGTGCAGCGCCAGCGTGCCGGCCCGGACCCGACCCGGGGCGGGTACCAGCCCGAGCAGGGCGCGCAGCAGCGTCGACTTGCCCGAGCCGCTGCCACCGAGCACGACCAGCGCCTCGCCGGGCGCCACGTCGAGGTCGACGCCGTGCAGGACGGCCCGGCCGCCGAAGTCGACGGTGAGGTCCCGCGCGGTCAGCAGACTCACGCCGTCACCACCTGCGCCGAGCGGTCCAGCACGTCGCGCAGGCCCTCGCCGACGCAGGTCAGCGCGAACACCGTGACCAGTACCGCGATCCCCGGCCCGAGCACCAGGTGGGGGTCGGTCAGCGCGGCGCCGCGGGCGTCGGCCAGCATCGCGCCCCACTCCGCGGCCGGTGGCTGCGCCCCCAACCCGAGGAAGCTCAGCCCGGCGACCGTGGCGATCAGCTGGCCGGCCTCCACCGCGGTGAGCACCGCCAGCGGCCCGATCAGCCGAGGCCGGACCTCCGCGCGCAGCAGGTGCCACCGCGACGCACCCAGCGCCCGGGCTGCCACCGCCGAGGGCTCGGCCAGCGCGGAACGCACCAGGGTGCGGACGAGCCGGGCGAACGGCGCCCACCACACCAGCAGCGCACCGCCCAGCACGGTCACCAGGGACGGGCCGTAGAGCCCGACGAAGGCCAGGATCACGATCACCGCCGGGAACGCGACGACCGTGTCGATCGCCTTGCGGCCCAGGTCGTCGCACCGGGGGCCGGCGAGCCCGACGAGCGCCCCGACGACCGCACCGGTCGCGACGATCGCGAGCATGGTCGCCCCGGTGAGCAGCAGCGTGTGCCGGCCGCCGTGCAGGACCCGGGAGGCGTGGTCGCGGCCGAACCGGTCGGTGCCCAGCAGATGCTCCCCGCCCGGCGCGGCCAGCCGCGGCCCCACCCGTTGCGCGGCGGGGTCGAACGCGGCGAGCCACGGCGCGGCCAGCGAGGCGAGCACCACCACGGCGAGCAGCACGATCCCGACCGCGAGCAGCCCGCGGCCCCGCCCGCGAAGCGCGGACCGGGCCCGGCCGGTCACCTCGGCCACCTCGAGGGAGGTCACGCCACCGCCTCCGCCCGCGCACCGGCGCGCGGGTCCACGATCCGCGCGACGAGGTCCACGCCCCGGTTGACCAGCACCACGACCGCGGTCGCCAGCAGAACGTAGGCCTGCACGACCGGGTAGTCCTGCGCCGCGATCGCCTCGACCGCGTAGCCGCCGATCCCCGGCCAGGTGAACACGGCCTCGGTGATGATCGACCCGGTGACCAGTGAAGCGAACGCGAGACCACCGAGGGTGAGCACCGGGCCCAGTGCCGGGCGCAGGACGTGGCGCACCAGGGTGCGGCCCGCCGAGCTCCCCCGCGCCTGGGCGGCGACCGCGTAGAGCCGCCCGCGTTCGGCGATCAGGGAGGCCCTCAGCACCCGCGACATGGTCGGGGCCACCGCGATGCCCAGCACCAGTGCGGGCAGCCAGAGCCGGTCCGGGGAGGCCGGACCGGCGATCCGGTAGCCGTGCGCGGCCGTGGCGACCTGCAGGGCGATCGTGCCGAGCAGGAACGACGGCACCGCGACCGCGAGCAGGGTCCCGAGCCGGACCGCCTGGTCGGCCGGGCCACCGGGCCGCCTGCTGGCCAGCAGCGCCGCGGCTGTGCCCAGCACGAGCGCCACGCCAAGGCCCGCGGCGCCCAGCACGAGGCTCGCCGGCAGCCTGTCGAGCAGCTCGGTACGGACCGGCTGCCCGGTGCGGTAGGAGGCGCCCCAGTCCCCGGTGAGCATCCGGCCCAGCCACTGGGCGTACTGCACCGGGATCGGTCGGTCCAGGCCCAGCTCGGCGAGCCGCTCGGCGCGGATCCGGGCCTCCTCCGCCCGGGTCAACCCGACGCCGCCCTGCTGTCCCAACTGCCTGTCGACCGGGTCCCCCGGTGCCACCCGGACCAGCGCGAACACCAGCACGGACGCGACCGCGAGCACGGCGGCGACTCCCACCAGGGCGCGCGCCGCGGACCGCAGGAGCGCGGGGCGCACCGCGGCTCAACCGCCCAGCACGAGGTCGGGCTGCACCAGGTTCTCGTACTGCAGCGGATGTGCCACGAACCCTCGGACCCGGTCGGCCACCGCGGTGGCCTGCGGGCGGGGATGCACCGGGATGCCCGGGACGATCTCGGCGTGCAGAGCGTTCAGCGCCAGGATGGCCTCGGCGCGTTCCGCCTCGGTGGCGGCCGCGTTGGCCCGTTCGACCAGCCCCGCCACCTGCGGGATGTCGAACCGCCCGTAGTTGCCCGACCCATCCGGGCCCAGCTGGACGGCGAACAGGCTGGGCACGTTGCCCATCGTGGTGAACGCGGCGGTCTGCGCATCCCAGTCACCCCGCTCGCGGGCCTGCCGGACCAGGGCGTCGTCGACGTGGGAGAGCTCGACTCGCACCCCGAGGGCGTCCCACTGCGACTGAAGTACCTCGCCCGTGGGGCCCTCCGTGCCCCAGGTCTGCAACCGGATCGTCAACGGGCGACCGTCCTTGGCGCGGCGCCCGTCCGGGCCGAGCACCCAGCCGGCCTCGTCGAGCAGGCGGGCGGCGAGCTGAGGGTCATGGCGGGGGTAGCCCTGCTGGTCGGCCTGCGGGTAGGCGGGGTTGGAGGCCAGCCAGCTCGATGCCGGCTCGGTGAGGCCCTCGCCGGCGATCTCGGCGACCTCCGCACGGTTGATCCCCCATGCCAGCGCCTGGCGAACCCGTTGGTCGGCGAGCGCGGGCGCGGCGGGCGAGGCCGGGTTGAGGTAGACGGTCACGGTGTTGGCCGCGGGAGCGCCGACCAGGGTGATCCCGTCTGCCTCGCGCAGCCGGGGTACCGCGGAGCTGGGCAGCAGGTCGACGATGTCGGCCTGTCCGGCGAGCGCGATCTGGGCGCGGGACTCCGGATCGGCGACCTGCGTGACGGTGATCCGCTCGATGGTCGGTGCCGGACCCCACCAGGCCCGGTTGCGCTCCAGGGTCAGTTCCTGCTCCGGGGTGAACCCGGTGACCCGGAACGGTCCGGTCAGGTCTGCCTCCTGGGGCGTCGCCGGGCCGCCGAGCCCGTCGTACCGGGCGGCGTTGTGGATCTGCAGCTCGTAGTGGGCGAGCGTGTAGGCCAGGTACGGGGATGGTCCCGGGGTACGTACCACCAGCGTGCGCGGATCGGCGACCGTGATCGTCAGGTCCCCGATGAGGTTCTTGGCGAGCGCGTTGCGATCCCGGGAACGCTCGAGCGAGGCCCGCACGGCGGTGGCGTCGACGGGCGCGCCGCTGTGGAAGGACACCCCCTCGCGTAGCCCGATCGTCCACTCCCGCGGCGCGGTCTGCGTGATCGACTCGGCCAGTTCGGGCGCGACCGTGCCGTCCGGCCGGATCTTCGCCAGCGACTCCCCCACCCCGTAGGCGCGCAGGTAGCTCGTGCTGAGGGCCACGGCGGGGTCGAGCGCCGCGCTGATCCGGGCGACGGCCATCCTCAGCTGCGAGCCGTCCGTCCCGCCGGCATCCGGGACGCCCCCGCAGGAGGTGAGAAGGGCGAGCAGGACAGCCGCGATCACGCTCAGTGTTCGGGGCACAGGCGGGCTCCGTTCGATCAGGGAAGGGTCGACCGATTAAACGACAACGATAGTCATTTTTGATAGTCCGAATCTCGCCCTTCCTGATCACACCGGGATCTATTGCCGCCTAAATGTAACAGCCACTAGGTTGCAGTCCAGGGGCCTGCGATCATTCGAGGAGGTGGGCGGATGCCCGCTCGCACCCGGCGCCGGACGGGGTGCCGGCACCGATGAGCGACCACCCCGATCCCCCGCCCGCGCCCCGGTCGGTCCTGCGCGAGCCCGCGTTCCTGCGGCTCTGGGGCGGGACCACCGCCTCCGGGCTCGCCACCTGGGCCCTCCCGTTCCTGCTCGGCCTCGCGGTGCTGGAGCGGTCGCTGTCCCCGATCGACCTCGGTGTCGTGCTCGCGGCCAGGACGGTCGGCTTCCTCGCCGCAGTCCCGCTCGCCGGGGTGCTCGCCGACCGCTACTCCCGCCGCGCGGTGGTCGGCTGGTCCGGCGCGGCCGCGGCGGCGGCCAGCCCGTTCGTCGCGCTCGGCCTCGGACGGTCGGCCCTGCTCATGGCGGTGGCCGCGGCCGTCGTCGGCGCTGGCCAGGGCGCCTGCCGCCCGGCCTTCCAGGCGCTTGCCGCCGAGGTCGTCGATCCGGCCCGGCGCCAGCAGGCCAACGCCGCGATCACCATCGCGGTGCGGGTGAGCGTGCTCGTCGCCCCGAGCGCCGCCGCGCTGCTGGCGCTGGTGGCCGACGTCGCGCTGCTGGTCGCGGGCACCGGGGTGCTGTGGCTACTGGCCGCGCTGCTGCCTCCCGCCGGACGGTCCCTCGGCGAGGCCGCCTCCGACCGGCGCTCGTTCGTCGGCGAGTTCGCCGAGGGCCTGCGTGAGGCACGACGGCACCCCTGGTTCCTCGCCGGCCTCGCGGCCCTCACCGCCGTCATCGCCACCGGCTACTCCGCCACCGGCGTCGCCCTTCCCCTGGTGAGTCGCGACCGGTACGGAACCGAGGTCGTGCTGGCCGCCGCGACCACCGGCTACACCGTCGGCGCGCTGCTCGGGGCGCTGCTCATCGCCCGCTGGCGGCCCCGCGCCCCGGGCTGGACCGCGCTGGTGGGCCTGGGCCTCTACGGCCTCACCCCGCTGAGCCTCGCGATCCCCGTCCCCGCGGCCGCCGTCGTCGCCGCCTACGTCGCGGCGGGGATCGGCATCGAGTTGTTCAACGTGCCGTGGTTCACCGCGGCCCAGCGCGAGATCGACCCGCGCCTGCTGGCCCGGGTGTCGGCGCTGGACTTCCTGGTCTCCTACGGGCTGGCCCCGGCCGGTCTCGCGCTGATCGCCCCGGCGATGGCCGCGTTCGGCGCGGCGCCGACGCTGCTGGCCTGCGCGCTGGTCTGTGTTCTCGCCCCCGCCGCGGCGGCGCTCGTCCCCTCGACACGCGGGTTCACCGGCACCCCACGGAGCACCGCCCGCACCACCCGGGAGCCCGCGTAGCCGACGACCATCGGCGGCCTGCTGCGGCCCGTCGGTGGCCGTGACCCCGACTGCAACCCACGAGAATCCTCGTCACCGTCCATATTCCGCTATTCTCGGAAACTATGGAGAAACTGGTGGACCGCGCGGCGAAGACGGCCCTGTTCGACCAGTTCGCCCGCATCGGCAAGGCGCTCGGCAACGCGTCCCGGCTGGAGCTGCTGGACCTGCTCGCCCAGGGCGAGCGGACGGTCGAGGAGCTCGCGGACGCCGCGTCCCTGCCGCTGAGCACCGCGTCCGCGCATCTGCAGACCCTCAAGCGCGCACACCTGGTGAGCACGCGGCGGGCCGGCACCCGGATCCACTACTCCCTGGCCGGTGACGACGTCGCCCTGCTGTATGTCGGGCTGCGCGCGGTCGCGCAGTCCCACCTGCCCGACACCGAGGCCGCCCGGCGGGTCCATCTCGGGCTGACCGGCGCCGAGCCGGACGCGGCCGTCGAGGAGATCGGGCGCGAGGAACTGTTGCGGCGGCTCCGCGCCGAGCAGGTGGTGCTGCTCGACGTCCGCCCGGCCCCGGAGTACGCGAACGGCCACATTCCCGCGGCGGTATCGATCCCCGTCGAGGAGCTGCCCGACCGGCTCGCCGAGCTGCCCGCCGACCGCACGATCGTCGCCTACTGCCGCGGGCGCTACTGCGTGTTCGCCTACGACGCCGTGCGGCTGCTGCGGGCCCGCGGCTACCCCGCCGCCCGGCTCGCCGACGGGATGCTCGAATGGCGCCTCGCCGGCCTGCCGGTGGCCGCGTCGGCCGCCTGAGGGCGCCGGCCGTTCCCGACGACCGGGCCGATCCGCCCGGACCATCCGACGTCAGCACAGGAGGGCGTGCGTGGACAGCAACCAGGTCAGGGAGTTCTTCGAACGGGTCGCGGGCGAGTGGGACCAGATGCATCAGAGCTTCTACGACGAGACGGTCGTCGACGCGCTGGCCGAACGCGCCCAGCTCACCGAGGCCAGCACCGTCGTCGACGTGGGCACCGGCACCGGGTTCGTCGCCGGCGGGCTCGCGCCGCGGGTCCGGAGGGTGATCGGGGTGGACTCGTCACCGGCGATGCTCGCCGTGGCCCGGGACAACCTCACCGGCCTCGGGATCGGCAACGTGGAGCTCACCGAGGCACCGGTGGATGCGCTGCCTCTGAAGGACCGCTCGGCCGACGCCGCGGTGGCCAACATGGTCCTGCACCACGCCCCCGACCCGGCTGCCATGATCGCCGAGATGGCCCGGGTGGTCCGGCCCGGCGGGACGGTGGTCATCAGCGACTGCGTCGAGCACGACCACGAATGGATGCGCACCCAGCAGGCCGACCGCTGGCTCGGGTTCAGCGCCGAGACCATCGCCGAGCTGTTCGAGCGGGCCGGGCTCACCGACCACGGCTACGCCGAGCTCGGCACCACTTGAACGATCACACCGGCCTCGGTCGAGGTCGCAGAGGCCGCTGAGGCGGCCGTCACCATCGGGATCTTCGTCGCGTGGGGGCGGCGGTGACCTGACCACCCACCCCAGCCGTTGATCTATGCGGTGGTCTTGACTGTCGTCATCGTGACGGCATACTCGATGCTGAGCGTGCGCCGCACCGGAGGTGCCGTATGAGGCTCAGCCCGTCCGCCCACCAGGACACCTTCTGCCGCGATCACCTGCCGCCGCCGCACCGGTGGCCGCGGCTGGTGTTCGACCTGCCGGAGCTGCGCTACCCCGACCGGCTCAACTGCGCGAGCGCACTGCTCGACGAGCCGATCGACCGGTTCGGGGCCGACCGGCCGGGGGTGCGCGGTGGCGACATCGCCTGGACCTACGGGCAGCTGCGGCAGCGCGCGAACCAGGTGGCCACCGTGCTCACCGGCGAGCTCGGCCTCGTTCCGGGCAACCGGGTGCTGCTGCGCGGGGCCAACAGCGCCTGGCTGGCCGCGTGCTGGTTGGGGGTGCTCAAGGCGGGCGGCGTCGCCGTGACCACGATGGCGATGCTGCGGGCGGGTGAACTCACCACGATCGGCGAGCTCGCCCGCCCGACCATCGCCCTGTGCGACGCCCGTGACCTCCCCGACCTGCTCGCGGCCGATATCCCCGGGCTGCGCCCGGTGCCCTTCGGCGGCGACACCGCCGACGACCTGACCGTTCGGTGCCGCACCCTCGGAGCCGGCGGCGGCGTTTTCGCCGACGTCCCCACCGCCGCCGACGACGTCGCGCTGCTCGCCTTCACCTCCGGCACCACCGGGCGACCGAAGGCGACCATGCACTTCCACCGCGACGTGTTGGCCATCGCCGACACCTTCGCCCGCCACGTCGTGCGCCACCGCCCCGACGACGTCATCACCGGGACCCCGCCGCTGGGGTTCACCTACGGCCTCGGCGGGCTGCTCGTCTTCCCGCTGCGGGCGGGCGCGTCGACCGTGCTGCTGGAGCACACGACCCCCGACGAGCTGGCCGACGCGGTCGCCGCGTACGGCATCACCGCGCTCTACACCTCACCCACGATGTACCGGGCGCTGCTCGCCGCCGGGCGGCTCGACCGGCTGGCCGGCCTTCGCCGCTGCATGTCCGCCGGGGAGACGCTGCCCGCCGCGGTGTGGACCGAGTTCCACGAACGCACCGGACTCCGGATCATCGACGGAATCGGCTCGACGGAGATGTTGCACGTGTTCATCTCCGCCGCCGACGACGACATCCGGCCCGGCGCCACCGGCCGAGCGGTACCCGGCTACCGCGCCGCCGTCGTCGACGACGACGGCCAGCCGGTACCGGACGGCAGGCCCGGTCACCTCGTCGTGCAGGGGCCCACCGGGTGCCGGTACCTGGGCGGCGACCGGCAGGGGAACTACGTCCGGGACGGCTGGAACATCACCGGCGACACCTACATCCGCGACGCCGACGGCTACTTCTGGTACCAGGCCCGCAGCGACGACATGATCATCTCCTCGGGCTACAACATCGCCGGCCCCGAGGTCGAGCAGGCGCTGGTCGGGCATCCCGACGTGGTCGACTGCGCCGTCGTCGGCCTGCCCGACGAACAGCGGGGCATGCTCGTGACCGCCTTCGTGGTGCTGCGCGCGGGCGTGCCGGGCGACGAGGACGAGGTGCATCGGCTGCAGGACCACGTCAAACAGACGATCGCGCCCTACAAGTACCCGCGCGCCGTGCGGTTCGTGGACCGCCTGCCGCGCACCAGCACCGGCAAGCTGCAGCGGTTCCGGCTGCGCCAGCCCGGCGCACGGCCGCCCGCGGACCTGGCTCGGGGGTGACGGGGTGCGCATCGCCGTGATCGGCGGTGGGCCGGGCGGGCTGTACCTCGCCGCGCTGGTGCGCGGCATCGACCCGGCGCACGAGGTCACCGTGTGGGAGCAGAACGCGCCGGACGACACGTTCGGCTTCGGCGTCGTGTTCTCCGACGAGACCCTCGGCGGCATCGAACACGCCGACCCCGAGGTGTACCGGGCCATGCAGCGGCGGTTCGCCCGCTGGGACGACATCGACGTGCACTACCGGGGCACGGTGCTGACCTCGGGCGGGCACGGCTTCGCGGCGATGAGCCGCAAGGAACTGCTGGCGATCCTGCAGCGGCGCTGCGCCGACCTCGGCGTCACGGTGCACTTCCGCGCCCCGGCCCCGGATCCCGAGCTGCTGCGGGCGTCCTACGACCTCGTGGTGGCCGCGGACGGCGCCCACTCCCGCACCCGCGGCACCTACCCCCAGGTCTTCCGGCCGAGCGTGCAGACCGGCCGGTGCCGCTACATGTGGCTCGGCACCGACCTGGTGCTCGGCTCGTTCACCTTCGACGTCCGCCGGACCGAGCACGGGGTCGTCCAGCTGCACGGCTACCCGTACGACGAGCGGCACAGCACGGTCATCGTCGAGATGCACGAGGACGTCTGGCAGCGCGGGTTCGCCGACATCGCCGACCTCGGGCGGGCGCCCGGGGAGAACGACGACAAGTCGATCGCGCTCGTGCGCGAGATGTTCGCCGACCTGCTCGACGGCCACCAGCTGATCGGCAACAACTCGAGATGGCTGAGTTTTCCGACCGTGCGCACCGAGTCCTGGCGGCACGGCAACCTGGTGCTCCTCGGCGACGCCGCGCACACCGCTCACTTCTCGATCGGTTCGGGCACCAAGCTCGCGATGGAGGACGCCCTGGCGCTGGCCGCGTGCCTGCACGAACAGCCCGGCCTCGACGCGGCGCTCACCGCCTACGAACAGCAGCGGCGCCCGCTGGTGGCCTCCACCCAGCGGGCGGCCACGGCCAGCCAGACCTGGTTCGAGGACATCGGTCACTACACCCACCAGGACCCGGTCCAGTTCGCGTTCAACATCATCACCCGGAGTCGCCGGGTCACCTACGACAACCTGCGACTGCGCGACCCCGGGTTCGTCGCCCGGGTGGAGACCTGGTTCACCGGGAACCACGAGCGGTGCCCACCGATGTTCCAGCCGTTCCGCCTCGGCGGGCTACCGCTGCGCAACCGGGTCATCGTCTCGGCGATGGACATGTACCGCGCCCGGGACGGGCTGCCCACCGACTTTCACCTGGTGCATCTGGGCAGTAAGGCCCTGGGCGGGGCCGGGCTGGTGATGACCGAGATGGTCTGCGTCTCGCCCACCGGGCGGATCACCCCGGGCTGCACCGGGCTGTATACGGCGGAGCAGGAGGCCGGGTGGGCCCGGATCGTGGAGTTCGTGCACGGCCACACCGGCGCGAGGATCGGTGTCCAGCTCGGGCATTCCGGCCGCAAGGGCTCCACGAGGCTGATGTGGGAGGGCATGGACGATCCGCTGCCCGCGGGCGGCTGGGAGGTGGTCGGGCCCTCGCCGATCCCCTACTCCCCTGCCAACCAGGTGCCCCGCGAACTCACCGTCGAGGAGATGGCCACCATCAAGGAGCAGTTCGCCGCCGCCGCGCGGCGGGCCGCCCGTGCCGGGTTCGACGTCCTGGAACTGCACTGCGCGCACGGCTACCTGCTCTCCTCGTTCATCTCCCCGCTGTCCAACACCCGCACCGACCGATACGGCGGGTGCCTGGCGAACCGGCTGCGCTATCCGTTGGAGGTCTTCGACGCGGTGCGGGCGGCGTGGCCGGCGGGGCGGCCGATCACCGTGCGGATCTCGGCCACGGACTGGTACGAGGGCGGCACCGACGTCGACGACGCCGTCGAGGTGGCGCGGGCGTTCGCCCAGCACGGGGCCGCGGGCATCGACGTCTCGACGGGGCAGGTGGTCAAGGCCGAGCGGCCGGAGTTCGGGCGCAGCTACCAGACGCCGTACGCCGACCGGATCCGCAACGAGGTCGGCCGCGAGCTCGGCGTCGCAGTGATCGCGGTCGGGGCGATCTCGTCGTGGGACGACGTCAACTCGATCCTGCTGGCCGGGCGGGCCGACCTGTGCGCCCTGGGCCGCCCGCACCTCTACGACCCGCAGTGGACGCTGCACGCCGCGGCCGAGCAGGGGTACAGCGGCCCCGGAGCGGTCTGGCCCGACCCGTTCGCCGCCGGCAGCAGGCCCCCGCAGACCGGCCGGCCGCGCTGACGCACCCGTGAGTGCGTAACAGTGTTAGAACACTGTTACGCACTCACGGTGGGTGCTGAGCAGGCAGTTCGCTGGGAGTGCGCAGCCCGCGGGCGGGCACCTCGACACCGAGCAACCGTCGATCGTGACCCTGTCCGGGCGGCCTCGGTCCTCGCCGGTTCTGTGAGCTTCCCCCGGGTTTTCGCCGTTTCGACTGGTATCTGCCCGACATCCTCGGCGAGCGGGCCCGGTTCGGCCAATGGCGGCACCACCCCGACCTGCGCCCCCCGGAGGCCCGAGCGCTGCTGAACGCCGAGCAGCGGCTGATACGTCGACTGCGTGCCTACGACCGCTCCGGCGGGCGACACGGACTCATCCATGGTGACCTCCACCTGCTCAACCTCATGCGCGACGGAGACGACCTCTGGTCCATCGACTACGACGACTGTGGGTACAGCTGGCTGATGTTCGACATCGGGGCACCGCTGCAGTTCGTGCCGGACGGTGACGCGACCGACGAGCTGGTCGACGCGTGGGTGCACGGTTACCGGCGCGAAGCCGACCTCACCTCGCTCGACCTCGAGCACCTGCACGATTTCGTCCTGCTGCGACGGCTGCTGCTGCTCGGCTGGTCGGCCACCCACCCAGGTGTGCCGCTCCCGGAGTCCGTGGCGCAGATCGTCGACGTGACGGCGACAGCGGCGAGCCGCTACGTTCGCGCGATGCGCGTCGCCCGGTCGCGAGCGACGCTTCGCGAACTGTCGGTGCGGCTCCCTATCCTGGCCCGCGTCCGGTTCGCCGGGCACCTGAACCGCCGCCGAGGGGGGACCCTGATGACCGGTCTTGTCGGAGGAACCACGACTGCGCGCACCGCGGAGCTGGACCCGCGGCTGGAGCAACACCGCAGGGAGCTGGCCGGGTACTGCTACCGGATGCTCGGGTCGGCGTTCGAGACCGACGACGCGGTGCAGGAGACGATGATCCGCGCCTGGCGCGGCCTCGACGGCTTCGCCGGCCGCTCGTCACTGCGCTCGTGGCTCTACCGCATCGCCACGAACGTCTGCCTGGACATGCTCAAGGGCCGCACGCGGCGGGCCCTTCCGATGGACCTCTCGCCCTCGGGCGCGCCTACCGAGGCCGCCCTCGGCGCCCCGCTGGAGGGCCGCGCCTGGGTGGAGCCGATCCAGGACGACCGGGTGCTGCCCGGCCCCGGCGACCCGGCCGAGACGGCCGTGGCCCGCGAGTCGGTCCGGCTGGCGTTCGTGGCCGCGCTGCAGCACCTGCCGCCACGGCAGCGCGCCGTGCTGATCCTGCGCGACGTGCTGTGCTGGTCGGCGAGCGAGAGCGCCGAACTGCTCGACACCTCGGTCGCGTCCGTCAACAGCGCGTTGCAGCGGGCCCGCGCCACGCTCGCGGCCCGCGACCTGGGGGCCGGCCGCCCGGCCGACCCGCTCGACGAGGAGCACCGCGCGCTGCTCGACCGGTACGTCGACGCCTTCGAACGGTTCGATGTCGAGTCGCTCGTCGCCCTGCTGCACGAGGACGCGGTGCAGACCATGCCGCCGTACGAGCTGTGGCTGCGCGGCCGCGACGACATCGGCGCCTGGATGCTCGGCCCGGGCAGCGGATGCCGCGGCTCCCGGCTGCTGCCGGTCGCGGTGAACGGAGCGATGGGGTTCGCGTCCTACAGGCCCAGCGGGCCGGATGGGCGACGCGAGCCGTTCGCGATCCAGCTCCCGGAGATCGCCGACGGCCGGATCACCGGCATCACCCACTTTCTCGGCGGCGAGCTGTTCGCGTTGTTCGGGCTGCCGCCGCATCTCGACGGCTGAGCCCGGCCGACGCGCCGAACGACCGCGCCCGGAGGCTTCCGGCCCTGCCGCTGATCTTCGCGCGCCGGTAGCCTGGAGGGCCGCCGGACGCAGGAAGCGGCGGAAGCCCCCGCTGTCGAGAGGAGCGAGCAGATGCATGCCGACGTCGGCGACCACATCGTGATCAACACCTCGGTTCTCGATGTGCCTCCGCGCCGGGGTGAGGTCCTCGAGGTGCTCGGCTCGGCTGATACGGCGCACTACCGCGTGCGCTGGCAGGACGGACACGAGTCGATCTACTACCCCGGCCCGGACTCTCAGGTCGTACCGCACGACACCTAGCCGCTCGTCCCGCATCCCGGGCGGTACCGGACGGTGCGCCGGATCGGTCCCGGTCATCGCCTGGGCGGGACCGTGATCCGCGCGGCGCCCGCGGCAGGGTGGGCGTCCAGCCGGATCGGGGCGGCGAACCCGTGCTCGGCGAAGGCTTCGCACACCGCAGCCGCGATGGCGTCGGCGTCCTCGGCAACGCTGAGTGCGATCACGCTCCCACCGAAGCCACCCCCGGTCATCCTCGCCCCCAGGGCTCCGGCGCCCAGGGCGGCGTCCACCGCGAGATCGAGTTCGGGGCAGCTGACCTCGTAGTCGTCGCGCAGCGAGGCGTGCGACGCGGTGAGCAGGGGGCCGATCCGGTCCGGTCTGCCGTCACGCAGCAGGCGAACCGTCTCCAGCACCCTGATGTTCTCGGTGACGACGTGACGGGTCCGGCGCCGCGCCGTCGCGTCGCTCAGGCGGGCCAGCGCGCCCCCGAGCGCGGCCCGGTCGATATCGCGCAACGCCGGGACGCCCAGCGCCGCGGCGGCCTCGGCGCAGCTGCGGCGGCGCTCGGCGTAGTGGCCCTCGACCAGCCGGTGCGGGGCGCGGGTGTCGATGAGCTGCAGGTGCAGGCCCGCCGCGGCGAAGTCGAGTGGAACCTGCTCGGTGGTCATCGTGCGGGTATCGAGGAACAGCGCGTGCCCCTGGGTGCACAGCAGCGACGCGTACTGGTCCATCACCCCGCACGGCATGCCGACGAAGTCGTGCTCCGCGGCCCGCGCGTGGGCGGCGACCTGCGGGCGGGTCAGGCCGAGGTGCAGCAGCTCGTCCAGCGCCATCGCCGCCGCGCATTCGAGCGCGGCCGAGGAGGACAGGCCGGCCCCACCGGGCAGGTCGCCGTCGACCGCGATGTCCAGGCCGCCGCCGTGCCGCCCGACGTCCAGGCCGCTGCGCCGCAGCTGCCACACGACGCCGGCCGGATAGGCCGTCCAGTCCGATAGCGCGCCGGGCTCCAGGGCGTCGAGCGCGACGGTCGCCACGTCCTGGCCGTGCTGCGCCGAGACCAGGCGCAGCCGATCGGACCCGTTGCGCGCCAGGGCGACCGTGACGCCGAGCGACAGCGCGATCGGCAGTACGTATCCGTCGTTGTAGTCGGTGTGCTCGCCGATGAGGTTCACCCGGCCCGGCGCGCGCCACCCGACCTGCGGATCGGTGCCGAAACAGCGCCGGAACAGCGGGACGGCCCCGCTCATCACGCGCCGCGCAGACGCTGCGCGACCGCCTCGGGCAGCACGTCGCTGATGAACGCCCCGGCGCCACTCTCCGACCCGGCGAGGTACTTGAGCCTGTCCGGCGCGCGCCGGATGGAGAACACCCGCAGATGCAGATGGGCCAGTTCTCGGTCGCCGTCGCGGTCCGGACGAGCCGGGGCCTGCTGCCACGCCGCCACGTAGGGCAGCGCAGCGTCGTACAGCGCGTCGAGGCGGCCGAGCACATCGAGGTAGAGATCGGCGAACTCGTCGCGTTCGGCGTCCTGGAGCGCCGCCAGATCCGGGACTCGCCGGTTCGGGTAGAGATGCACCTCCACCGGCCAGCGGGCGGCCCGCGGGACGAACGCCGTCCAGTACCGCCCGGCGAGCACCACCCGCTCCCCCGCCTCCCGCTCCGCGCTGAGTACGTCGGCGAACAGGTTGCGGCCGGTGGCCTCGGCGTGCGCCCTGGCCATGGCGAGCATCCGGGCGGGCAGCGGCGGCACGTACGGGTACGCGTAGATCTGGCCGTGCGGGTGAGGCACGGTCACACCGATCTCGGCGCCCCGGTTCTCGAACGGGAACACGTACCGCACACCGGGCAACTCGCCCAGCTCCGCGGTCCGGTCGGCCCACACGTCGACGACCAGCCGTACGCGGGCGGGGCTGAGCGCGCCGAACGACGAGGAGTGGTCGCTGGTGAAGCAGACGACCTCGCAGCGCCCGCCCGCGGCGTCGGCCCCGCCGAACGCGGGGAACCTGTTCTCGAACACGACGACGTCGTAATCGGAGGTGGGGATTTCCGAGTGCCGGCCCGCGACGGTGGGACACAGCGGACATTCCTCGGCCGGTGGCAGAAAGGTGCGGTCCTGCCGATGCGTGGCGATGGCGACCCATTCGCCGAGCAGCGGGTCGAACCGCAGCTGCGACGCCGAGACCAGCCGGGGCAGACCGCGCCGATCGACCGCGTCGCGGGCCGCGTCGTCGCTCTCGTCGAACCAGATGATGCGTCGACCGTCCGACAGCACACCCTCGGTCCGCTTCACCGCGACGTCACCCCGGCGCTCCCGACCTCCCGTCGTACCGCCGGACCGGCGGGTGAACGGCTGTGGGCAGCCTAGCCCGCTCGCCCCGAGCGGCTCTTCGCGGTGGTCCGGGCCGGTCCTTGGGCTCCCAGTGATCGCCAACCTTCTCATGGGTGTGCTTGAGCGCGGCGTAGGCGGTGCGGTGGGCACGCTGACCTTCACCATAGGTCTCCACGGCGGAGTCGTGCGCCTTCAGCCAGGTGCGCTGGGCCTTCTCGTCGGAGCGGGTGAGCGTGCCGGGTAGCTCTTCGCGTGCAGGCATGTCGGTGAATACCCGCACCCGGCCGCGGCTACCCGCGGGCACCCACCGGTCCGCGCCTGCCACCCTCTCCGGAATCCGCCCTGGCCCGGTTGTCCCCGAGTTGGCGCCCTCGGACCGCTCCGAAGGGTTGTAGGGTCGGCCGCGTGTGTCCCGCAGCGAGTGCCGGCGGCGAGATGCTCGCCGCCGAGCTGATCACCGACGCGTCCGGGACGGTGATCTGCGCCGTGCGCGGCGAGGTGGACATGAGCAACGCCGCCCAGCTACGCGGCTACCTCGACGCCGCGTTCGACCTGGGCCCCGACGTCGTCGTCGATCTCGCCGAGCTGACGTTTCTGGCCTCGGCAGGTGTCGGTGTGCTCCTCGAGCCGCAGGCGCGCGGGCGCAGGCTCGCCGTCGTGACCGGTCCCGCCACCGAGACCGTGCTGCGGATATGCGGGTTGAGCGCGGTGGTCCCCTGCCTGCCCTCGCGGGCCCTCGCCGTGCGGGAGCTGGCGCGCAGCGTCGTCTGTCGCGACGATGGCGCGTCCCCCTCAGCGGGCTGATCGACGCGAATGGTATCCGCGACGCGCCGGACGGTTTCGCGCACTCTGGCGAGCGAATCAACGGGGTGAAACAATCCCCGTGCGGGCCGCCCGCGAATGGTCGACCCGCTTTTCTCCGCGAGGAGGGCGCTCATGACGGCAGTCGCACCGAAGCCGATCACCACCCGCCCGTACCCGGCCCGGCCGGTGCGCAAGGGCAGCCGGTTGCTGTGGATGTTAGGAACGACCGACCCCAAGGACATCGCGATCCTGTACCTGGTCACGTCGTTCGGGTTCTTCATGGCCGGCGGGCTGATGGCGATGCTGATGCGCGCCGAACTCGCCGTACCCGGACTGCAGTTCCTGTCGAACGAACAGTACAACCAACTGTTCACCGAGCACGGCACCATCATGCTGCTGCTGTACGCGACGCCCATTTTGTTCGGTTTCGCCAACTACATCGTGCCGCTGCAGATCGGCGCCCCGGACGTGGCGTTCCCACGACTGAACGCGTTCTCCTACTGGTTGTTCCTGTTCGGCGGGCTGATGGTGATCTCAGGGTTCGCCACTCCGGGTGGGGCCGCGGACTTCGGCTGGACGGCCTACGCCCCGTTGAACGACGCAACCCATTCCCCCGGGGTGGGTGGCGACCTGTGGGCCATGGGCCTGATCATCGCCGGGCTGGGCACGATCCTGGGCGCGGTCAACTTCATCACCACGATCGTCTGTCTGCGCGCGCCCGGGATGACCATGTTCCGGATGCCGATCTTCACCTGGAACATCCTGGTCACCGGGTTCCTGGTGCTACTGGCCTTCCCGCCACTG
>NZ_JBHSQW010000034.1:112909-113505 GCF_042658695.1 Pseudonocardia hispaniensis | reverse complement strand
CTTCTTCGGCATCATCACCGAGATCATTCCGGTGTTCTCCCGCAAGCCGTTGTTCGGCTACAAGGGAATGGTGTTCGCCACGCTGTCCATCGCGGTGCTCTCCGGCGCGGTGTGGGCGCACCACATGTTCGCCACCGGCGCGGTGCTGCTGGCCTTCTTCTCCCTGACGACGTTCCTGATCGCGATCCCGACCGGCATCAAGTTCGTCAACTGGATCGGCACCATGTGGCGCGGCAAGCTGACCTTCGAAACGCCGATGCTGTTCTCGATCGGCTTCGCCACGACGTTCGTGTTCGGCGGTCTGACCGGGGTGCTGCTGGCCTCCCCACCGCTGGACTTCCACGTCTCGGACACCTACTTCGTGGTGGCCCACTTCCACTACGTGCTGTTCGGCACGATCGTGTTCGCCACCTACGCCGGCATCTACTTCTGGTTCCCCAAGATGACCGGCCGGATGCTCGACGAGGGCCTCGGCAAGATCCACTTCTGGCTCACCTTCATCGGCTTCCACACCACCTTCCTGGTCCAGCACTGGCTGGGCAACGAGGGCATGCCCCGCCGCTACGCCGACTACCTGCCCACCGACGGGTTCACCA
>NZ_JBHSQW010000034.1:48882-112899 GCF_042658695.1 Pseudonocardia hispaniensis | reverse complement strand
ATCTCCTCGGTCGGCGCGTTCATCCTGGGCGCCTCCACCCTGCCGTTCATCTGGAACGTGTTCCGCTCCTACCGCTACGGCCGCGTGGTCACCGTGGACGACCCCTGGGGCTTCGGCAACTCCCTGGAATGGGCCACCTCCTGCCCGCCGCCGCGGCACAACTTCACCGAGCTGCCCCGCATCCGCTCCGAACGCCCCGCGTTCGAGCTGCACTACCCGCACCTGGTCGAACGCTTCCGGGCCGAGTCCCACGGCGGACGGCTTCCCGCACCATCGGAGATGGCCGCCTACGGCGTCGGCCCGGAAGTCCATCCCGAGGACGATCCGCGCTCCCGCTGAGCGGAACGCGGGCCGGGTGACACGTACGGCGAGGAGGTCCGTTCGTGGAGCCTGGAGATGACGCGCCTCCACGAGGACCGTGTCGCCACCTTCGACGATCCGTTTGATCTCGAAGTTCTCGAAGTCCTGCGGACTCCGACCGATGACGCCCTCGAGAACGGCCTGCGGACCGATGAAGGCCCCACCCGGCCAGTACGTGACGTGCTCCGCCTCGTACCACTCGACCTCGTCGTGAAGGATCTCGAGCAGCGGGCCCGGCGACCCCCGGCGGCCTCAGCTGACGAGCGCGACGGGCGGCCCGAGATCGGCGGCGTTGCGGGCCGGTGCGGCGTCCGGCCGGCCAACGGGGTGAGCGCGGGCCGCAGGTTGATGGTCGGTGGCCGCCGGTGGCTCCATCACGTCGATCCGGGGCACACCGCAATCGATCCGCGGCGAGCGATGAGTTCCACCGCCGGCGGCGGTCTTCACAATCGACACCCCGAACAAGGAGGAGCCGATGAGCACCGGCAACACCACCGGCGTCAGCAAGATCGCCAAAGTCATCGTTCCGGTCGAAGACGTGGACCGGGCGATCGAGTTCTACACGGACCGGCTCGGGTTCGAGAAGCGCACCGACCTCCCGATCGGCGGCAACTATCGCTGGGTCGAGGTCGCTCCCGCCGGCGCCGACACAGTGATCGCCATCTGCCCTCCGGGGCCGGACGGGAAGGTCGGCGGCAAGCAGACCGGAATCAGCCTCCAGACCGCGGATATCGATGCCTACCACGCGCAGCTGAAGGCCAGTGGCGTCGATGTCGACGCCGAGGTCAGCCGGATGGGGGACCCGGTCCCGCCGCTGTTCTGGCTCCGCGACCCGGAGGGAAACGCGCTCATGGTGGCGGAGGTCCGCTGAGGCGGCCTCATCCGAGGGCCGGCGGGGCGGCCGCTGCGGGGCTGACCGACCCGGCGGCGGAGGCGACGCCCTCACCACCCGGCGACAGCGCGCGGGCGATCGGCACGCCGGGGCGATAGGCCAGATGCAGGTGACTGGGCGCGTCCAGGACCGTGAGATCCGCCCGCCGCCCCGGCCCGAGCACCCCGACGTCGTCGCGGCGCAGCGCCCGCGCACCACCCGCCGTTGCCGCCCACAGCGCTTCGGCGGGTGTCATCCGCATCTCCCGCACGGCGAGCGCGATGATCAGCGGCATCGAGGAGGTGTAGCTGGTTCCGGGGTTGCAGTCGGTCGCCAGCGCCACGGTGGCCCCCGCGTCGAGCAGCCGCCGAGCGTCGGGGTAGGGCGATCGCGTCGAGAACTCCACGCCGGGCAGCAGCGTGGCCACCGTGGTTCCGGCGGCGAGGGCGTCGACGTCGGCTCTGGTCAGATGGGTGCAGTGGTCGACGCTCGCCGCGCCGAGCTCGACGGCCAGCGTCACCCCAGGCCCGGCCGAGAGCTGGTTGCCGTGCACCCGCAGCCCCAACCCGGCGGCCGCCCCGGCGGCCAACACGGCGCGGGCCTCGTCGCCGTCGAACGCGTGCGGGCTCGCCGGTTCGCAGAACACGTCGATCCAGCGCGCGTGCGGCGCGCAGGCCGCCAGCATCTCCCCGGTGACGAGCGCGAGGTAGGCATCGCGGGCCGCGCCGGTGGGCACCACATGTGCCCCGAGGAAGGTCGTCTCGGCCGTGACCTCGGCGGCCAGCCGCAGCGCGCGCACCTCGTCGGCGACGGTCAGCCCGTAGCCGCTCTTGATCTCCACGGTGGTGGTGCCCTGCGCCCGCAGCTCGACGATGCGCGCGGCCAGCAGCGCACGAAGCTGCGCGTCGGTGGCGCGCCGGGTGGCGGCGACGGTGGCCGCGATGCCGCCGCCGTCGTAGCGGGCGCCCGCCATCCGCGCGGCGAACTCCGCCGCCCGGTCCCCGGCGAACACGAGATGGGTGTGGGCGTCGACGAAGCCGGGCACGAGGGCCCGGCCACCGAGGTCGACCCGGGTGTCCGCGTCCGGGGCGTGGGCGGCCGGGCCGATCCAGGCGACGCGGTCCCCGTCGACGACGAGCGCAGCGTCGGTGAGCACACCCAGCGCCGAGCCGTCCCCGACGCCGGGATCGTTGGTCACCAGCTCGCCGATACCGGTGATCAGAACGCTCCCCACAGCCCACCTCCCCACCGGCCGTTGCCGCGAACGCGACGTTTCTGCGGTGCAGAGCGTGATCGAACGGCACCCCCGTCGCGTTCGCAGCGTCGCTGACAGGTCCGCGCCCGCCGGCCGCTCATCGGTCCACCCACAGCGGCTCGATCGCGGCGCGCAGCAGGGCCGCGACATCCCCGAGCCGATGCCGCCCATCCTCGACCACGAGCTGTCCGTCGACGATCACGGTGTCGACGTCGGCGGCCGCGGCCGCGTAGACGATCTGGTCCGGCGCCGCGCCCGCGGTGCGAACGGTGTCGCCGCGCACCGCGACGAGGTCGGCGCGGGCCCCGACCTCCAGCCGGCCCACATCCGGCCAGCCCAGACAGTCGTGCCCGGTCAGCGCCGTCAGCAGCGCGTCCGGGCCGAAGCGGCCGCGCCGGCCGGAGGTCAGCCGCTCGTGCATCTCCAGGGCCCTCGCCTCCTCGAACGGGTCGATCAGCGCGTGCTGATCGGTACCCAGCACGAGCCGGGCCCCGGCCTCGCCCAAGGCCCGGGCCGGCCCGATGCCGTCGGCGAGGTCTCGTTCGGTGGTCGGGCAGAGGCAGACCGCGGTGCCTGCCTCGCCGAGCAGCGCGATATCGGCACCGGTCGGATGGGTGACGTGCACCGCGGTCGTGTCCGGGCCCAGCAGCCCGTGGTCGGCCAGCAGCCGGGTGGGCGTGCGGCCGTAGTACGCCAGACAGGCCTCGTTCTCGGCGGGCTGCTCGGACAGGTGCACATGCAGTGGCCGCCCGCGGGCGGTTTCGGCGACGACGGACAGGGCCGGGCGAGGAACCGCCCGCACCGAGTGCAGGGCCACCCCGACCCGCAGCCCCGGGCTCTCCCTCAGCGCCGCCACCCGCTCGGCCCAGGCGCCGACGTCGCCGTCGGAGAAGCGCCGCTGCACCTCGTCGAGCGGCCGATGGCCGCCCGGGCCGAGGCCGCCCGCGAGATAGCAGGTGTCGATCACGGTCAGCCGGACCCCGGCGTCCGCGGCCGCCTCCCGCAGCGCGGCCGCCATCGCGTTCGGCTCCGCGTAGCGCACCCCGCCCCGCCCGTGGTGCAGGTAGTGGAACTCCCCCACCGTGGTGAACCCGGCCAGCGCCATCTCGGCGTAGGTGGCGCGGGCCAGCGCCCGGTAGGAGTCGGGGTCGAGCCGCCGCGCAAGCGCGTACATCCGTTCGCGCCAGGTCCAGAACGTGCCGCCGCGGTCGTGGGTGCGCCCGCGCAGCGCCCGGTGGAAGGCGTGGCTGTGGGCGTTGGCCAACCCGGGTAGCACGATCCCGGGCAGCCGGGCGGCTCCCGCGGCGGCGGTGCCCGCGGTGATTGCGGCGAACCGCCCGTCGGCGATCTCGAACCTCACGTCGGTGGCGGGTCCGGCGGGCAGCAGCGCCTGCGCGGCGAACCATGCCGACGGTTCGCTCGCGGGCTCGCCGCGCAGGCTCACCGCGGCCGCTCCGCCATCGGGATCCGCAGGCCGTGCGCGGTCGCGACCCGCTCGGCCTGCGGGTACCCGGCGTCGACGTGCCGCAGCACGCCGGTACCCGGATCGTTGGTGAGCACCCGCTCGATCTTCGCGCGGGCCAGGTCGGTGCCGTCGGCGACGGTGACCTGTCCGGCATGGATGGATCGTCCGATACCGACGCCGCCGCCGTCGTGGATCGACACCCAGGTCGCCCCCGAGGCGGTGTTGACCAGGGCGTTGAGCAGCGGCCAGTCGGCGATCGCGTCGGAGGAGTCGGCCATCGCCTCCGTCTCCCGGTACGGCGAGGCGACCGAGCCCGCGTCGAGGTGGTCACGACCGATGACGATCGGCGCCCTCAGCTCGCCCGCGGCGACCATGTCGTTGAACCGCATCCCGGCGCGGTCCCGCTCGCCGTGGCCGAGCCAGCAGATCCGCGCCGGAAGGCCCTGGAAGGCGACGCGCTGCTGGGCGGCCCTGATCCACCGATGCAGCTGGTCGTCGTCCCCGAACAGGTCGAGGACCGCGGCGTCGGTGGCGCGGATGTCGGCCGGGTCGCCCGACAGCGCCACCCACCGGAACGGGCCCTTGCCCGCGCAGAACAGCGGCCGGAGGTAGGCGGGTACGAAGCCCGGGAACGCGAACGCCCGCTCGTAGCCGCCGCGGCGGGCCTCGTCGCGGAGGGAGTTGCCGTAGTCGAACACCTCGGCGCCCGCGTCGAGAAATCCGACCATCGCCTCGACGTGGCGGGCCATCGACGCCCGCGCCCGGTCGGTGAACTCCTCCGGCTTGCGCCGCGCGTAGTCGTCCCAGTCCTCGGTCGAGATCCCCTCGGGCAGGTAGGACAGCGGGTCGTGGGCCGAGGTCTGGTCGGTGACGATGTCGACGGGCACGCCGCGGCGCAGCAGCTCCGGGAGCACGGTGGCGCAGTTGCCCACGACCCCGACCGATGCCGCCCGGCGCTGCGCCCTGGCCCGCTCGCAGCGGGCCACCGCCTCGTCGAGATCCGGAGCCAGCTCGTCGAGGTAGCGGGTGCGCAGCCGGCGGTGCAGACGCTCGGGCTCGACGTCGACGATCAGGCAGACCCCCTCGTTGAGGGTGACGGCGAGGGGCTGCGCCCCGCCCATCCCCCCGCAGCCGCCGGTGACGGTGAGGGTGCCGGCCAGAGTCCCACCGAACCGCTTGGCGGCGACCGCGGCGAACGTCTCGTAGGTGCCCTGCAGGATTCCCTGGGTACCGATGTAGATCCACGATCCCGCGGTCATCTGCCCGTACATCGTCAGGCCGAGCCGTTCGAGCCTGCGGAACTCCGGCCACGTCGCCCATTCCCCGACGAGGTTCGCGTTGGCGATGAGCACCCGCGGCGCCCATTCGTGGGTGCGCAGCACGCCGACGGGCCTGCCGGACTGCACCAGCATGGTCTCGTCGTCGCCGAGGGTGGTGAGGGTGCGCACCATCGCGTCGAAGGATGCCCAGTCGCGGGCGGCGCGGCCGGTGCCGCCGTAGACGACCAGATCGTCCGGGCGTTCGGCGACCTCGGGGTCGAGGTTGTTGCAGAGCATCCGCAGTGGGGCTTCGGTCTGCCAGGAGCGGGCGGTGAGCGCGGTGCCGCGCGAAGCGCGGACGGGGCGGGCGCCTTTCATGGTCTTCCTCCCTTCGGGCGGCTCGTGAGCCGCGAGCAACGCCGCACCGGCCCCGCCGCTCACGGGCGGGTCAGCGCAATGGGCCGGTCACCGATTCGGCCGCGGCGAGCGCCGCGCCCGAGGACACGTAGGCGACCGCGGCCTCGATCTCGGGGGCGAGGTGGCGGTCGGGGCCGGGGCCGCCGACGTGGGCGCGCAGCCCCGCGACGACCGCCCCGGTGGCGGGCGCGGGCGCCAGGGGGTGGCGCAGATCCTGGCCGCGGGCGGCGGTGAGCAGCTCGATCGCCAGCACCCGGGCCAGCCCGTCGATGCTCCGCCGCAGCTTGCGGGCGGCCGCCCAGCCCATCGAGACGTGGTCCTCCTGCATCGCGCTGGACGGGATCGAGTCCACCGACGCCGGCACGGCGAGCCGTTTGAGCTCGGACACGATCGCGGCCTGGGTGTACTGCGCGATCATGTGTCCGGAGTCCACCCCGGGGTCGTCGCCGAGGAAGGCGGCGAGCCCATGGCTGCGGGCGACGTCGAGGAACCGGTCGGTGCGCCGCTCGGCGATCGAGGCGACGTCGGCGACCGCGATCGCCAGGAAGTCCAGCACGAAGGCGAGCGGGGCGCCGTGGAAGTTGCCGTTGCTCTCCACCCGGCCGTCGAGGGTGACGACCGGGTTGTCGATGGCGCTGGCCAGCTCCCGGTCGGCGACCAGTTCGGCGTGCACGAGTGTGTCGCGGGCGGCCCCGTGGACCTGCGGAGCGCAGCGCAGCGAGTAGGCGTCCTGCACCCGGGTGCAGTCCGGGGTGCGGTGGCTGGCCATGATCCCTGACTCGGCCAGCAACGCGCACAGGTTCGCGGCCGCGTCGGCCTGCCCGGGGTGCGGTCGCAACGCCTGCAGGTCGGCGGCGAACACCGCGTCGGTCCCGAGCAGCGCCTCGACGCTCATCGCGGCCGTGACGTCCGCGGTACGCAGCAACCGGCGCAGGTCATGGCAGGACAGCACCAGCATGCCGAGCATGCCGTCGGTCCCGTTGATGAGGGCAAGGCCCTCCTTCTCGGCCAGCACCACGGGCGCGATGCCGGCCGCGGCGAGCGCGTCGGCCGCGGAACGTCGTGCCCCCCCGGCGTCGCGGACCTCGCCCTCCCCGGTCAACGCCAGCGCGCAGCAGGCGAGCGGGACCAGGTCTCCCGAGCAGCCCAGTGAGCCGTACTCGGGGACGACCGGGGTGATGCCCGCGCTGATCAGCGCGGCGTAGGCACGCGCCGTTTCCGGTCGGATCCCGGTCCGCCCGGTGGCGAGCGTCGCCAGGCGCAGCACCATGAGCGCGCGCACCACCTCGCGCTCCACCTCCGGGCCGGATCCGGCGGCGTGTGAGCGGACCACGCTCTGCTGCAGACGCGCGCGCAGCGGTGCCGGAATATGCCGGGTCGCGAGGGCGCCGAACCCGGTGGACACGCCGTAGTGCGGAGCGGGGTCCCCGGCCAGTGCGTCGATGACGGCACGGCTGCGGGCGATCTCGGCCTCCGCCTCCGACGACAGCACGACGGGTGCTCCGCCCCGGGCGACGGCGACGACATCCGTCGCGCACAGCGGGCCGGTTCCGAGGATCACGGCGTCCATCACCCCATAGGACACCCAAACCGTCGCCGCCGCCAGGCTCCGCGAATTCCGGCGGGAGTGCGGAAATATCAGGAGGCGGCAGAATTGCGCGGGCCCCGCGTCATTCCTGCCGAGGGGACGTCAGCTGGCCTGTCCGACGTCGAACGGGTCGGTGATCTTCACGCGCGCCCGCTTCTTCTTCTTCGGCTCCTCGCCGGCGGGCTCCGGCTTCGTCTGCGGCGTGGTTTCCCGCTGCTCGTATGCCGCGAGGACCTCGCCGCGGATTCGCCCTCGCGACGACACCTCGAACCCGTTCTCCCGGGCCCACGTCCGGATCGCCTCGTTTCGCGCCCGGGCGGCGGCCGACGAAACCCCCTCGGCCACAGCCCCCGGGGTGACCACAGTGGACGTACTCATCCGCCGCGGTCGCGACCCGCCGCCACGAGTCCCGCGACCCACCTTCCGCGCGGCGGCGACGAAGGGGGCCAGCACATCGTCGAGCTTTCGACGGTTGTCCTGGGACAGGTCGATCACATACGTTCGACCGTCCACAGCGAACTCCACGGTCTCCGACGCGTCCGATCCATCGAGGTCGTCGACCAGGCGAACCACAACGTTTCGTGCCATCCAGCACATCCATTCTCAGAGTTGGGTGGGACACGCCACACGCTCACTTACAGCCAAAGCAAGCGTATCAGGACTTGCCGCTTCGTAAATCCCGGGGTTCGGTGATCCAGGCGCCGGCAACCGGTGTACGGATAACTATTCTTTCGACCTACCGAGAGGACCCGGATTCGGATCCCCGCCGACCACCTCGGGCCGGTCGCCGGCGGCCGGTTCACCCACGCCGCGAACGCACCATACCCGTGGGCCCCTTGCCTTGCAGACCGATCGTCGGCCGACCGCAGGCCCCTACATCCCCGGCCGCCGCGGCCAGGCCTCAACGGCCGAACGCGGGGTTCGGTGTGACTCCCACACCCGGTTCCCCGCGGCCGCCAAGACCGCCGGACGGACCGGATCCGAACAAGTGCGATGCGCGCGGGGAGTCACGACTCCAGAAATCACGCTCGGCCGCGAATAACGGCGAGCCGGCTACCGACACACGGGAGTGGGGACGGTCCGGGTGCGGAACGAATGCCGGAGGCGCAACTCATCCGGGTGCTCCCGGGTCGGCACCGCCGGAAACATTCGGACAACTCGGATGCTCCGCCCACCGCGGCCGCGCGGGTGCTGCCGGGTCCCCCACCGGCGTCCTGCGCGCGAGTCCCGCGCCTCCGGTCCCGGGCGGCCGGACACGCGAACCGGCGAGACCGCCACCGAGCGCCAACCGAGACCGGCCGCTAATGGGGCAGCGGCAGCAGGTTCACCCAGCCGGTGCACAGCACCAGGGCGAGGAACCCCATTGCCGCCCCGAAGCCGACTCCCATCGTCAGCGCCTCTCGGTCGTGGATCCGCGCGCCGACGAGCGCGAAGACCAACGAGGCCGCGGCGACGACGGCAAGGACGATCCCGAAGACGAGCTGTTCTGCGCGGGAAGGGTCCATCGGTTCCTCCCGGTACCGGGCACTGACCAGCGCGGGCATCTTCCTCGGATACGGTCCCGCACTTCGCCGGGCGGCGCATCATCCACCCGTACCGGCCCGGATGGTTGCATCTTGCTGTGTTCTCTGTCACGATCAGCCCGCGCGCACGCGCCCCGAGCTATCACCCAGCCGAACCGCGGGACGGCCAGATCCGGCCTCCCGCGGTTCGCGCACGTGCGCATCGCGCCGTCAGGATCGGTTACCGGCACGTTTCGAGCCGGGCCATCCCGGCTATCCGACCGAGAACGAGCGGATGGCTGCGGGGAGGGCGCCATGGCCCGGTGTGAGGTCTGTGGGAACGACTACGACATGGCCTTCGAGGTGCACGCCCAGGGGGCCGTCCACGTGTTCGACAGCTTCGAATGCGCGATTCACCGGATGGCTCCGGTGTGCGAGCACTGCGGGTGCCGGGTCGTCGGGCACGGGGCGCAGGCCGACGGACGGTTCTTCTGCTGCGCGCACTGCGCCCGGGCGGCCGGTGTGGGTGCCGATATCCGCGACCGGGCCTGACCGTTCGGACGCTCAGTCGTTCGTGCCGAAGTCCTCCGGGGAGGCCCTGTCGAGAAATCGCCGAAACTCCTCGAGTTCCTCGGCGCTGGTCTCGGCGGCCTCGGTGCCGATCTCGTCGGCCTCGTCGGACCGGCTCATGAGCGCATCGGCATCGATCACCTCGGCGCTGGCCAGCGCCGCCTCCTCGAGCACGACCTCCTCGGCCTGGATCGGCACGTCGAGGTGCAGTGCGAGGGTGACGGCGTCGCTGACCCGCGCCGAGACCCGGGTGCCCTGATCGAGGACGAGTTCGGCATGGAAGATGCTGTCGCGCAGCGCGGTGATCCGCACGTGTTCGAGCCGGCGCCCGGCCGAGCGGATGACGTTGGCGATCAGCTGATGGGTCACCGGGCGGGGCGCGACGACATGCTGGCGCTCGAGTTCGATCGCGGTGGCCTCGGGCAGACCCACACAGACCGGAAGAACCCGCTGCCGGCCCGTCGCCTCCTGTAGCAGCAACACCGGATGTGACTCGCGGGGATCCAGCCCGACCGCCACGACACGCATCTCCTGCACGGCGTTCACCTCTCCCGGAAGACCGTACGGACGGATACCCCGATCCCGTCCGCCCCACACGCGAGCCGTCCGGCCTGAAGCGAGTTCGGGTAGCCGACCGGCAGCACTCCCGCGCTCCCCAGCGGACCGGACCATAGGCTTGTCGGACGAATTCTGAATCCATGACCTCACGCGCGCGACATCCGCGTCAATCGGGCTCCGGCCCGATCCGAATTTGTCCAGGAGTGACAAGTTCGGGCGCGAAGAACTAACCAGAATTGCGCAGAGATCGAGATGGGTCCGGAGCAGCATCGGTCCCATGACGGCTGGGCATCTTCCGGCTGGACGGTCGCCGGGGGGAGGTGTGTCCGCCGGGCCGGTGCCCGGTGCGGACGCCCGGCTACGCCTGGCCGAGCGGACCGAGAACTTCCCGGTCGCCCTGCGGGTGCTCCCGGCTCGGCTGCGGACGCCTCTGCGTGCCGTCTACGACGTCGTGCGGACGATCGACGACCTCGGCGACGAGGCGGACGGCGACCGGACGGCCCGGTTGCGGGAGTTCGCCGACGATCTCGCCCTGGTCTGGGCGGGCGGACCCGCCGGGCCGCGCTCCCCCGTCCTGCGCGCGCTGGTCCCCACCGTCGCCGCCTTCGGACTGGCCCGCGAGCCGTTCGACCGGCTGATCGAGGCGAACCTGCAGGACCAGCGCGTCACCCGCTACGAGACCTGGAGCGACCTGCTCGGCTACTGCGAGCTGTCCGCGGTGCCGATCGGCAGGCTGGTACTGGCGCTGTTCGGCGAGCCCGGTTCGACACCCGACCCCACGACCCTCCGAGCCTCCGACGCGGTGTGCACGGCGCTGCAACTGCTGGAGCACTGGCAGGACGTCGGGCAGGACCGCCGCCGGGGGCGCGTCTATCTGCCCACCGAGGACCTCGCGGCCTTCGGTGTTCCCGAGGAGGCGCTCGACGCGCCCAGCGCCGGACCGGCGCTGCGCCGGCTGCTGGCCTGCGAGACCGCGCGCGCGGTGGCGCTGCTGGACTCCGGTGCACCCGTCGTGGGCCGGATGCGGGGCTGGGGCCGGCTGGCCGTCGCCGGCTACGTCGCCGGTGGCCGGGCCGCGGCCGACGCACTGCGCCGCCGGGAGTGGGACGTCCTGCGCGGGTCGTGCGCGCCCCGGCGTCGTGATCTCGCCCGTCACCTCGTCGCCGCACTCACCCGGAGCATCCGATGACAGCATCGCGTCACGCGCCGAGCACCCTGCAGGGTGCCTATGCGACCTGTGAGTCGATCACCCGCAGCGAGGCGCGCAACTTCTTCTACGGAATCCGGCTGCTCCCGCCCGCCCAACGATCGGCGCTGTGCGCGGTCTACGCGCTGGCCCGGCGCATCGACGACATCGGCGATGGGGACCTGCCCGCCGCCGAGAAGTCCCGCGCGCTGGCCGCGGTCCGCGCCGCGCTGCGCACCCCGCCGGATCCGGCCGACCCGGTACTCACCGCGGTGGCCGACGCCGCCCACCGCTACCCGATCCCGATGGGCGCCTTCGACGAGCTCGTCGACGGGGTCGAGCGGGACATCCGGATGGACACGGCGGGGCTGACCTACCAGAGCTTCGAGGACATGGTCACCTACTGCCGCTGCGTGGCCGGTTCGGTGGGGCGGCTGTGCCTGGGGGTCTTCGGCTCGCGGCCGCATCCGGAGGCGGGACGCTACGCCGACGCGCTCGGCATCGCGCTGCAGCAGACCAACATCCTGCGCGACATCCGCGAGGATCTGCTCAACGGCCGGGTCTACCTGCCCCGCGAGGATCTGGACCGGTTCGGCGCCGAACTCGCCGTCGACGAGTTCGGCGCGCTCGTGGACCCCACGGGTGGGCTGGCGGAGCTGATCCGGTTCAGTGCCGCCCGGGCGCGCGACTGGTACGCCGACGGGCTGCGGCTGATCCCGCTGCTCGACCGCCGCAGCGCCGCCTGCGCCGGCGCGATGGCCGGCATCTACCGCAGGTTGCTCGAGGACATCGCGGCCGACCCGCCGTCGGTCTACCGCGCGCGGCGGTCGCTGTCGGGCTGGCAGAAGGCCGCGGTGGCGGCGCGGGCGCTGTCCGGGCTCGGCCCGCGACCGGGGAACGGGACGCCATGACGCTACGGGTGGGTGTAATCGGCGGTGGTCTGGCCGGGATCACCGCGGCCCTGCGATGTGCCGACGCGGGGTGCGCGGTGACGCTGGTGGAGTCACGCCCCCGGCTCGGTGGCCTGGCGGCCTCGTTCCGCCGCGGTGAGCTGGACATCGACACCGGGCAGCACGTGTTCCTGCGCTGCTGCACCTCGTACCGGGCGCTGCTGGACCGGCTCGGGGTCACCGACCAGGTGGTCCTGCAAGCCCGGTTGGACATCGCGGTCCATGCCCCCGGCCGGCGGCCGAGCCGGTTGCGCCGCACTCGGCTGCCGGCGCCGCTGCATCTCGCGGGGGCGCTGCTTCGTTACCGTCCGCTAGCGGTTCGCGACCGACTGCGGCTGATCGGTGCGGCGCTGGCGATGCGCGCGCTCGATCCGACCGACCCCCGGACCGACGCCCGCAGCTTCGCCGAGTGGCTGACCGAACACGGGCAGAGCGACCGCGCCGTCGCGGCGCTGTGGGACCTGGTCGGGGTGGCGACGCTCAACGCGACCGCGGACCGGGCCTCGCTGGCCCTGGCCGCCACCGTCTTCCAGCAGGGCCTGCTCACCGACCCGGCGGCCGGCGACATCGGCTGGTCCCGGGTACCGCTCGGGCGGCTGCACGACGACGCCGCAGGACGCGCGTTACGCGCCGCCGAGGTCGACGTCCGGCTCTCGACGAAGGCTCGCCGGCTGGCGGCGCGGCCGGACGGCGGCTGGCGGCTCACCCTCACCCGGGCGGTGGACCACGAGGAGGAGCTGGTGTTCGACCGGATCGTCTGCGCCGTGCCCCCCACGGCCGCGGACCGGCTGCTGCCGCCCGCGACACTGCGGTACCCACCCGGGTGGGCCGCCCGCCTGGGCAGCTCACCCATCGTCAACGCCCACGTCGTCTACGACCGCCGGGTGCTCGAGCCCGAGTTCGTCGCCGCCCTCGACTCGCCCCTGCAGTGGGTGTTCGACCGGACGGCGGCCGCCGGGTTGCACCGCCGCTGGCCGCCGGACGCGCAGTACCTCGCGGTCTCGCTCTCCGCCGCCGACAGCCTGATCACCAGGCCGACCGCGCAGCTGCGCGCCGCGTTGTTGCCCGCGCTGGCGGCGCTGCTGCCCGCCGCCCGCAAGGCCGCGGTGCTCGACTTCTTCGTCACCCGCGAGCCGCACGCCACGTTCCGCGCGGCGCCGGGCAGCGCCGCGCTGCGCCCGCCCGCCCGGACCCAGGCCCCGGGCCTGTTCCTGGCGGGCGCATGGACCGACACCGGATGGCCCGCGACGATGGAGGGTGCGGTGCGCAGCGGAGCGACCGCCGCGCACGCGCTCCTGGCCGGCGTGGGCCCGGTCCGCACCGAGGCGGCCGCATGAGCGCGGACCCGCACATCGATTCGGTCGACGCCCGCGCGGTGCTGGACCGATGCCGCGACGCCGTCACCCCGGCGCTGCGCGAGGCCGTCGCCCGGCTGGATCACGCCAGCCGCGAACAGGCCGGCTACCACCTCGGCTGGACCGAGCTCGATGGCCGTCCCGGCACGGGCGGCGGGAAGGCGGTGCGCCCCGCCCTCGCGCTAATCTCCGCGGCGGCGGCGGACGCGCCCAGTTCGGTCGGCCTGCCCGGTGCGGTCGCCGTCGAGCTGGTGCACAACTTCTCGCTGCTGCACGACGACCTCATGGACGGCGACACCGAGCGCAGGCACCGGCGCACCGTATGGGCCCAGTGGGGTGCCGCGGCCGCGATCCTCACCGGGGACGCGCTGCTCGCCCTGGCCCACGAGGTCCTGCTGGAGACCGGGTCGCCGGACGCGGCCCGGGCCGCACGGCTGCTCGCCGCGACGGTCCGGGAACTGGTCCGCGGGCAGGCCGAGGACGTTGCCTTCGAGCAACGCGACGACGTCACCGTGTCCGAATGCCTCGCGATGGCCGCGGGCAAGACCGGGTCGCTGCTGGCCACCAGCGCGGCGATCGGGTCGGTGCTGGCCGGCGGGTCCACCGAGCTGACCGCCGCCCTGCAGAGCTACGGCGCCGAGGTCGGGATGGCGTTCCAGCTCGTCGACGACCTGCTCGGGATCTGGGGTGATCCCGCGGTGACCGGCAAGCCGGTGCTCTCGGACCTGCGCTCGCGCAAGATGTCGCTGCCCGTGACCTACGCGGTGCACCACGGCGGGGACGCGGGGCGACAGCTCGCGCGCTGGCTGGCCACTCCCGGCCCCGCCACGGAGCCCGAGCTGCGACGGATCGCCGGGCTCGTCGAGGACGGCGGTGGCCGGGACTGGGCCGCGGCCGAGGCCCGCAGGCGCATGACATTGGCGGAGAAGGCCCTGGCCGGCGCCGAGTTACCCGACCGCCCCCGGGCGGAGCTCGTCGCGCTCGGCCGCTACCTCGTGGACCGGGAGTTCTGATGACCGTGACGGCAGGCCGCACCCTCGGCCCGGCGCCGGCCCACACCGTGGCCGGCGCGCTCGAGGCCGCCACCGGCTACCTGCGGGCGCAACAGGATCCGCGGGGCTGGTGGAAGGGCGAGCTCGAGACCAACGTGACCATGGACGCCGAGGACCTGCTGATGCGGGAGTTCCTCGGCATCCGCCGGGAACAGGAGACGGCCGAAGCGGCCCGGTGGATCCGCTCCCAGCAGGGGAGCGACGGCAGCTGGGCGAACTTTCGCGGTGGCCCCGGCGATCTGTCGAGCACCGTGGAGGCCTGGGTCGCGCTGCGGCTGGCGGGCGATGATCCCGGCGCCGAGCACATGCGACGCGCCGCGTCGTTCGTGCTGGCGGGCGGCGGCCTGGAGCGCAGCCGGGTGTTCACCCGGATCTGGCTCGCGCTGTTCGGGTTGTGGTCGTGGGACGAGCTCCCCGACATGCCCCCGGAGCTGGTGTTCCTGCCGCCCTGGTTCCCGCTGAACGTCTACGACTGGGCCTGCTGGGCCCGCCAGACCGTGGTGCCGCTCACCGTCGTCGCCACGCTGCGCCCGTCGCGTCCGCTCCCGTTCGGGGTCGACGAGCTGCGCAGCGGTGCGCCGCGGCCCCCGCAGGCCCCGCCGTGGACGCTGACCGGCGCGTTCCAGCGCCTCGACTCGGTGCTGCACCTCTACTCGCGCCACCCGATCCGGCCGCTGCGGCGGTTGGCGATGCGCCGCGCAGCCGAATGGGTGCTGGCCCGCCAGGAGGCCGACGGCTCGTGGGGCGGCATCCAGCCGCCGTGGGTCTACTCGCTGCTCGCGTTGCACCTGCTCGGCTATCCGACCGACCACCCCGCGATGCGAGCGGGTCTGCGCGGGCTCGACAGGTTCCTGATCCGCGAACAGACCCCCGACGGATGGGTGCGCAGGCTGGAGGCCTGCCAGTCCCCGGTGTGGGACACCTGCCTCGCCGTCACCGCCCTGCTCGATGCGGGGGCCGCGCCCGACGACCCCGACGTGCTGCGCGCCGCGGACTGGCTGCTCGAGGAGGAGATCCGGCTACCCGGCGACTGGGCGGTGCGCCGTCCCGACCTCGAGCCGGGGGGCTGGGCCTTCGAGTTCGACAACGACGGCTACCCCGACATCGACGACACCGCCGAGGTGGTGCTCGCGCTGCGCCGGGTCGCCCATCCGGACCGCGAGCGGCTGCGCGGGGTGATCGACCGGGCCGTGGCCTGGAACATCGGCATGCAGTCCCGCGACGGCGGGTGGGCCGCGTTCGACGCCGACAACACCCGCGAGGTGATCACCAAGCTGCCGTTCTGCGACTTCGGCGCGGTGATCGACCCGCCCTCGGCGGATGTCACCGCGCACGTCGTGGAGATGCTCGCCGCCGAGGGCCGCTCCGACGACCCCGCCTGCCGGCGCGGGGTCACATGGCTGTTGCAGGCTCAGGAACCCGACGGGTCCTGGTTCGGCCGGTGGGGCGCCAACCATGTCTACGGAACCGGCGGCGCGGTGCCCGCGCTCGTCGCCGCCGGGATTCCCGCCTCCGACCCCGCGGTCCGACGGGCGGTGGGGTGGCTGGAACGCCACCAGAACCCCGACGGCGGCTGGGGTGAGGACCTACGTTCCTACACCGACCCGGCGTGGGTCGGGCGCGGCACCTCCACGGCCTCGCAGACGGCGTGGGCCCTGCTCGCGCTCCTGGCCGCGGGCGAGCGGTCGGAAGCGGTCGAGCGCGGGGTCCGCTGGCTGGTCGACACCCAGCTCCCGGACGGGTCCTGGGACGAGCCGGAGTTCACCGGAACCGGATTCCCGGGCGACTTCTACATCCGCTACCACCTGTACCGGATGGTGTTTCCGATCTCGGCGCTCGGCAGATACCTACGAGGTGAGGGTCCACGATGACTCCCGTTGCGGCGGCCCACTCCGAGACGACACTGGGTGACCCGGTGGTCTGCGCCCCGCTGAGCGTGGAACGGGCCGCATTGGGCAGGCGGATCGCCGGTGTGCCGGTGCGGCACACCGGCGCGGGCCCCGAACGGTCGGCGGCCGCGGCCGCCCAGCTCGCCGCGGCCGGGCCGCGGCCGGTGCTCGTCGCGGGGGTGGCGGGTGCGCTCGCCGCGTCGCTGCGCCCCGGTGACCTCGTGGTGGCCGACGAGGTGCGCAGCGAGGACGCCGAGCCGATCCCGATACCCTCCGCCCGCCCGCTGGCCACGGCGCTGCGCCGGCTCGGGCTGCGGGTCCACGTCGGACCGGTCTTCTCCAGCCGGGTCCTCGTCGGCGGCGCGCGCCGGGCCGCGCTCGCCGAGACCGGGGCGCTGGCGGTCGACATGGAGTCGGCATGGCTGTCCGCGGCCGCCGGGGGCGGGCCGTTCGCGGTCGTGCGGGCCATCGTCGACACCCCCGAGGCGCCGCTGGCCCGTCCGGGGACCCCGGCCCGCGGGATGGCCGCGCTGCGCGCGCTGCGCCGCGCCGCACCCGCGGTGCGCGCCTGGGCGGCGGCCACCGGGCCGCGGTGGATCGAGCTCGCCTCACCGCGGTCGTTCTGCGCCGGGGTGGAACGGGCGATCGACACCGTGGACCGGGCCCTGGACCGCTTCGGGCCCCCGGTGTACGTGCGCCGCCAGATCGTGCACAACGCCCATGTCGTGCGCAGGCTGACCGACCGCGGGGCGGTGTTCATCGCCGAGCTCGACGAGGCGCCGCCGGGCGCACTGGTCGTGCTCGCCGCCCACGGGGTCGCCCCCGCCGTCCGCGAGCAGGCCGCCGCCCGCAACCTCTCGGTCATCGACGCCACCTGCCCGCTGGTCACCAAGGTGCACGCCGAGGTGCGCCGGTTCACCGGCCGCGGGCACACGGTGTTCCTGATCGGGCACGCCGACCACGAGGAGGTCCAGGGCACGGTCGGTGAGGCACCCGCCGACGTGGTCGTCGTGGAGGACCGCGAGGCCGCGATGCGGGTACAGGCCCGGGATCCGGACCGGGTCGCCTACGCGATGCAGACCACCCTCGCCGTCGACGAGGCGGAACAGATCGCCGCCATCCTGCGCGGCCGCTTCCCCGCGCTCGTCGGCCCGCGCACCGACGACATCTGCTACGCCACCACCAACCGGCAACGCGCGGTGCGAGCGATCGCCGGGAACGCCGATCTGGTGCTGGTGGTCGGCTCGGCGAACTCCTCGAACTCGAAGCGACTCGTCGAGGTGGCGAGCCGGGAGGGGGTCCCGGCACACCTGATCGACGACGTGGACGACCTGGAGCTGTCCTGGCTCGCCGGCGCGCCCCGAATCGGCGTCAGCGCCGGCGCATCCGCGCCCGAACACCTGGTCTCCGAGCTCGTGACCTGCCTGACCGGGTTCGGCCCGACGACCGTCACCGCGAACTCCACCGTGACCGAGGACGTCGCGTTCACACTACCCAAGGAGGTGAGCTGATCGGTGGCGATGCCATGGCGCCAGACCATCCGACTCGCGGCCTATCTGGCGAAGCAGAAGATCAAACGAGTGGAGCGCTTCCCGCTGCTCGTCGAGCTCGAGCCGCTGTTCGCCTGCAACCTCAAATGCGCAGGCTGCGGCAAGATCGCCCAGCCCGCGGCGCTGCTCAAGCAGCGCATGCCGGTCGACCAGGCGATCGGCGCCGTCGTGGAGAGCGGCGCGCCGATGGTCTCGATCGCGGGCGGCGAGCCGCTCATGCACCCGCAGATCGACGAGATCGTGCGCGGGCTGCTCGACCGCCGCAAGATCGTTTTCCTGTGCACCAACGCGGTGCTGCTGCCCCGCCACCTGCACCGGTTCACCCCGCACCGGGACTTCGCCTGGATGGTGCACATCGACGGGCTGCGCGAGCGGCACGACGCGTCGGTTCGCCGCAGCGGGGTCTTCGACCAGGCGGTCGAGGCGATCAAGCTCGCGCAGGGCCAGGGCTTTCGGGTCATGACGAACACCACGTTCTTCAACACCGACTCCCCGCAGGACGTCATCGACGTGCTGGACTTCCTCAACGACGAGCTCGGCGTGGACAACATGCAGATCTCGCCCGGCTACGCCTACGAGAAGGCCCCCGACCAGGAGCATTGGCTGGGTGTGGCGCAGACCCGCGAGCTGTTCGCCAAGGCGTTCGCCGACGGGCGGCGCACCCGGTGGCGGCTCAACCACTCCCCGATCTTCCTGGATTTCCTCGAGGGCAGGCGCGAGCTGGCGTGCACCGCGTGGGGTATCCCGTCATATTCCCTGCTGGGATGGCAACGACCCTGTTATCTGCTCGACGACGGCTACGCGGCGACCTACGAGGAGCTCGTCTCGCAGACCGACTGGTCGGCCTTCGGCCGCGGTCGGGATCCGCGATGTGCGAACTGCATGGCGCACTGCGGCTACGAACCCTCCGCGGTCCTGGCCACCGTCGGCTCGCTGCGCGAGTCACTGCGGGCCGCGACCGGACGCTGAACCGGACACGGCGGAGGATCGGGACCGTGGGGCCGTTATCTCCGCGTTATCAATCTCAGTACACTTCCGGACGCCACCATCGACCCGGAGAGGGAGAACGCGCGCATGCCGGAACATCGGATGACGATCCACCTTCCACCGATCGGATCGTTGCTCCGACACGCCGGGCGACCGTTGCTCGAGTCCACCCTCATCCCGCTGGCCCTGTTCTGGGTCCTGTTCACCCACATCGGGTTCGATGCCGGGCTGTTCGCCGCGCTCGGCTGGTCCGCGGCGGCGATCGGCAGCCGACTGCTGCTGCGCAAGCGGCTGCCGGCGATCCTGCTGATCAGTACCGCGTTGCTGGTGGTCCGCACGGTGGTCGGGTACTGGAGCGGGAGCGCGTTCCTGTACTTCCTGCAGCCCACCGCGCAGAACTTCCTCTTCGCGCTGATGCTGCTGCTGACGATCGGCTTCGACCGACCGCTGCTGGCGAAGCTGGCCGACGACTTCTGTGCCTTCCCCGAGGCGCTGACCAGACATCCGCGGATGAAGCGCTTCTTCCGGCGGGTCTCGCTGCTGTGGGCGCTGGTGTTCCTGGTCAACGGCGTGACGACACTGACCGTACTGGCCACCCAGACCGTCGGGGACTATCTGATGGTGTCCACGGCGGGCTCCTACACGGTGGTGGCGATGGGCATCGGCCTTTCGCTGTGGTGGTTCCACCGGTCGCTGGCCGGCGAGGGCATCCGGCTGCGCATCGGTGCCCCCGCGGTGGCCTGAGCCGGTCAGACCCGCTCGGCCAGCGCGGCCAGCTCCCCGTCCAGGTCCCGGTGGCCGAAGGCCTGCGCGCCGCGGCGCAGCGCGGCCAGCCGGGACGGCTCGGCCCGCAGCCCGCGCAGGGCCGCCGTCACGTCGGCGGGCCGCGGGCAGACCACAGCAAGGCCCGCCCGCGCCATCATCTCCGCGCCGGCGCACCCGTGCCCGGGGACGGGGGCGGCGAACAGCACCGGCCGCCCGACCGACAGCGCCTCGGTGGCGGTCATCCCGCCCGCGGTCGTCAGGACCACATCGGCCGCCGTGATCTGCTGCGCGACCCGATCGGTCCAGCCGTGCACGACCAGCCGGTCGCGGGGCTCGCCGCGGGCCAGCAGCCGGGCCCGCAACCGTTCGTTGCGCCCGCACAGCACCACCGCCTGCACCGCGGCTCCGGCCGCCAGAACGGCCTCGACCAGGGGCTCCAGCCCGCCGAAAGCCAACGAGCCACCGGTCACCAGCACCACGAAGGTGTCGGCGGGCAGGCCGGCGGCCGCGCGCGCGGCGACCTGGTCGCCGGGCCGGAAGCCGGGACCGACGGCGGGCGGAACGACCCTCACCTGCCCTCCCGGGACCACCGCCTGCGCTTGGGCCCGGGATTCGGGCAGCAGCGTCCACGTCTCGTCCAGCTCGGGCCAGACCCAGAACGGGTGCACCGCCACGTCGGTGACCACCGCCACCGCACGGGCGGGCAGCCGGCCACGGCGGCGCAGCCAGGCGAGCCCACCGGAGGTCATCGGATAGGTGGAGATCACCAGGTCCGGCCGCTCGGTGTCCAACAGTGGCGCCAGCGCCCTGCCGAGGCGGCCCGCCACGACCCACTTGCACAGCCGGGCGAAGCGCGGACAGCGGACGAGCAGGTCGTAGCCCGCGCCGTAGAGGCCGGGGGCGAACCGCATCGTCACCGAGTACGCGTGCTGCAGCAGCCCGTCGCGCCATCGGCTGCCGCGACCGGTCCGCTCGACCTCATGGATCTGCGCGTCCGGCCACAGCGCGCGCATCCGCGCGGCCAACGCGCGGGCGGCCGCGACATGGCCCTGCCCGACCGGGGCCGACAACAGCAGGACCCGCCCGGGCCCGGCTCGTCCCATGCGGCCACGCTAGCGCGACGTCGATCACCGGGGGCCAGGTGAGCTCACCGACCGTCGTGCCGCAGACCGCGGGTCCCGCCGCGGCGACCCCGCCCCCGCGCCGCTTGCTGCTCGTCACCGGCAGCCTCGGCGAGGGCCACCACGCGGCCGCCCGTGCCGTCGAGGAACGGGCCCGCCAGGTGTGGCCGGGGGTCGAGGTGGTGTGGACCGAGACGCTCGACGGGATGGGCCGGCACACCCCACGTGTCTTCCGGGCCGTCTACAGTGCCTGCATCCGCCGCCTGCCCTGGCTCTACGAGCTGTACCTGTGGCTGCTGTGGAACGCGCCCCCGTTCCGCGCGGGAACCCGGGCGATCATCGGCGCCTGGAGCGGTCGGGGGCTGGCCGTGGCGCTGGCCCGGCACGCCCCCGACCTGGTCGTCGCCACGTTTCCCGAGGGCATCACCGGGCTCGGGTGGTTGCGCAGGCACGGCCGGCTCACGGTCCCTGCGGTCGCGCTGATCGTGGATCCGGCGCCGCATCCACTCTGGGCCGACCCGGCGCTGGATCTGCACCTGGTCTCCACCGAGGCCGCCCTGCCCCTGCTGGAACGCGCGGCCCCGGGAGCCCGGGTCCGGGTGGCGGGCCTGCCGGTCGCGGCCCGGTTCGTCCCGCCCACGGCGACCGAGCCGGCCGACGAGCCCGGGCCGGCGGACCGACCGCCACTGGCCTACGTCTCGTTCGGCTCCATGGCCTTCGGGGACCTCGGCGCGGCATGCTCGGCCGTCCTCGACGCGGGCGCGGACGTGCTGGTCAGCTGCAGCCGTGACGCCGCGGTGCGGCGCAGGCTGAGCCGCCTGGCCCGGGCCCACCCCCGGGGGGAGCGGATGCGGGTCGTGGACTGGATCGAGGATCCCGCCACCGCCACCGGCGGCTGCGACCTGGTGGTGACCAACGCCGGGGGCGCCACCGCGGCCGAGGCGCTGGCCTGCGCCCGCCCGTTGCTGATCTTCGCTCCGATCGCGGGCCACGGCCGGGCGAACGCCGCCCTGCTGGCGCAGGCCGGTCTGGCGACGGTGTGCCCGGGGCCCGCCGCGCTCGCCGCCGCGGTCGCCGAGCTCATGGAGCCGCGATGCAGGGCCGAGCGGCAGCGACACCTGCGGGCTTTCGTCGCCGCCGCGGACCTGGCCGCCGATGTCGCGGCGCTCGCCGCTCTGACCGCGGGACGGCACGTCGCCCGCGCTCCCCGGGTGCGCGCGCAGGACGCGCTGTTCCTGCACGCCGCGACGCCCCGGGTGCCCCAGCAGATCGGTGCCCGGATCGTGATCGAGGACCCGGCGCGTCGTGACGACTGGCCCGAGTATCTGGCCGAGCTGGTCCGCCGCCGGGTTCCACAGATCGGCCTGCTGCGCAGGCGGCTCGCCCGGCCGCGGCCGGGACTTCCCCTGCACTGGGTCGACGGCGAGGACGTCGACCCGGCCCGGCACATCCAGCCGCGGATGGTGGAGATCGGCCCGGGCGGCGACCAGCCGAGCTGGGACGACGCGGTCACGGCCTTCTTCGCCGCTCCCGTCGACCCGGTGCGCACGGGGTGGGAGCTACAGGTGGCGCGGGACCGCGCGGCGGGGCACGTCGCCGTGCTGGCGAAGGTGCACCACGCACTCGGGGATGGTCTGGCCGTCACCGATGCGCTGGTACGGCTGCTGGCCGACGAGGAGTCGGTCCGCCGGGCCGCGCCCGGCGCGGCCGCCGATCCGGCCCCGTCGACGGTCACCGGGCCGCGGGCCGGGGCGGTGGTGCGCGCCGCCGGTCGCGCCGCGACGATCGCCCGCGGGGTGGCGAGCCTGGCCCTCGCGGGTCCGGCCGGGGCGTCCCCGCTGACCGGTGAGGTCACCGGCCCCGGCCACCGGCGGGTCAGCGTCCGGTTGGACGGCGCGCAGGTGCGGGCCAAGGCCAGGGCCCACGGGGTCGGCACCACGGTGCTGTTGTTGGCCGTGGTGGCCGACACCCTGCACACACTGCTCGCCGAGCGACGGCCACCCACCGCCGTCCCCGCCACGGTCCGGGCCATGGTGCCGATGACGACCCGCACCAGCGCCGCGGTGCACAGCCGCGCGCCGGGCAACCGGACCGCCGCGGTGTCCATCGACCTGCCCACCGGTCCGATGCCCGCCCGCGAGCGGATCGCGCACGTCGCCAGGGCGGTGGCCGACGGGTCCTCGGCCGGTCAGCCCGAGGCCACCGCGGCCGTGCTGAACCTCCTCGGGCTGCTCCCGGGCCGGCTGCAGGCCCTGGCGGTCCGCCAGGTGTACGGGCGGCGCTTCTTCCACCTCCTGGCCTCGGTCATGCCCGGGGTACGGCGCCCGCTGCATTGCCGCGGCGGGCTGGTCGCCGAGGTCTATCCGGTGCTGCCGCTCGCCGACGGGGTCGCGCTGGCCGTCGGCGCCCTCAACTGGGGCCGCACGACCGGGATCGGCATCACGGCCGATCCGGGCATCATCGGTGAGATCGAGGAAATTCCGGGCCGGATCCAGGTGTCGCTGCGCAGGATGTAGGGAACGATCGTTGCCACAACGGCCGGGTTGTTCCGATCGGGGCTGGGGGTGACGATGAGCTCCACCGCATCCGGCGCGATGCTGTTCGTCGCGGTACCCGCGGCGCTGCTCGGCGCCGCGGGGTTCGGCCTGGCCAGCGCGGCCCAGCAGCGGGCGACCAAGGAGGTGCCGGTCACCCCGACCCTCAGCCCGCGGCTGCTGGTCGAGCTGCTGGACCGGCCGATGTGGCTGCTCGGGCTCGCCGCCACCGTCGTGGCCCTCGCCCTGCAGCTCGTCGCGCTCGCGTTCGGCCCGCTCGCGGTCGTGCAGCCGCTGCTGGTGACCGGGGTGGCGTTCGCCGCGGGCTTTTCCGCACTCATGTCGCGGCTGCGGCCCGATCCGCTCATCCTGCTCGGCGCGCTGTGCTGCGCCGCGGGCCTGTCGGCGTTCCTGCTGCTGGCCCGGCCGACGTCGGCCCGCATGGGCGAGCCGTTCGAGCTGCAGTCGGGGCTGCCGCTGGCGATCACCCTGCTCGTGCTGGTGGCGGCCTGCCTGGGGTACGCCTCCGTGGTCCAGCACTCCTCGCGGGTCCTGGCACTCGCCCTGGCCACCGGGGTCATCTACGGCGTGACGGCCGGCCTGATGAAGATCATCACAGGCCAGCTGAGGATGGGCCTGGATGAGCCGTTCCGCCATCTGACGCTCTACATCGTGTGCATCATCGGCCCGATCGGGTTCCTGCTCAGCCAGAACACCTTCCAGCAGGGCAGGCTGGTGTCCCCGGCCGTCGCGGTGATCACCAGCGTCGACCCGATCGTCGGGGTCATGATCGGCGTGGGCTGGCTGGGCGAGCGGCTCGACACCTCCCCGACCAAGCTCGCCGGGGAGTGCGTCGCCGCGCTGGTGATCATCGCCGGGATCGGGCTCATCTCCGCGCGCGGATCGCATCTGCTGCATCGGCTCGACATCGCGGAGGCCGCCACGCAGCCAGGCCAGCATGCCGACCGGGCCCCCGGATGAGGCTCGCCGGGCGCTTCGCGGTGGTCACCGGCGCCTCCTCCGGAATCGGCGCGGCGGTGGCCGAGCGGCTGGCCCGCGAGGGCTGCGAGCTGCTGCTGGTCGGCCGGGATCCGCGGCGGCTCGGCGCGGTCGCCGACCGCACCGGCGGCCGCCCGCTGCAGGCCGACCTTCGCGGGCAGGCGGGCATCGACGAGGTCTGCGCGGCCGCCGCCGGCACGGTCGCGCTGCTGGTCCACGGCGCGGGGCTGGGCGCGGCCGGTCCGCTCGCCGACCTGGACGCCGCGACGACCGCCGACCTGGTGGCGGTCAACCTGACGGCTCCGATGCAGCTCACCCGCGCGCTGCTGCCGACGCTACGCGCCCAGGACGGGCACCTGGCGTTCGTGGCGTCCATCGCGGCGGTCGGGGTCGCGGACGAGGCCGTCTACTCCGCGACGAAGGCCGGGCTTCGGGGCTTCGCCGACGCCGTGCGCGTCGAGTCCGGCATCGGCGTGACCACCGTGCTGCCCGGCGCCGTGGACACGCCGTTCTTCACCCACCGCGGCCGGGCCTACGAACGACGGTTCCCCCGGCCGGTGACCGCGGCCGCGGTCGCGGACGCGCTCGTGGACGCGGTGCGCCGCGACCGGGCCGAGGTGTTCGTCCCGCGCTGGCTCGTCCTCGGCGCCCGCGTCCACGGACTGGCGCCGACGATCTTCGCCCGGCTGTCCCGACGTTTCGGCTGAGCGGCCGGCCCCCGTCCGTGCCGGATAGGTCCACCTCATCCGGGTCGGTGCCGGTTCCGCGCGTGGCTCCTCTCACAAGTTGCCGCAGGCGGATGACACCGGACATCCGCAGGTCAAGACTGGCGCAGGTGCAGCCCATGCCACGCACGCGGTCGGCAACGGCGCCGTGCCGCGAATCCGTCACCGCCATCGACGTCAGGAGGACGGTATGAGTCCCGAGCCCACGTACGCCCCCGCCGGATCCGAGAGCGACAGCGGCCAGCAGCAGCCCGAATGGGTGGATCGACTGGTCGAGCTGCACGTTCTCGCCGAGAACGGCGATGCGGCCGCGGCGGCCGAGGCCGGGAACTGGATCGCCTCGGACGACGAGGCCCGCCGGGTCTGGGAGGACGTGGCGCGAACCTGCGACCAGCTTCGCGCCGCGCAGAAGATCGAATAGGCCGCCTCAGCCGGTCAGTGCCGCCCGAAGCCGCCTGCCGCGCTCGCGGTAGGCGGCCCGGGCGGCCAGCGCCTCCTCGAGCTCGACGGCGACGAAACGGGTCCGGGTGTTCGGCGCCGACTGGGCGACGACGTCGAGGTCCCCCGACAGCACCGTGGCGACCATCATGTAGCCGCCGCCGGACACGGCGTCGCGATGCAGGATGATCGGCTCCACGCTTCCGGGAACCTGGATCGAGCCGATCGGGTACGGCGCGTCCACGATGTTCGACGGGTCCTGGCCCGCGCCGAACGGGGGTTCCCGCTCGACCGTCTCCAGTGTCGCGCCCGCGTAGCGGAACCCGATGCGGTCGGCGACCGGGGTGAGCGTCCAGGTCGTTCCGAGGAACGTCGCGCGGCCCGCCGCGGTCAGCCGATGGTCGTACAGGCCCATCATCACGCGGATCTCGACATCCTTGCTCAGCACCGGCCGCAGCTCGTCGGGTACCCGACGCCCGGCGGCGCCGTCGGCGGACGGGCCGACCGGCAGGCGGTCACCCTCGGTCAGCGGCCTGCCCTCCAGCCCGCCCAGCGTGCCGAGCCCGTAGGTCGAGCGGCTGCCCAACACCTCGGGCACGTCGATGCCGCCCGCCACCGCGAGATAGGCACGCGCTCCGGCGGTGAGGTACCCGAAGTCGAGCACATCACCCGTGCGTACCGGGAACGACTCCCACAGCGGGCGGTCCTCACCGTTGACCCGCGGGATCATGGTCGCCCCGGTCACCGCGATCACCGCGTCCGCGGTGAACTCCAGTTCCGGCCCGAGATAGACGCATTCCAGCGTCGCCGCCCCGGACGGGTTGCCGACCAGCAGGTTCGCCGCCTGCATCGAGTACTGGTCCAGGGCGCCCGAGGGCGGGATGCCGACGTCGTAGTAGCCGGTCCGACCGCTGTCCTGCACGGTCGTCGAGAGGCCGGGTTTGCGGACCTCGATCATCCCCCGGAGGGTCATCACAGCACCTCCAGCAGGCGCGCGTTGTAGGCGTCGGGATCGTCGAGGAACTCGTGCAGGCTGAACTCGACCGGCTCGGTCCTGATCCGGAACGTCCCGGCCTCGACCTCGGCGAGATGGGCGTCGTAGCGTTCCCGGTCCACGGGCGCGAACCGGACGATGTCCCCGGGCCGGAAGAAGACCATGAACTCGGTGAAGTCGGGCAGCGACTGGGTCGGGTCGTAGATCGGTGCCGGGGTGATCCCGAACAGCTGGTAGCCGCCCGCCCCGCGCACCGAGTAGATGCAGGAGAAACAGCCGCCGTAGCCGACGGTCTGCTTGGGGGTGTCGGTGCGCGGGCGCAGGTACTTCGGCACGATGATCTGCCGTTCCCGCGGCACCATCTGGAACATGAACGGTAGACCGGCCACGAACCCGACCATCGAGGTGAACCACGGCGAACCGGAATGCGCCGCGATGAACTCCTCGACGGAGGCGTATCCGTTGATCCGCGCGGCGTACTCGATGTCGGTCGACCCGGGGTCCTGGTGACGGTCGCGGAAGCGCATCAGCGTCTCGGTCGTCCACGGGTCGCGGTAGAGGACCGGGATCTCCACGATCCGGGTGGGCAGGGCGAGACTGTGCGCGTCGCCGACCTGGCGCTCCAGGTCCTGCAGCCGGTCGAGCAGCTCACCGGGTTCGATCACGTCGGGGTCGTAGCGGACCTGGTAGGACGCGTTGGCCGGGCAGATCTCCAGCACCCCGTCGGGACGCTTGTCGCGTAACGCCTTCGTGATCGCCATGACCCGGAAGTTGGCCTGCAGACTCATCTGTTCGGCCATCTCGACGAAGATGAACTCATCGCCGCCCCAGCTGTACCGCGCGGCCTGGACCTCGTTCACCGTGCCGCCTTTCTGCGGTCGGGTAACCACTGTTCAAGGGTTCCGGTGTGGAATGCGCCGGTCGCGAACCACGGCTCGTCGAGCAACTCGGCACACAGCCCGGCGGTGGTGGGGATCCCGTCGACCGTGAGCTCGGCGAGCGCCCGGCGGGACCGCCGGATCGCGCCGGGCCGATCCTCGCCCCAGACCACGACCTTCGCCAGCAGCGAGTCGTAGAACGGCGGGACGGCGCTGTCGGACTCGAGCCAGGTGTCCACCCGCACCCACGGCCCGCTGGGCAGCACGACCCGGCCGACCCGGCCCGGGGCCGGGAGGAAGTCACGCTCCGGGTCCTCCGCGCACACCCGGAACTCGATCGCCCAACCGCGGGCGACGACCTCCTCCTGACGCAGCCGCAGCCGCTCCCCCGCCGCCACCCGCAGCTGCTCGGCCACCAGGTCGAGCCCGGTGACCAGCTCCGTCGTCGGGTGCTCGACCTGGATCCGGGTGTTCATCTCGATGAAGAAGAACTCGTGCGTCTCGTCGTCGACGAGGAACTCCACGGTCCCGGCGCTGCGGTAGCCGACCTCGCGGGCCAGCCGCACCGCGGCCGCGGTCATCGCCGCGCGCAGGTCCGGATCGATGCCCGGCGCCGGCGCCTCCTCGACCATCTTCTGCCGCCGGCGCTGCAGCGAACACTCGCGCTCGCCGAGGTGCACGACGTCCGCGCCGTCGCCGAGCACCTGCACCTCCACGTGCCGGGCGCGCCGGATGTAGCGCTCCAGGTACATCCGGCCGTCGCCGAACGCGCTGGCCGCCTCCTTCGACGCGGTGCCGAACGCCCCGCGAAGGCCGGCCTCGTCGTCGACGACCCGGATGCCGCGTCCACCTCCGCCCGCGGCGGCCTTGAGCATCACCGGGTAGCCGATCCGCGCGGCCTCGCTCAGCGCCGTTTCCAGGTCCGTGACACCCCAGGACGTGCCCGGCATCGTCGGGATCCCCGCGGCGGCCGCCACCTGGCGGGCCCGGACCTTGTCCCCCATCTGCTCGATCACCGACGCATCGGGTCCGGCGAAGATCAGACCGGCGTCGGCGACCGCGGCGGCGAACGCGGCCCGCTCGGCGAGGAACCCGTAGCCGGGATGCACGGCGTCGGCACCCGCGGCCCTGGCCGCCTCGATGATCGCGTCCGCCAGGAGGTAGCTCTTGCCCGCGGGTGGCGGCCCGATCTCGACCGCCGTGTCGGCCAGCCGGACGTGCGGCGCCGCCGCGTCGGCCGTGCTGTGCACCGCGACCGTCGAGATCCCGAGGTCGCGCGCGGCGCGGATGATCCGCACCGCGATTTCGCCGCGGTTGGCGACGAGCAGGCGTTTCACCCGGCCTCGATGCCGGTCGGCTCGATCACCGCGACCGGTTGCCCCGCCTCCACGACGTCCTCGTTCTCCACGAGGAACTCGACCACCGTCCCGGCCGCGCCCGCCGCGACCTGGTGGAAGGACTTCATCACCTCCACGAGGCAGACGACGTCGGCGGCGGCCACGAGCTGGCCCTCGGTGGCGAACGGATCGCTGTCCGGGTCGGGCCGGCGGTAGAAGACGCCGGGGATGGGCGAGATGACCTCGTGGCGGGCCATGGGACTCCTCGTGCTCGGGGTGGTTCAGGACAGATAGGGCTGCAGGGCCTCGTTGACCGCCTTCGCGACCTCGACCGCCTTGGGGGGTGTCGGAGTGCACGCAGACGCAGTCGGCGCGCACCGGGATCTCGGTGCCGTCGATCGCGGTGGTGACCCCCTCGGTGACCGCGCGCACCGCGCCGCGGGCCGACTCCACGGGGTCGAACGCCTCGTGCACCCGGGTAATGATCAACGAGCCGTCGGGGCGGTAGTCCAGGTCGGCGTAGTACTCCGCGATGAAGCCACGCTCCCCCCACACCCGCTCGTGGGCGGTGCCCGACAGTCCCATGAGCGGCACCCCGAACACGTCCGCGGCGTCGGCGATCGCCTCGGCGACCTGCTCGTCGCGGGCCGCCATCCCGTACAGCGACCCGTGCGGCTTGATGTGCGACAGGTCCATGCCGCGCTCGCGCAGGAACCCCGCCAGCGCGCCCACCTGATAGATCACGGCGGCGGTGAGCTCCTCGCGCTCCAGCTTCATCTCGCGCCTGCCGAAGCCCTCCCGGTCCGGCAGCGACGGATGCGCCCCCACCCGTACCCCGTGCTCCTTGGCCAGCGCGACCGTCCGGCGCATCACCCGGGGGTCCGAGGCGTGGAAGCCGCAGGCCACGTTGGCGAGCGTGATGAGCGGCATCAACCCCTCGTCGTCGCCGCAGCGGTAGATGCTGAAGGCCTCACCCATGTCGCAGTTGATGGCCACCATGGTCGGCTCCTTTCCGGCCGAACGTGCTCAGGCGGTCCTCGCAGTGTGGCCCGCCGCGTGCAGCGCCCGCCACACCTGCTGCGGGGTGACCGGCATGTCCAGGTGGGTCACCCCGAGGTGGGCCACGGCGTCGATGACGGCGTTGACCACCGCGGGCGAGGAGCCGATCGCACCGGACTCGCCGATCCCCTTGACGCCCATCGGGTTCGTCGGCGAGGGCGTGATCGTCTGGTCGAGCTCGAAGGCGGGCAGGTCGCTCGCCGCGGGAACGGTGTAGTCGACCAGCGTCGCGGTCGTCGGGTTGCCGGCCGCGTCGTAGCAGGCATGCTCGTAGAGCGCCTGGGCGACGCCCTGGGCGATCCCGCCGTGCAGCTGGCCCTCGACGATCGCCGGGTTGACCAGCGGCCCGCAGTCGTCGACGGCGACGTAGCGCACGATCCGGGTCCGACCGGTCTCGGTGTCGACCTCGGCCACACAGATATGCGTGCCGAACGGCCAGGTGAAGTTCGGCGGGTCGAAATGGTGGTCGGCGGTGAGGTTGGGCTCCATGCCCTCGGGCAGGTCGGCGGCCAGGGAGGCGGCCAGTGCCACCTCCCCGATGGTGATACCCGGGCCGGACGTGCCCGCCACGCTGAACCGGCCGCCGGAGAACTCGAGGTCGTCCTCGGCGGCCTCCAGCAGATGCGCCGCGATGGTGCGCGCCTTGTCCACGACCTTCTCCGCGGCCAGGTGCACCGCGACCCCGCCGACGGGCAGGCTGCGCGAACCGTAGGTATCGCGGCCGAACGGGGCGATCGCGGTGTCCCCGTGCAGGACCTCGACGTCGTCGGGATGCACGCCGAGCGCGTCGGCGGCGATCTGGGCCCACGCGGTCTCGTGGCCCTGGCCGTGCGGCGAGGTGCCGGTGACGACCTCGACCTTGCCCAGCGTCGTCATCCGGACGGTGGCCGCCTCCCAGCCGCCGCTCTGCAACCGCACCCCGGCCGCAACCTTCGACGGCGACAGCCCGCCGCTCTCGGTGAAGTTCCCGATCCCGATCCCGAGCTGGACCGGCTCCCGCGCCTCGCGGCGGCGCCGCTGCTCGGCGCGCAGCTCGTCGTAGCCGACGAGGGCGAGCGCCTTGTTCATGCAGGCCTCGTAGTCGCCGGAGTCGTACATGACCCCGGACGGCACCGTGCGCGGCTCGTGGAAGGGCGGATGGAGGTTGCGCAGGCGGACCTGCGCCGGATCCATGCCGAGCTCGCGGGCGAGGTCGTCCATGATCCGCTCATGGGCGTAGGCGGCCTCCGAGCGTCCGGCCCCCCGGTAGGCGTCGGTCGGGGTCAGGTTGGTGAACACGCCCTGGCATTCGAAGGAGTAGGCGCCGAAGTCGTAGAGCCCGCAGTAGGTGAACGCGCCGAACACCGCGATGCCCGGGGTGAGCAGCTGCAGGTAGGCCCCCATGTCGGCGAGCAGGTTCACCCGCATCCCGAGGATGCGGCCGTCCCGGGTGGCGGCGACCGCGATGCGTTGCACCTGGCCGCGGCCGTGGGTGGTGGCGACGTGGTGCTCCGAGCGGGTCTCGGTCCACTTGACCGGCTTGCCCAGCCGCCGGGCGAGGGCGAGCGCGAGCGCCTCCTCGGCATAGATGTTCAGCTTGGAGCCGAAGCCGCCGCCGACGTCGGGGGCGACGACACGGATCTTGGTGTCCGAGATGCCGCAGATCATCGCGAGCAGGTCGCGGACGAAATGCGGAACCTGGGTCGAGGTGTAGACCGTGAAGCCGCCGCCGACGGGATCCGGGTTGACCACCACCGCGCGCGGCTCCATCGGCGAGGCGAGCACCCGCTGCTGCAGATAGCGGCCCTCTACCACGACGTCGGCCTGCGCGAACGCGGCGTCGACGTCGCCGACCTGCAGCGGCCAGGTGTAGCAGTGGTTCGTCCCGAGCTGCTCGTGGACCAGCGGCGCGCCGTCGGCCAGCGCCGCCTCGACGTCGACGACGGCGGGCAGTTCCTCGTAGTCGACCTCGACGAGCTCGAGCGCGTCGCGGGCGGCGGCAGCGTCGGTGGCCACCACGACGGCGACCGCCTCCCCGACGTGGTTGACCTCGCCGCGGGCCAGCGGCAGGTGCTCGGGAATCTTGATGTCCTCCGTGACCGGCCAGCCGCAGGGCAGTCCGATCGCGAAGTCGTCCGCCAGGTCCTCGCCGGTGAGCACCGCGACCACGCCGGGCGACGCGAGGGCCGCCCGGGTGCCGATGCCGAGGATCCGGGCGTGCGCGAGCGGGCTGCGCACCAGCGCCATGTGCAGCGTGCCGGGCAGCGCGATGTTGTCGGTCCAGGTCGCACGTCCGGTGATCAGCGCGGCGTCCTCGCGGCGGCGCACGCTCTGTCCCACGAAGCGCTCGGCGCGAGCTCCCCCGGAGCGCTCGGCGACAGTCTGGGTCATGACACGGCTCTCCTCGGTCGGGCTCGGGCTCACCATGGGCCGGCGGCAGGCGCCCCGGTCCCCCCAGAGTGATCACGAACACGTCCGCCCGCTAGTGTCCAGACCGGCACATTCACCCCTCCGATCGCTCCGATCGGGCAACCGCCTTCGGCACCGAGGAGCCGATGCCCGCCACCCTGCGCAGTTTGGTCGACGACCACACCCTCGGCCTGATCCCGGCGTGCCCGCACGAATGGCTCGACCGTCCGATCAGCTGGGTGCACATCAGCGAGCTGGCCGACCCGACCACCTACCTCGACGGTGGTGAGCTACTGCTCACCACCGGTCTCGGGTTCGGCGCGGACACCGACCACGAGGCGTTCGTGCGCAGGCTGGTCGAGCGCGGCGTCGCCGGGCTCGGGTTCGGCATCGGACTCAGCCACGCCGTCGCACCCGCGGCGCTGCGCGCGGCGACCCGCGCGTACGGCCTTCCGCTGCTGGAGATCCCCGAGCGGACGCCGTTCATCGCGATCAGCAAGGCGGTGTCCGCCGCGCTCGCCGCCGACGTCTACGCCGAGGTGGTCCGGACCGACGAGGCACAGCGGGCCCTGACCGCCGCGGCGCTGGAGCCCCATGCCCCCGTCCGGGTGCTGCGCACGCTGGCGCGGCGACTCGACGCCTGGGTGCTGCTGCTCGACGCGTCCGGCACGGTCGTGCATGCGGCCGGCTGTTCGGCCGACGAGCATCTCGCCGAGCTCGCCGACGAGGTCGATCGAGTCCGCCGCCACCGCGGCCCGACCAGCGTGACCGTCACCGGCCGGGGTGGCCAGGTCGTCCTGCAGCCGCTGCGGCTGCACGGCCGCGGCGTGCTCGCGACCGGCCGGCCACACGGCTTCGCCCCGGCTGACATGCAGATCATCGGCTCGGCGGTCTCCTTGCTCACGCTGCTGCACGCGGGCCCGTCCTCGGTCACCGCGGCCCGGCGCGACCTGCACACCGCGCTGCTGCGGATGGTGCTGGCCGGACGCGCCGAGGCCGCCCGGTCGATCGTGGCGGGCCTGTCGGAGCAGCTCCCCCCCGCGCCGCTACGCGTCGTCGCCCTGGCCGGGCGGGAGCAGGCCCGCCGGGAACTGCTCGAGGCCTGCGAGGCGCGGGGACCCGACCGGCCGCCGCTGTTCGCGGCCGTCCTCGCGGACACGCTCGTCGCGCTGGTCCCGGCCACCGACCCGGAGGCCCTCGGCTGGCTGGTGGAGAACGCGGGTCAGCACCCCGGCCTGGCGGTCGGCGTCTCCGACCCGGTCGGCGACGACGCCGTCGGCCACGGCCACCGGCAGGCCGGCCAGGCGGTGGAGGCGGCGCTGCGCACCGGCGAGCCGCTGGTGCGGTTCGCCGAGCTGGCCGGCACCGCGCTGCTGGAGCTGCTGCGGCCGGTCGAGGCAGCGGCGTTCGCCGAGGCGCTGCTGGCCCCGCTGGTACGCCACGACACACGCCACCGCGGCCAGCTGGTCCGTTCGCTGCGGGAGTGGCTGGCCCAGCATGGCCAGTGGGAACCCGCCGCGGCCCGGCTCGGGGTGCACCGGCATACCCTGCGCAAGCGGATGCGCCGGGTCGAGGAGCTCACCGGCCGCAACCTCGACTCGCCGGGGTTCCGGGCCGAGCTGTGGTTGGCCCTGCAGTTGGCCGGCGACCACTGATCCGGCCGGGTCTCAGCGCGCGGCGTCGAGGGCGGCGCCCAGCGCCTCGGCGAGCAGATCGAGATGGTCGTCGGCGAGGGTCAGCGGCGGGGAGACGGCCACCGCGGTGGCCGTGGGCCGCACGAGCACCCCGCGCTCCCGGGCGGCCCGCGCGATCCGCGCGGGCAGGTCCGGCTCGGTCCGCAGCCGCTGTGGTTCCAGCGCCACCGCGCCGAGCACCCCGGTGCCGCCCCGGACCTCGGCGACGAGCGGGTGGTCGGCGACGGTGCGCAACGCCTGGTGCAGTGATCCCTCCAGGACGGCGGCGCGCCCCAGCAGGCCGTCGCGCTCCAGCAGGTCGAGGTTGGCCAGCGCCGCGGCGCATGCCGTCGGATGTCCGGAGTAGGTGGCTCCGTGGCGGAACGGCGCCGCCCCCGGCTCCCAGAACGGGGCGGCCACCCGCTCATCCGCGACGACCCCGGCCAGCGGCAGGTAACCGCTGGTCACCCCCTTGGCGAAGACGATGAGGTCGGGGACGACGCCGAACCGGTCGAGCCCGAACCAGTCACCGAGCCGGCCGAAGCCGCAGATCACGCTGTCCGCGATGAACAGCACGCCGTGGCGGGTGCAGATCTGCCGGACCCGCTCCAGGTAGCCCGGTGGCGGCGGCAGCACCCCGCCCGCCCCGATCACCGGTTCGGCGAAGAACGCGGCGACCCGCTCCGGGCCCAGCCGCGCCAGCTCGGCCTCCAGCGCGTCCGCATCGTCGTAGGGGACCCGCGCGGCGTCCGGGACGAGCGGGCCGGCCAGCCGGTTGGCCGGGATCCCGGCGAGGGTGGTCCCGAAACCGTAGGTGCCGTGGTAGGCGTGCTCCCGGCTGATCAGCACGGTGCGCTCGGGGGCGCCGGTGCGCACGAAGTACTCGCGGGCGATCTTCGCGGCGGTGTCGATCGCGTCGCCACCCCCGTTGACCAGGAACACCTTCCCCCCGGAGACGGGGGCGAGCGCGGCCAGCCGCCGGGCGAGGGCGAGCGCGGGCTCGTTCGCGACGTCGCCGAAGGTCTGGTAGGTCGCGAGCCGACGCATCTGGGCGGTGACCGCGTCGATGATCTCCGGCCGGCCGTGTCCGACGTTGACGCACCACAGGCTGGCCGTCCCGTCGAGATAGCGGCGGCCGGCGTCGTCCCAGAGCCACACGTCCTCTGCGCGGGTGATCACGAACTCGGCCCCCTCGACCGCGGCCATGGCGGCGAACGGATGCCAGTACGCGGCGGGCTCGGACATGTCGGCGACCTCCGGTCAGCAGCGGCTCGGGCCAACATACCGACGGCCGGTGAGCCCGGCACCCGACGACACCCTCGATCATTTTGACCGAACATCTCGTCGACTCTCGACACGGGCGCCAGATATATGTACGGTCATTCGGGCAGCATTCGAATGGACGGCCTGAGACATACGGAGATCGGCATGGACGGCGGTCGGCTCGTTTTCAAGCAGTACTACCTGGGATGTCTGTCCCAGGCCTCATACCTCATCGGGGACCGCGGCACCGGTCGTGCCGTCGTGGTCGACCCGCAGCGCGATGTGAGTGAGTACCTCGCCGACGCGAGGGCCGAGGGCCTGCGCATCGAGCGGGTCCTCGAAACCCACGTTCACGCCGACTTCCTCTCGGGTCACCTGGAGCTGGCCGCGGCCACCGGTGCCCGGATCGGCTACGGCTCGGCCGCCCAGGTCGAGTTCGAGATCGACCGGCTGGACGACCACGAGAAAATCTCGCTCGGCGAGGTCGAGCTGGAGATCCTGCACACCCCCGGGCACACCCCGGAGTCGATCTGCATCCTGGTCCGGGAGCAGGCCGGGGACGCCACCCCGTACGCGGTCCTGACCGGGGACACCCTGTTCATCGGCGACGTCGGCCGCCCCGACCTGCTGGGCGCGCGCGGCTGGTCGAAGGAGGACCTGGCGAAGGCCCTCTACCGTTCGACCCGGGAGAAGCTGCTGACCCTGCCGGACGAGACCCGGGTCTACCCCGCGCACGGGGCGGGCTCCGCGTGTGGCAAGAACCTCTCGACGGAGACCAGCAGCACCGTCGGCGATCAGCGCCGCACGAACTACGCGCTGGCGCCGATGAGCGAGGAGGACTTCGTCACCGCCGTCTGCGAGGGCCAGACGACCGCTCCGATGTACTTCGCCTACGCCTCGGTCCGCAACCGCGAGGCCCGGCCGACCCTGGACGAGACGGCCCCGGTGCGCGCCATGTCGCTCACCGAGGTGCGGCAGGCCCGCGATGCCGGCGCCGCCGTCCTCGACACCCGTGACCCGCAGGAGTTCGCAACCGGGCATCTCCCGGGCTCGGTCAACGTCAACCTCCGCGGCCGCTTCGCCGAGCAGGCCGGGCAGGTGCTCGCCGCCGACTCCGACATCATCCTGGTCACCGATCCCGGCACCGAGATCGAGGCCCGCAACCGGCTCGCGCGCATCGGCTTCGACCGGGTCGTCGGCCACCTCGACGGCGGGCCCGCCGGGTTGGGCACCGACGCCCAGCCCGCCAGCCGGGTCACCGCGGAGCAGCTCGCCGGCCTGCTCGACACCGTGCAGGTCGTCGACGTCCGGGGACCGGGCGAGGTCCGCGTGGGCGGCACGGTGCCGCATGCCCTGCAGGTGCCGCTGCCCGCCCTGGTCGGCAGGCTCGGCGAGCTCGACCCCGCTGCCCCGACGGTCGTCATCTGCGCCAGCGGCATGCGTTCCTCGGTCGCCGCATCGCTGATGCGCGCCCGCGGCTTCGCCGACGTGTCCGACCTGCTCGGCGGGTTCACCGCCTGGAACGACGGCAACCGTCCGGTCGCGCTGCCCGAACACGCCTGATCCGCCGCCTACGGCGGATCACCCACGATGACGTTGGCGGTGCGCTTCCAGGTGAGGTAGCGCACCGCCAGGTTCGCCATCGTGGCCAACCGGTTGCGGTTGCTCATCAAGGCCAGGACGTGCAGGCCCAGCCACGCCACCCAGGCCACGAAGCCACGCATCCGCACCCTGCCGGGCAGCTGGACCACGGCGTCGCTGCGGCCGATCGTGGCCATGATGCCCTTGTCCCGGTAGGAGAAGGGTTCGGTCGGTTCGCCCCTCGCCAGCCTGCGGACCTGACGGGCCGCGTGCCGCCCGCCCTGGATCGCCGGCTGCGCGAGCTGGGGCAACGGGTCGTCTCCCCTGGCCGCAACATCGCCGACGGCGAACACGTCGGGCTGTCCGACCACGCGCATGTCGGCCTCGACCTGGATGCGCCCGCCGGGACCCTGCCGGAGCCCCCACATCGCCACCTGGTCACAGGCTCGCACCCCGGTCGCCCAGACCGTGACGGCGGAGGGCAGGCACTCTCCGTCGCTGAGCACGACGGAGTCCGGGCGGACCTGCCGCACAGCCGTCCCCAGCCGCAGGTCGACCCCCCGCTCCCGCAGCGCCCGCGCCGCATAGGACCGCAGCGTCGGATGGAACGGGGCCAGGAGGGTGTCGGCCATCTCGACCAGCACCACCCGGGCGCGCCGCGGATCCAGCTCGGGATAGGCCAGCGGGAGGCCGGAGTTGCGCAGCTCGGCGAGCGCCCCGGCCATCTCGACCCCGGTCGCGCCCCCGCCCACGACGACCACGACGGGTTCCACCGCACCCTCACGGCCCTGCGCCACGGACTCCAGGTTCGACAGCACCCGGTCGCGGACCGCGATCGCCGACCGTCGGGAGTAGATCGTCCACGCGTTCTCCTCGGCGCCAGGGATGCCGAAGTAGTTGGCGACGACCCCGCAGCACAGGATCAGGTAGTCGTAACCGACCTCGACCCCGCTGTCGAGCCGGACCCGCCGCTGTGCGGTGTCCACCCCGGTGACGGTCGCCCGCCGGAACCGGGCGTGGGGAAAACGCGCGGCGAAGGCGCGCAGCGAGTAGGTGATGTCGCCGGGGTTCAGGCCCCCGGTCGCCACCTGGTAGAGCAGCGGCTGGAAGGTGTTGAAGGGGTCGCGGTCCAGCAGCAGCACGTCCACGTCGGCGTCGCGTAGCTCGCGCACGGCGGCCAGCCCGGCGAAGCCCGCCCCGACGACGATCACCCGAGGGCGCCCCGACCTCGGTAACTCGTCAGTACTCACGCTGGTGCTCCTCACGGCCGTTTCGCTCCGATCCGCTGAACCTACTCACCCCTACCCGATACCCCGATCTCTCGATCGCGAACGCCGGGTGGCGACAATGGACCCATCGCCGATCGAAAAGGGTGGGGAATGTCGATCCTGGAGCGGTTCTGCCTGACCGGACGCGTCGCGATCGTCACCGGCGCCTCGTCGGGACTGGGTGTCGCCTTCGCGCAGGGGCTGGCCGAGGCCGGCGCCGACGTCGTGCTCGGTGCGCGGCGCGCCGAGCGCCTGGAGGGCACCCGAAAGCTGGTGACCGACGCCGGGCGGCGCGCGCTGGCCGTGGCCACCGACGTCGCCCGCCAGCCCGACTGCCAGGCCCTCGTCGACGCCGCGATGGCCGAGTTCGGGCGGGTCGACGTGCTGGTGAACAACGCGGGCATCGGCACCGCCGTGCCCGCCACCCGGGAGACCGTCGAGCAGTTCGAGCAGGTCATCGATGTCAACCTCAACGGCTGCTACTGGATGGCCCAGGCCTGCGGCAAGGTCATGCAGCCCGGCAGCAGCATCATCAACATCTCCAGCGTGCTCGGGCTGACCACCGCCGGGCTGCCGCAGGCCGCCTACTCGGCGAGCAAGGCCGGCCTGATCGGCCTGACCCGCGACCTGGCCCAGCAGTGGGGCGGGCGCCGGGGCATCCGGGTCAACGCGCTGGCGCCCGGCTTCTTCGCCTCCGAGATGACCGACCAGTACAAGCCGGGGTATCTCGAGCAGCAGCTGCACCGGGTGCCGTTGGGCCGCACCGGCGACCCGGCGGAACTCGCCGCGGCCGTGGTGTTCCTGGCCGGTGACGCGGGCGGCTACATCACCGGCCAGACCCTGGCCGTGGACGGCGGGATGACGATCACCTGACCCCGACGAACCGTGCGACGCCTCAACGCTCGCCCTCCATCGGTCTACAGGTCGGCGAGGGCGGCGAGGGGTGATTCGATGGCGTCGGCGACGAAGCGGAGGAATCCAGCGGCGGCGCCGCCGTCGCAGACCCGATGGTCGAACACCAGCGAGAGTTGGGTGATGAAGCGGGGGACGACCTGGCCGTCGATGACCCAGGGTCGCGGGTGGATCCGGCCGATGCCGAGGATGGCGACCTCGGGGTGGTTGATGATCGCGGCGCTGCCGTCGACGCCGAGGACGCCGTAGTTGTTGAGGGTGAAGGATCCCTGGCTCAGTTCGTCGGGGGTGGCGGCTCCGTCACGGGCGGCCGCGGTGAGGCGGCGGATCTCGGCGTCGAGCCGGCGGGTGCTCAGCAGGTGCGCGTCGCGGACGGCGGGGACGAGCAGGCCGCGGTCGGTCTGGGCGGCGATGCCGAGGTTGATCCCATCGAGGTGCAGGATCTGCTCGGCGTCGGCGTCGACGCGGGCGTTGAGCTCGGGGAAGTGAGCGAGGCCGGCCACGACGAACCGGGCCAGGAGCGCCAGTAGACCGGGCCCGCGCCGCTCGGGTGAGCTCAGCGCGGCGCGCAGTTCGAGCAGGGCGGTGGCGTCGACGTCGACCCAGGTGGTGGCGTCCGGAATCTCCCGGCGGCTGCGGGTGAGCGTCCGGGTGATCGCCTTGCGTAGGCCGTGCAGTGGCACGCGCTCGCGGATGGCCAGGCCGGTGCGCCGGTCGCGGCCGGTCTCGTCGGACGGTTCGATCCGGGTCGGGGTCGGCTGAGAAGCGGGTGCGTGGAGGGCTGCGGCCCGTTCGACGTCGGTGCGGGTGATGAGGCCCTCGGGTCCGCTGCCGGTAAGTGTGCTCAGGTCGATTCCGCGCTGGGTGGCGAGCCTGCGGACCAGCGGTGATCTCACCCGCGCCCGCCCGGCGGGGGCCGTGCCGTCGCCTGCGGCGGCCGGGTCGGGGGCGGGGCGGCGCCGGCGGTGCCGGCGCCCGGTGCCGGCCGGGAGGTCGGCCGAGGTTCCGTAGCCGATGAGCACGTTGCCGGATCCGGCGCGCTCCTCCTCCACATAGGCGGCGACGCCGGCCGCGATCGCCGCGTCGTGGGGTTCGGCGACGGTGAGCAGCGGTGCGCCGACCGTGATCGTGGTTCCCGGCGTGCCGTGCAGCTCGGCCACCCGCCCGGCGAACGGTGCCGGGACCTCCACGATGGCCTTGGCCGTCTCGACCTCGGCGACGGGGGCGTCGACGGCGATGGTGTCGCCGACCTGCACCAGCCACCGCACAAGCTCGGCGTCGGGCAGGCCCTCGCCGAGGTCGGGGAGGGTGAAGATCCGCTGGGTCATGATTCGTCCCATCCGAGCTCCTCGACGGTGTCGAGGATGCGGTCGACCGAGGGCAAGTGGTAGCGCTCCAACGCCGGCGGGGGGTAGGGGATGTCGAAGCCGGTGACCCGGCGGACGGGTGCTTCGAGGTGGTGGAAGCAGCGCTCGGTCACCCGCGCGACGATCTCCGCGGCGACCGAGGCGAAGCCGGGCGCCTCGGCGACGACCACGGCACGCCCGGTGGCGCACACCGCGGCGGTGACGGTCTCGTCGTCGAACGGGACGAGCGAGCGCAGGTCCACGACGCCGAGGTCCCGGCCCTCGGTTGCGGCCTGCTCGGCGGCGGCGAGCGCGAGCGGCACGCCCGGGCCGTAGGCGATCAGGGTGACCTCGGTGCCGGGGCGGCGCACCACGGCGCGACCGATCGGCGGAACCGGGCGGGCGGGGTCGATCTCCTCGGCGGTGAAGTAGTGCCTCTTCGGTTCCAGGAACACCACCGGGTCGGGGTGCTCGATCGCGGCGCGCAGCAGCCCGTAGGCGTCGGCACCGGTCGCGGGGGTGACGACGGTGAGGCCGGGGGTGTGGACGTAGTAGGCCTCGGAGGAGTCGCAGTGGTGCTCCACCCCGCCGATCCCGCCGGCGTAGGGGACGCGCACCACGACGGGCAGGCGCACCCGGCCGCGGGTCCGGTTGGCCATCTTGGCCAGATGGCTGACGATCTGCTCGAACGCGGGGTAGGCGAAGGCGTCGAACTGCATCTCCACGACCGGGCGCATCCCGTTCATCGCCATGCCGATGGCCATGCCGACGATGCCGGACTCGGCCAGCGGGGTGTCGAAGCAGCGGCCGCCCCCGAACTCGGCGGTCAGCCCGTCGGTCACCCGGAACACCCCGCCGAGTGGGCCGACGTCCTCGCCAAACACCACGACCGTCGCGTCGGCGCTCATCGCGTCGCGCAGCGCGGTGTTGAGCGCCTGCGCCATGGTCATCTTCGTCGCGCTCATCGGGCCTCCTGCGCCGCGGCGAGTTCGGTCCGCAGCAACTGCTCCTGCTCGGCGAGCTGCGGGGTGGGTCGGGCGTGCACATGGGCGAACAGCTCGGCGGGATCGGGCGCGGGCTCGACGGCCAGGCCGGCGCGCACCTGCGCCGCCACCCGCTCGGCCTCGGCGGTGAACTCCGCCTCGCGGTCGGGGTCGAGCGCGTCGTGGGCGAGCAGGTGCGCCCGCAGCCGCGCCAGCGGGTCGCGGGCCGCCCAGTGCCGGACCTCCTCGTCGGTGCGGTAGCGGGTGGCGTCGTCGGCGTTGGTGTGCGCCTGGATCCGGTAGGTGTCGGCCTCCACCAGGGTGGGACCGCCGCCCGTCGCGCCGCGCGCCACCGCCTCGTCCAGCACCGCGCACAGCGCCGCGACGTCGTTGCCATCCACTCGCACGGCGGGCACCCCGTACCCGATGCCCTTGTGCGCCAACGAGGGCGCGACCGACTGCCGGGCCAGCGGGACCGAGATCGCGTACTTGTTGTCCTGCACGAGGAACACCACCGGCGCGGCGAACACGGCGGCGAAGTTGAGCGCCTCGTGGAAGTCGCCCTCGCTGGTGGCGCCGTCCCCGCACAGCGCCAGCACAATCGTGTCCTCGCCGCGCAGCCGCGCGGCGTGCGCCACGCCCACCGCGTGCGACAGCTGCGTGGCCAGCGGCGTGGCCTGCGGGGCGACCCGGTGCGCGACCGGGTCGTAGCCGCAGTGCCAGCCCCCGCGCAGCATGGTGAGCACCTCGACGGGATCGACCCCCCGCTCCACGACGGCGACGGTGTCGCGGTAGGTCGGGAACAGCCAGTCCCGCTCGCGGAGGACGGCCGCCGCGGCCACCTGGCACGCCTCCTGCCCGTGCGAGGAGGGGTACACCGCGAGCCGGCCCTGCCGCACCAGGGCGCCGGCCTGCTCGTTGAGCCGCCGCCCGACCAGCATCGACCGGTAACGCCGGAGCAGCACCTCAACCCCGGGCAGCGGGTAGCGGTCGTCCGCGACCATCGCGCCGTCGGCATCGAGGAGCCGGACCGGTTCGGGCGCCTCGGACGTCCACACCGAGCGATCGGACACCATCCCTACCTCCCCAGACACAGAGCCTGAAGTGTGGTCGTCAAATCGACGATTAGGCGATGAAATCCAGACAAGACGAGAACTTCTTCGCTCAAAGCCGCCCTATCAGCACAGAATGTCCATCGACATGTTGCCCGGGCGGAGGGATCGTGGACAGGTGGACGAGATCGACAGGGCGATCCTGCGAGAGCTCACCCGCGACGGGCGGCTGTCCGTGCGGGCGCTGGCCGAGCGGGTGCGCATCTCGCGCGCCAACGCCTACGCCCGGCTCGAACGTCTCACCGCGTCAGGCGTGCTCACCGGGTTCACCGCACTGGTCGACCCGGTCCGCAGCGGCCGCGCCACCTCGGCCTACGTCACCTTGTCGGTCCGGCAGAACTCGTGGCGCGAGGTCAAGGATCGGCTGCGCCAGATCCCCGAGGTCGAGCACATGGCTCTCGTCGGCGGTGAGTTCGACGTCATCCTGCTCGTGCGCACCGCCGACAACCAGGCCCTGCGTCACGTCGTCCTCGAACGACTCCAGGAGATCCCCGGCGTACTCGGCACCCGCACCTTCCTCATCTTCGAGGACCTTCCCAACCGGTGAGCGGCCTGCGTGCGGACCGGCCGCGCCCGGACCGCACGCCGCGCGACCGAGATCGGGTCCGGCAGGGTCTTGACTAGCAATCTTATGTAACAAGAACATCGGACGATCTATCGAGTGCGGGTGCACGTCTGCCCGCCGGTCTCCACAGTGCTGCGATCCGGAGGAGAGCCGTGTCGAGCGAAGCGATCGGTACCGTGACGGTCTCCGAACCCGGCGTGACCCGCCGTCCCGCGCCGGCCGTCGAGCTGCGGGGGGTCTCACGCGTCCACCGCAACGGCGCCCGCACCCAGGTCGTCGTGCGCGACATCGACCTCGCGGTGGCCCACGGAGAGTTCGTCGCGATCGTCGGCCCGTCGGGCTGTGGCAAGTCGACGCTGCTGGGTCTCATCGCCGGCGTCGACGCACCGACCGCCGGCGAGGTCCGCACGCTCGGTGGTCCACCGGCGTCGGCGCGGCCGGAGGTGGGCTTCGTCTTCACCCGGTAGTCGCGGTGCTGCTCGGGTTCAGTCTCGCCGCGAAGGTCGCCAATGTCGCGTTCGTGATCGTGTTCCTCGTGGTCGCCACACGATCGCGGGGTTGGCCGAGACCGACCGCGAGGTGCTGGCCCACGTCCGGATGGTCGGGGCCGACCGGCTCCAGGTCGCCCGCCACGTCTACGCGCCGTCGGTCGCGATCTGGCTGCTGGCTGGCAGCCGGGCCAGCGTCGGGTTCGCCTTCCAGGCGGTGATCGTGCCCGAGCTGATCGGCTCGGCCTCCGGCCTCGGGCATCTCGCGGCGGTCGGCCAGGGCCGGTTCGACATCGACATCGTGTGGCCGGCGGTGCTGGTGATGGTCGCGGTCGCCGTGGCGCTCGATGGGCTGCTGGCGCTCGCCGCGCGGCGTGTGTCGCGCTGGCGCACCGACACCTGAACCGAGGGAACGCGAAGGAGCGGGAATGGACGATCGACGAGCGATCGAGGACGTACTGGCGCGGTTCATCTACGGGCTCGACCGGCTCGGCTGGGCGCTGGTCGAGACCGCGCTGACCGAGGACTTCCGTTACGGCTTCAAGGAGGCCGACGCCGCGCGCTGGGTGTGGTTCGAGGGCCGCGCGGAGATGGTGCGGCGGATCCGGCCGATCGTCGAGGCCGCTCGCACCTTCCAGCACATCTGCCCGAACCCACTGATCGAGTTGGCAGGCGATGCGGCAACGCTGCTGGTCAACCACATGGCCTACGAGTGGCAGGACGGGCCTGCCGACAGGCCGCCGCAGATGCGGATGCTGGCCGGGCGCTGGGAGGGGCACCTGCGCCGCACGTCCGAGGAGGGTTGGCGGTTCACCGGGGTGGTCTTCGATCCGACGTTCCTCTTCCCGTGGGCGGACGACCTGCGGGCGTTTCCGCCGCGCGGGCCGGCGAACGGGGTCGCCTGGTAGTGGTCCCGGCCGCCGATGCCGATGGAACGGCGTGTGGAACGGCGGCGGAAGGTCTACGGGGGCGTCCCGAGGACCTTCAGCACGTCGGCGTGGAGGGTGGGCGCGGCGGCGAGGAAGCTGGTCGAGGTCGGGTGCCACGGATTGCCGTCGGCATCGGTGACGATCGCGCCGCCCTCGCGGGCGATCAGCGCGCCCGGTAGCAGGTTGTTGGCGTCCTCGCCGTACTCCCAGAAGGCGTCCACGTGCCCGGAGGCGACCTGGGCGATCTGCAGGGAGGTCGGGCCGAGGTTGCGCACGGCCAGCGTGTGCCGCAGCATCGCCGTGAGCGAAGTACCTGCGCGCTCGGGTTCGGTGTTGAACGGGGGCTGGCTGGTGCAGACCAGCGCGGCCGCCAGCTTTTTGCGCGAGGCGGTGACCGGGCGACCGTTCAGCCTGGCTCCGCCGCCGATGATCGCGGTGTACAGCAGGTCCAGCCGCGGCATCCACAGCACCGCGAGAACGGGTTCCCCGTCTCGCACGAGCGCGATCGACACCCCCCAGTACGGCAGCCCCTGGAGGAACTGCACCGCGCCGTCGATCGCGTCGCAGACCCACATCTCGCCGTCCATGGCCACGACCGGACCGAGCTCGTCGTCGGCGGATACGGCCTGCGGGCGGATCGCGCCGAGCCTTCGGCGAAGCAGCGCCGCCGCGGGGTCGTCCACGGTGTGGAATGCGGCCAGGACCGCGGACATATCGTCGGCGGCCACCGGGGTCGAGGAGTGCCGCGCCTCGACGTGGGCGCCGACCTCATGAGCGACCTCGACGGCCTGCGGCAGCAGTTCCTGATACTCGCTGTGCCCGTTCATCTCCGACTCCTTCCTTCTCGCCTCTGTTGTGAGCTGTGAGCATCAGGAGTGCCGTCTGCGCGACCCATGACGTCCCCTGCGGACCGGAAGATCACGGGTGTAAGGCGCCTCATCGAAGTCCGATGCGACGGATCCGGATTGTTGCGGAGCGGGCGATGTCTGCGAGACGTTGCCTCGGCTCAGTAGAGCTCCCGGTACAGCGAGGCGCTGATCGCACCGATCTGTTCGACAACTCAGGTCATCCATCCGGACGTGGTCCTTGAGCATCTGCGACATGCTCGGCAACGAGCTCGTGTCGGGCCACCCTTCGGCCGACCAGAGGAATCCGCGGATGGCGGCCCGGCCGCAGTGCAGATGCGCCCGCCGGACGGTGACCGTCACTGCCAACAGCGGCACCTTGCCGTCGATGGCCATGTTCTCCAGCAGCCGAGCGTCCGTGCTGACGAACGCGATTGCCGGGCCGCTCCGGGATCGCGAGGGTGCGCTCGTCGAGGACCTGCACGAAGCCCGGCCGATCGCCCCGAGGGCTGACGTCCACCTCGCCGCGCGCATTCGCTGTAGCCAGGCACAGAAAAGGGGAGTGCGCGATGAACGCGCGGCAGTGGTCATCGATTCGGTCAATGGCCTTGCGCTTGACCGGAGGCGTGGGTTCGCCGACGATCGATCGAATCGTGGCCAGGGCCACGCCCTGCTCGCCGCGCCCGGCCGGCCGACCCTCGTTGCTCATCGTTCAGCCAACCTTCGTGACGGATCCGGCTACCGCGATCACGTCGATCTCCAGCAGCAGCTCGGGAATAGCGAGTGCGGAGACCTCGACGATCGTGTCGGCGGGATAGGGCCGTCCCCACCGCTCGCGAAGCTGCACCACCTTGCCGAAGTTCGCCGCCATGTCGGTGAGGTAGATAGTCACCTTGACGACGCGATCCAGGCCGGAGCCGGCCGCCCGCAGAACGTTCTCGATGTTGTCGAGTGTCCCGGCCGCCTGAGCCTCGAAGTCTCCGATGCCGACGAGCTGCCCCCTCTCGTCAATGGCCCCCTGACCGGACAGACAGATCAGATCGCCGACCGTGTAGCCCGCGGCGATCCGAGAGGGCTCGAGCGGGTCCGGGTCGATGGCGATACGCCGGGCGAGGACGCGGTCGGCGGGCATCTGCTCGTTGTCTCCTCCGAGGTGTACGGGAACGGCATGCGGGCGCACGCACGTCACTGGATCGCGAGAGCACCTGATCACCGATCATTATCGTAGGATGAAATGAGCGGTCAACCTCGCAGTGCAACTCATCGCCTCCCCCTGGGCCCGGGCTTTCGTCGGCCCCGAGCTTGCTACGCTGGATTGTCTGATCTTCTCGACTGACGTATGTGAAGTGCCGTGACCGGGTTCGTCGTGGAGGCTCGAGTGGACACGCTGGCGGCGAAGGGCCAGAACGGGTCGGCAGTGCTGCAGGTCGCCGAGGTGATTCGGGAGCGGATCAAGCAAGGGATGCTCGGGCCGGGGCACCGGCTGGTGGAGACCGATCTGACCGGCGAGTTGGGCGTCAGCCGGGGTTCGGTGCGTGAGGCGTTGAGCCGGCTCGCGGCGGAGGGCCTGGTCACGGTCGAGCCCTATCGCGGCGCGATGGTGCGCAAGATGACCCGGCAGGACGTGGAGCATCTCTACCAGGTGCGGGAGGTGCTGGAGGGTCTGGCGGCTCGGCTCGCCGCGGTGCGGATGGGCGAGCCCGCCGCGCGCAAGCGGGTCACGGCGATGCTGCGCGCGATGGAGCGATCCCACCCTGCGGAGGATCGCCAGGGCTACCTGGAGGAGAACACCCGGTTCCATCAGCTGATCGTGGAGCTGGGAGGGAACCCGCTGGCCGCCGAGACGCTGAGGACGCTGAGCACGCAGATCTACCGCTACATGGTGCGCAACCTGCTGGACGCCCAGAGCCGAGTGCGCTCGTGCAAGCAGCACATCGCGGTGGCGAACGCCGTGCTCGCCGGCGACGGCCCGAAGGCCGAGCGGCTGATGCGCCGGCACGTCCGGGCGAGCGGCGAGGAGGTTCTGAAGATCGTGGACGCGCTGGGCTGAGCCCGCGCGGTCAGTCGACGGCGAAATCGGACTCCAGTCGCAGCCAGCGGCTCAGGCCGACGACCTCGAACATGTCGCGCGGCGAGAGCCCGTACCGCAGCAGCGGTGCGTCCGAGCCGGTGGCGAGGACCTCGGCCGCGGCGTCGCGCATGGCTGCGATCGCCGGCATCAGCGCCAGTCCGGGCACGAGGATGAGCCGGAAGCCGAGCTCGTCGAGATCGGCCGCGGACAAGGACGGGCTGCGTCCCCCGGTCGCCAGGTTGTACATCTTGAGTCCCGGCACCGTGGCGGCGATCTCCTCGACCTCCTGGCGGCTCGTGGGTGCCTCCACGAACGTGACGTCGGCACCCGCGTCGTGCGCCCTGGTCGCGCGCACGATCGCATCCTGGACGCCGTGCACCGCCAGGGCGTCGATACGTGCGATCAGCAGGGTTGCGGTACCGTCCAAGGCTCGTCGGGCCGCGCGCAGCTTGGCGATGAACTCCCCGGCCTCGGTGACCTGCTTGCCGGTCAGATGCCCGCAGCGTTTCGGGAAGGTCTGATCCTCCAGGACGATCGCGTCGGCCCCGGCCCGAGCCAGGTCCTCGCAGGTGCGGGTCACGTTGAGCGGGTTGCCGAACCCGGTGTCGGCGTCGACGATCACGGGAACGCGGGCCCGCCGGGTCAGCGCCGCCGTGGTGTGGAGCAGTTCGCCGAAGGACAGCAGGCCGAGATCCGGAACCCCGGCCGCGGCCATGGCCACGCCGGCGCCGGAGAGCGCCAGGGCGGGGAAGCCGGCCTCCTGCATGACGGCGGCGGAGAGGCAGTCGTAGACACCGGCGGCGAGCACCGGGCCGGTGGCCAGCAGCTGGGCGAGGTCGGCGGTCATCAGAGTTGCGCCGGGAGACCGCTCGCGTCGGCGGGCGGAGGAACGGCGCACCCTCCCTTCGCGAAACTGTCGGTAGAGCGTGGACGGGTGCGGGCGTGCGGTTCCGGAGGAACCCCACCCGCGCGCAGAAGACGGGCCTGCTCGGCCACTGCGGGCACGCCCGGTTCGTGTGGAACCTCACGGCCGGGCGGGCCGTGACCGCGCGGGGAGGCCCCGGGAGCGAGGGCCGGCGAACCGCGAACCTCAGCACGGCGAACCCTCCTCGGTTGCGTAGGAGCTGGAATCCCCCGCCGCAAGGCGGGGAGGACGTCAACAGTTCGTGGTGTTGGTCAGCAGCAGCCCCTCGGCTTCGAGCTGCTCGATCAGCCCACCGGCGGCGAGGATCTGGCGCAGCTCGGTCGCCCACGGCCGACCGGCGAGCTGGGTGCCCCGGGTCAGGTTGTGCACGGTGCCGGTGGCCAAATCGAAGCCGGCCTCCTCGCCCTCTGCGAAGGCGCCCGCGACGCCCGGGCACTCGAGCGCGGGGAGGCCGAGATTGACGCAGTTGCGGAAGAACAGGCCGTTGATGGATTCGGCGATGACCCCACCCAGGCCGAGCCGACGCAGGACCTTCGCGGCCGGGCGGCTCGAGCCGGTGCCGAAGTTGCGGCCGGCGACGATGAGGTCCCCGGGACGGACCCGCTCGACCCAGCCGGGACGATTCGCCTCGAAGACGTGCGACACCTGCTCCTCGATCGGCAGCAGGACGACGGGGGAAGGCTGGATGAGGTCGGTGTTGATGTCGTCGCCGAACAGCCAGACTCGGCCGCGGGATCCGGCGGAGCTCACGCCGGCACCGCCTTGGTGACCAGACCGCGGGGATCGGTGATCTCTCCGGAGGCGGCCGCCGCGGCGACACTGGCCGAGGAGCCGAGGTAGATATCGGCGTCCGGGCTGCCCATCCGGCCCTTGAAGTTGCGGGTACTGGAGGAGATGCACACTTCGCCCGCGGCGAGCGCGTTGACGAACCCCGCGCACATCCCGCACGACGAGGTGGTCACCAGCGCACCGGCCTCGGAGATCGTCCCGAGCGTGCCGTCCCGCAGCGCCTCCCGGTAGATCTCCTGCGAGCCGGGGGTGACGACGAACGTGACGTCCGGATGCACGCGCCGGCCGCGCAGCACGTCGGCAACCGACCTCAGGTCGGCCAGCGTGCCGTTGGAACAGGATCCGACGAAGGCGCGGTCGACCTTCGTCCCGGTCACCTCGCCGACCGGAACGGTGTTGCGCACGACGCTGCCGGGCAGGCCGATCATCGGCGTGACCTCGGCGAGGTCGAACGTGCGGACGCTCCGATAGATGGCGTCCGGGTCGGGCAGGACGACGCTGCCCATCTCGTGTCCGCGGGCCCGCAGATGCGCGGCGAGCACCTCGTCCGGTTCGCACAGGGCGAACTCGGCACTGACCTCGGCGCACATGGTCGTGAGCGTGCGGCGCTGGTCCATGTCGAGTGCGGCCAGGCCCGGCCCGCCGAACTCGACGTTGAGCCCGACGTGGTCGCCGTGTCGCCCGGCGAGATCCAGGAACGCATCCTTCGCGCTGACCACCGGGTGGAGCCGGCCGGTCAGCTCGTAGCGGACGGTCTCCCCGACCTGGAACCAGGTGTAGCCCTTGGCGAGCACGTAGATCAGCTCGGTGGACCCGACGCCGCGCGCGGCGCAGTTGAGCGCCCCGCCGCTGCACGTGTGGCTGTCGGTGCAGACGAGCAGTTCGCCCGGCCGGGCGTACGGCACGTCCGCGATCACCTGGTGGCAGATGCCCTGCCGCGCGCCGACGTCGTGGAAGCGCCGGATACCGCTCCGGTTGACGAACTCGCGACCACGCGCGAGAAACGCCGCGGCCTGCTTGCTCGGCGCCGGTACGACGTGATCGAAGATCACCGCCACCTTCTCCGGGTCGTGGACCCGCTTCGGCTCGGCCCACATGCCGTCGTAGAAGTTGAGGTCGAGCACCACGGCCATGTCGACGGATACCACCGCGATGTCCCCCGGTCGGACACGATCCTGGCCGGCGTGTCCGGCCAGGATCTTCTCGGTCATCGTTGCGCCGCTCATGCTCGCATCGCCCTCCTCGGAAAACACCGCTAGCGCCTGACAGTATCGTCCGACAATAACGCGCCAGCCAATCCCGCGGCCAGTCACCCCGAAGGTCTTGACGGGTCCTAGATTGTCCGACACGATCGTCCATCAACGGTCGCACTCACACCGGCGGCCGCATGTCAGGTGATCGAGGCAGACCCCGGAGGCATGGCCGGTGAACCGCTACCCGAACCTGTTCAGCCCGCTCGACATCGGGCCGGTGCGCGTCCGCAACCGCATCATGCAGTCGACGCACACGAAGGGTTACGGCAAGGACGGAACCGACTCGCAGCGCACCATCGACTACTACGTCGAGCGGGCGCGCGGCGGGGCCGGGCTCCTGTTCACCGACGCGCACCTGGTACATCCCACCTCGACGGTCGGGATGACGCGGAAGACGTGGGGCTTCCTGCCCCGGTCGCGCGACTTCGACCGCCGCCTCACCTCGGCCATCAAGGAACACGGCGCCGCGGTCTTCACCCAGCTTGTCCACAACGGCCTCAACGCGAGCGCCGACGCGGCCGACGACCTGCGCGTGACCTGGGGGCCGTCCGCGGTCAAGTCACCGATGTACGTGGAGACGCCGAAGGCGATGGAGCTCGAGGACATCGCCGAGGTGGTCGAGTGGTGGGGACGCACCGCGGAGTACTGCCGCGACGGCGGCTTCGACGGCGTCGAAATCCACGTCGGGCACGGATACCTGCTGCACCAGTTCTGGTCGCCGATCTACAACCGGCGTACCGACGACTACGGCGGAAGCTGGCCGAACCGCACCCGGCTCACCCGAGAGGTGCTCGCCGAGGTGCGGCGCCGCACCGGGCGGGACTGGGCCGTGGGCGTGCGGCTGACCGCCACCGACTACCTGCCGGGCGGCATCTCCGTCGAGGACGCGGCGCGCTTCGCCGCCGAGCTGGAGGCCGACGGGGACATCGACTTCGTCAACGTCACCGCCGGCGACTACTTCGACTTCTCCCTGCAGAACTCGCCCTCCGACATCCCGGACGGCTACAACGTCGAACTGACCGCCACGATCAAGGCGGCGGTGACGCGGCTCCCGGTGTTCGTCGTCGGGGGCATCAAGAACCCCGCGCACGCCGAGCGGATCCTCACCGACGGCAAGGCCGACATGATCGCGATGACCCGCGCGATCCTGGCCGACCCGGAGCTGCCGAACAAGGCGGCGAGCGGGCGGGAGGACGAGATCACGCACTGCATCCGAGCCAACCAGGGCTGCATGTCTCGGCTGCTCAAGGGATTCCCCGCCGGGTGCACGGTGAACCCGGCCGCGGGCCGGGAGGGCCGGCTCGGGGCGGCCACCCTCTCCCCGGCGCCCCGCCCGACGCGATGGCTCGTCGTGGGCGGTGGGCCAGCCGGGCTGCGGGCGGCGACGGGGCTGGCCCGTCGCGGGCACGACGTCACCCTGTGCGAGCGCGACGAGCGCCTCGGCGGGCAGGTCAACCTCATCGTCACGACGCCGGGCCGCGACAGCTTCGCCTGGATCGCGCGGGACCTGGAGGCACAGGCCCGCAGGGCGGCCGTGACCATTCGGCTGGATCAGGAGGTGACGCCGGAGTACGTGCGCGCCGGGGGCTACCAGAACGTGCTGGTCGCCACCGGTGCCGCGCCGTCGCGCACCGGCTACTCGCCGGCGAACCCGGCGGCCGCGGCCCTGCCCGGAGCCGATCAGGCCCACGTCGTCACGGTGTGGGACGTGCTGCTCGGCACGCGACCGATCGGCCCCCGCGTCCTCGTGCTCGACGACGAGGGAACCCGGTACGCCGCCGGGGTGGCCGAGGTGCTGCTCGACCAGGGAAGGCAGGTCGAACTGGTGACCCCGTTCCCGAGCCTGCTCCCCGCGACCATGCTGACCATCGACATGTCCCCGCTCTACCAGCGCCTGCTGCGCAAGGGACTCGACTACCGGCTCAACTCCTGGGCGCTCGAGGTCGGTCCGCGGTCCGTGCGGCTGATCAACCTCTACACCGGCGCGCGGGAGGTCGCCGACGGGATCGACACGGTGGTGCTCGCCACCGGCCGGCAGGCCGACGACGCACTCTACCTCGCGCTGAAGGGGCAAGTGCCGAACCTGCACCGGATCGGCGACTGCGTCGCCCCGCGGAAGGTGGACCACGCCATCTACGAGGGTGAGCTGGCCGGTCGTGAGCTGTGGGACCCCACGGAGCGCTACATCTACGACGGCGACCTGGAACACCTGAAGGAGGTGCCGGTCTGATGCCAACGCAGGCCGACCGCGACTTCTACATCGAACGGCTGCACGAGGTGCTCGGAAAGCTCGACCGCTTCGATGTGGACGGAGCCGTCGCATGCTTCACCGACGACGCGGAGCTTGTGATCGAGACCGACGGTCTCCGCGTGCGCGGCAAGGAGGCGATCCGGGCCGCGGTGACCGCGCTGTGCGCCGAACACGAGGTGCTCGAACACGAGCTCACGAGCATCGTCGTCGACGTGCAGGTGCGAAAGCTGGCCAGCGAACAGATCTATCGGGGCCGGCTCACCACCGGTAAGCGCAACGAGATGTTGAACTGCAACTTCCTCAACTTCGACGGCGACGGACGCATCAGCCGGCTCATCACCTGGCACGCGGCCTCCCACCGGGGAGGAGCCGGCGCATGATCCGCTACCCGAACCTGTTCAGCCCGCTCGACATCGGGCCGGTGCGCGTCCGCAACCGCATCATGCAGACTTGCCACTCCAAGCTGTACGCGCGCGACGGCGCCGACAGCCAACGCACCATCGACTACTACGTCGAGCGGGCCCGCGGCGGCGCAGGGCTGCTGACCGTCGACGCCCGAAACGTGGATCCGACCTCGCTGTCCGGCTTTTCCCGCGGGTACAACGTGGGCTACGACCCGCGTGGCCGGGTCATCGAGCGGCTGCTGACCCAGCAGGTGCACGACCACGGCGCGGCGGTGTTCACCCAGATCTCCCATTTCGGGCTGAACTCGGCGAGCGACGCGGCCGACGACCTGCGCGTGCTGCTCGGGCCGTCCGCGGTGAAGTCGCCGGTGCACGGCGAGATGCCGAAGGTGATGGAGATCGAGGACATCCACGCGGTCGTCGACGCCTTTGCGCGCACGGCCGAGGCGTGCCGGGACGGCGGGTTCGACGGAATCGAGATCCATCTGGCCCATTCCTACCTGCTCCACCAGTTCCTGTCGCCGCTGTACAACAAGCGCCCCGACGACTACGGCGGCAGCTGGGAGAACCGGACCCGGTTCGCCCACGAGGTGATCGCCGCCGTCCGGCGACGGACCGGGCACGACTGGACGGTCGGGGTGCGGATCTCGCTGAGTGACTTCATCGACGGCGCCCTCGACATCTCCGACGCGATTCGCCTGGGCCGGGACCTGCGGGAGCGCGGCGGGGTCGACTTCCTGTGCACGACCGGGGCGTGCTACCACAACCTGTCGAAGGCGGCCGAACCGTCCGACGCGCCGGATGGCTACCTCGCCGATCTGGCCGCCCAACTGAAGCGGGGCGTACCCGGCATCCCGATCTTCGCGGTCGGCGGCATCAAGGACCCTGTCGATGCCGAGCAACTGATCGCCACCGGCCAGGCCGACATGGTCGCGATGACCCGAGCGCTGCTCGCCGACCCGGAGCTGCCGAACAAGGCGGCAGCAGGACGCGAGGACGAGATCGTGCACTGCATCCGCGGCAATCAGGGCTGCATGGCCCGCGTCGTGCGCAGCCTGCCCGCCGGCTGCACGGTCAACCCGGCGGCCGGGCGGGAGGGCCGGCTCGGCGCCGGAACCCTGGTCGCGGCGCGGCAACCGGAGCGGTGGCTCGTGGTCGGCGGCGGCCCGGCGGGGATGCGGGCCGCGGCAACCCTGGCGCGGCGCGAACACCGGGTCACCCTCGCCGAGCGCGAGCCCGAACTGGGCGGGCAGGTCCGGCTGATCCTCAAGACCCCGGGACGAGAGACCTTCGCCTACCTGATCGACGACCTGGTAGGACAACTGCGGACCCTCGGCGTCACCGTCGAGACGAATCGCGCGGTCACCGCCGAGGACGTGACCGCCGCCGGATTCGACAACGTCATCGTCGCCACCGGCGCCACGCCGGCACGTACCGGATTTTCCAGCGTCAATCCGCTCGTGGATCAGTTGCCCGGGGTTGGGCAGGACAACGTCCTCACGGTGTGGGACGTGCTGCGCGGCACGCGGCCGATCGGGCAGCGGGTCGTCGTCCTGGACGACGAGGGCACCCGCTACGCCGCCGGCGTGACCGAGGTGCTGCTCGACCGGGGCCACGACGTCGAGCTGATCACCCCGATGCACGCCCTGTGGCCGGGCACGGTCGGCACGCAGGACATGGCAACCCTCTACGGCCGACTCCTCGGCAAGGGCCTGCGGCACCGGCTGAACTCCTGGGCGCTCGCGATCGACGGCGACCGAGTCGACGTGGTGCACCTCTACATGCGCGCCGTCGAGCAGCTGACCGGCGTGGACACCGTGGTGCTGGCGATGTCGCGGCAGGCCGATGACGCGCTGTACCACGCGCTGAAGGGCCGGGTGCGCACCCTGCACCGCATCGGCGACTGCCTCGCGCCCCGCAAGCTCGACCACGCGATCTACGAGGGCGAGCTCGCCGGCCGCGAACTGTGGGACCCGGCCGACCGCTTCATCCACGAAGGAGACCTCGAGTTGCTCCGCACCACCGGCGTGGCCGCCGGATGACCACTCACAAGCCGGAGAACACGATGCCTGACGACCCGGGCCTCGACGAGCAGTACCGGCTCGGCGGGTTCGGCAACCGGATCGGCTTCGGTGCCTCGCCGGCGGTGCTGACGGTGGACATGTTCCGCGCGTTCACCGACCCCGCCTCGCCGCTGGCGTTGCCGGTCGATGACGTGGCGAAGAACCTCGCCACGCTGCTCGACGCGGCCCGCGCCGCCGGAGTTCCGGTGATCCACGCGGTCGTGCGGTACGCCTCGCCGGCCGAGGCGCCGGCGCTGATCCGCAAGAACCCGGTGCTGGGCACGCTCACCGCCGACAACCCGTTCCTCGACCTCGACCCGCGGCTCGGCCCCGCGCCCGGCGACGTGGTGCTGGTCAAGACCGGAGCGAGCGCGTTCTTCAACACCGCGCTGCAGCCGATGCTGACCGGGCTCGGCGTGGACACCCTGGTGGTGACCGGCATCGCGACCAGCGGCTGCGTCCGCGCGACCGTGGTGGACGCGATCCAGCACGGGCTGCGCCCGATCGTGCCGGCCGAGTGCGTGGGCGACCGGTTCCTCACCGCGCATCGGGTCAGCCTCACCGAGATCGATGCCAAATACGCCGACGTGGAGCCGACCGACCGCGTCCTGGCCTTGTTGGACGCCACGAAGGGAGACCGAGCATGAGGGTCGCGACCGATATCGGCGGGACGTTCACCGATCTGGCCTGCGTCACCGACACTGGCGAGCTGCGCCTGGAGAAGTCGTCGAGCACGCCCGGGCAGTTCGAGGTCGGCGTCGACGACGTGCTCGGCAAGACCGGGATCGCCCGTGGCGATGGCATCGAGGCGTTCGTGCACGGCACCACCGTCGTGATCAACGCCCTGCTCGAGCGGACCGGCACCGTGACCGCGCTGCTGACCACCGCGGGGTTCCGGGACGTGCTGGAGATCGGCCGGGCCAGCCGCCCCGACCTGTACAACTTCCGCTACCGCAAGCCGGAGCCGTTCGTCCCGCGGTACCTTCGCTTCGACGTCCGCGAACGCTGCGACGAGACCGGGGCGGAGCTCGAACCGCTCAGCGTTGCCGACTGCGAGTCGGCCGTCGCCGCGGCCCGCGCCGCCGGGGCGAAGGCGGTGGCGATCTGCTTCCTGCACGCCTACGCCAACCCCGATCACGAACGGCGGTGCGCCGAGGTGGTGCGGCAGCTGTGGCCCGAGGCCTTCGTGACGATGTCGCACGAGTGCACCCAGGAGTGGCGGGAGTACGAGCGGTCGAACACCGCCGTGCTCAACGCCTACGTCCAGGAGACCGCCTCGACCTACCTGGACAGGCTCGAACGCCGGCTGGACAAGCGCGGCATCCGCCGGTCCCTGTTCGTGATGCAGTCCAACGGCGGGATGGTGTCGTTCCCGCACGCGCGCGAGCTCCCGATCAAGCTGGTCGAGTCCGGACCGGCCGCCGGGGTGATCGCCGCGGCGACGCTGGGCGAGCGCTCCGGCCGGCCGAACGTGATCACCCTGGACATCGGCGGGACCACGGCGAAGACCTCGCTGATCGAGAACGGGGCGGTCCGGCTCACCACCGACTACCACGTGGACTGGGCGCCGGACCGAGCCGGCTACCCGATCAAGACGCCGGTGGTGGACATCGTCGAGATCGGCGCCGGCGGGGGCTCCATCGCCTGGGTCGGCGACCCCGCCCGGCTGGGCCTGGGCCCGCGCAGCGCGGGCGCGGTCCCCGGGCCGGCCTGCTACCCGGACGGAGGAGCCGAGCCCACGCTCACCGACGCGAACCTGGTGGCCGGGCGGATCAACCCCGACTACTTCCTCGGCGGCCAGATGACCGTCTCGGTGGAGCGCGCCCGGCAGGCGCTGCAGACCGTGGCGGGTCCGCTCGGTATGTCCGTCGAGGACGCCGCGCTGGGCATCATCCGGCTGGCGAACGCCAAGATGCTCAACGCCATCAAGCTCGTCTCGGTCCGCCGCGGCTACGACCCGCGGGACTTCTACCTGATGGCGTTCGGCGGCGGCGGCCCGCTGCACGCGGTGGCGCTCGGCAGCGAGCTGCGGGTGCGCGGTGTGATCATCCCGCCGGCGCCGGGCAACTTCTCCGCGGTGGGCATGCTCCTGACCAACCTGCGCGCCGACTGGGTCCGCACCCGCCTGCTGCCGGTCGCCGAGGAGTCGGCATCCGCGATCGGCGAGGTCTGGGACGGGCTGGATGCCCAGGCACGCGCCTACTTCGCCCGCGAGGGGGTGGCCGCCGACGCACTCACCCTGGTCCGGTCGGCCGACATGCGCTACGCCGGGCAGGAGCACACGGTGAACGTGCCGATCGCGCAGGGCCAGGCGAGCGCGGAGATCCTCGAACGGTTCCACGAGCTGCACGAGCGGTCCTACACGTTCCGCCTCGGCGCGCCGGCCCAGTTCGTCAACTTCCACCTGACCGCGCTCGGCCCGGCGCAGCGCGAGCTGTTCACCCCCGCCCCCACGAGCGATACCGACCAGCGCGGCGCCCCCACCCACCGGCCGGTGCTCTTCGACGGGCTCGGCACGGTGCCGACGGCGATCCACCGCCGCGCCGCGCTGCCGCCGGGCACGGTGATCTCCGGGCCGGCGGTCATCGAGGAGGCGGGCTCGTCGACCGTCGCCCACCCGGGTCAGACCGTCACCGTCGACGACTGGGGAAACCTCGTCATCGAGTGGCACGGGCGCAAGGAGGAAGCGTGAGCACGCAGTTCGACCCGTTCGATCTGGAGATCATCACCGAGCACCTCGCGGCTACCACCGACGAGATGTTCGCGACCACGACCCGGACCGCGCAGAGCGCGATGATCTACGAGGTTTTCGACTTCTCCGTCGGCATCACCGACGTCGCCGGCCAGCTGGTCGCCCAGGGCAACGGCCTGACGATCCTGTTGCGCATCTTCGGCGAACGGGTGCGCGCGACGCTGGCTCAGTACCCGCTCGCGCAGCTCACCGACGGCGACATCATCATGACCAACGACCCCTACGGTCCCGGCGGGTCGCACCTGAACGACATGACCCTGGTGATGCCGGTCTTCGTGGACGGCGAGGTCGTCGCCTTCACCTGCAACCAGGCGCACTGGGCCGACGTCGGCGGCAAGGACCCGGGCAGCGTGTCCGTCGATGCCGCGGACATCTTCCAGGAGGGCCTCCAGCTGCCGCTGGTGAAGATCTTCAAAGCCGGGGTGCTCGACGACGAGCTCGCCCGGATCCTCTCGGCCAACTCGCGGCTGCCCGCCGTCGCCATGGGCGATCTGCACGCGCAGGCCGCGTCGGTGCGCACCGGCGCCCGCCGGATCAAGGAACTCTGCGCCAAGTTCGGGGTCGCTGCGTTCAAGGCCGCCGTGGGCCGGTCGATCGCCGAGACGGCCGAGCTGGCTCGCGCCCAGCTGCGCGGCATCCCGGCCGGCACCTACCGCGCCGAGGACGTGATCACCTTCGCCGGGCGGCAAGCGCGCGTCTGCGTCGCGGTCACCGTCGACGAGCACGGCCTCACCTGCGACTTCACCGGGACCGACCCGCAGCTGGGGACGATGCCGGTCAACTGCGGCGGCGGCGGCCTGATGGCCGCGGCGAGCGTGGCGTTCAAGGCCCTGATCGGGCCCGAGGCCCGGGTCAACGAAGGGGTCTTCGCCCCGCTGACCGTGCACTGCCCGCCGGGCACGGTGTTCACCGCCAACGCTCCCAGTGCGCTGTCCATCTACTTCCAGGGCATCGCGCTGGCCGCCGATCTGGTGTGGAAGGCGCTGGCCGAAGCTGCACCGCAGCGCCTGCCCGCCGGGCATTTCCTCGACGCCGGGATCGTCATCGTCGCCGGCCCGTCCGACGGCCCCGGCGGCATGTTCATCATGAACGAGCCGAACCCCGGCGGCTGGGGTGCCGGCCACGGCTGCGACGGGCAGCGCGGCCTGGTCTCCATCCACGGCGGGCACACCCTCAACATCCCGGTCGAGGTGGTCGAACAGCGTTACCCGGTGCAGATCAACGAGTACTCGCTCGACACCAGCCCGGGCGGCGCCGGGCAGTGGCGCGGCGGCGAGGGCGTCGTGCGTGAGTACGGCATCCGCACCGACTGGGCGATGCTCGCCTCCCTGGGCAACAACCGCAGGGGTGCGCCCTGGGGGGTCGGCAGCGGCCAGGAGGGCACCCGCAGCCGCTGCGAAGTCATTCGCGCCGACGGCAGCCGCGAGGTACACCACGAAAGCGCGCGCATCCAACTGCACCGCGGCGACGTCGCCCGCCTGGTCACCGGCAAGGGCGGCGGCTGGGGCCCGCCCGCCGAGCGCGACCCGGCGCTGGTCGGGTCGGACGTCCGCGACGGTCTCGTCCCCGCCGCCGAGGCACCGCCGGCGGGTTAGGGCTGCCCCGTAGCACATGACCGCCCGGGGAGGGTCTCCGTGATCGATCACCGCGCCCTGGAGGAAACCCTCGCCCGCTTCATCTGCGGCGTGGACCGGCTGGACTGGCCGCGCCTGGAGAGCACCCTCACCGCCGACTTCCGCTAGGCATCAAGGATCCCTGCGGCGGCCCACCCCGCGGCCACGCCGCCCGCACCCCTGGGAGGCAGCATGCGATTCGTCCTCGTCCGCGGCGCCGCCCCGGGTGGCGGCCACGGTCCCCGCAGCTGCCAGACCGGGCGGGCCACCACGAGCGGTCCAGGAACCCCCGCACCGCGGCCGTGGTGTTCCTCGCCGGTGACGCGGGCGGCTACATCACCGGCCAGACCCTGGCCGTGGACGGCGGGATGACGATCACCTGAGGGTCGTCGGGATCAGGCCCGGTAGCAGTAGGAGTCCGAGGACGCGTCACCCCCCTGCAGCCGGATCTGGTGCGGGCGCAGGCCTCGGAAGTCGTCGCCGTGCGGGAAGAACCGCTCGTCGATGCTGATCCCGCCGCCGGGATCGGCGTCCAGCTTCACCATCCAGGCGCCGACCCCGTCGGGGTAGAACTGGTCGTCCCAGGCGCCGTACAGGGAGTTGGTGAAGTAGACGCGCCTGCCGTCCCTACTGACCTCGACCATCTGCGGGGCTCCGGACAGCGGGGTGTCCGGATCCGCCGGGTGTGCTCTGCGCTCCACGATGCCGCCCAGCCGGACGGAGCCGGACTGCCGCGGCTGTGCCGGGTCGCTGACGTCGAACTGCTTCATCTCGCCGGTGCCCCAGCAGGCGACATAGAGGAACCGGTCATCCACCGACAGGTCGATGTCGGTGACGATCGGCGGCACCGCGCCGAACGGTTTGAGCGCCGGGGGCAGCAGGTCGGGGTCGGCGGGTTCGGCCGGGATCGTGATCACCTTCTCGACCTTCCACTCGCCGTCGCCGCGGAACCAGCGCCACACCGAGCCGGAGAGGTCCTCGGTGGAGACCACGACGCCCAGAAAGCCCCAGGTGGCCTCCGGGTCGTGCGAGGGCCGCACCTCCAGCGCCATCTGGTGCTGCGCCCCCAGGTCCACCCGCTGCTGGTGCACCCCCTTGTCCAGGTCCCAGAAGTGGATCGCGTGCCCGTACTTGCCGCCGAGCAGCAGTTCGGGCACCAACCCGTTCTCGATCATCGACGGGCTCCCCCACTCGCTGCTGATCAGCACGTTCTGGTTGAGGTGCCACCAGGCGTCGTAGTGGAAATGCTGCGGGCCGCGGTCGGTCTCCCAGGCCCGCAGCACATCGAAGGTGCTGTGGTCGAGCAGCGCGATACCGCCCGGACCGTCGTCGTCGCCCTCGCCGCCGCCGAGGCAGGTCAGGAAGACCCCGTCGGGGCCGCAGTGCAGGGTGTGCGGCCGCGAGTGCCCGGCCTTGCTGGACAGCTCGTGCGCGTCGATCGTCTTGACCAGCCGCGGTGAGCGCGGGTCGGGCTGGATGTCCAGGACGTAGATGTTCGACGAGCGCAACCCGGGCACCAGCAGGTGGCGCCGGGACAGCCCGTCCATGCCGTGGCCCTCGTGCTTGAGCGCGCTGCTGCAGGCGTTCCAGCCGAAGTGGTGCAGCTCGTCGCCGTACCCCGGCATCTCGGTCCAGCCGACCACCTTCCCGTACGTCGGCGAGTCGGGCTGGACGTCCACGACGGTCATCGCGTCGTGCCGCTCCGCCGCCCGGTCGAAGGCCACGACGTAGGCCAACTCCTCGGCCGGCGCGGCGGCGGCTTCGGCCGCCGAACGGTAGAAGGTGGGGTCGGTCGCTGGGTGAGCCATCCGAACCTCCTCGTCAAGGACCGGCAATGGATGGTGGCCAGAGTCCTCTTCCGGCAGCCCGTGCGCAACGATCGTCATGCGGGTTGAATCCCCAGGTAGACACATCTGCACCTACGATCGGGGTTATGTCCCAGACGGAGAACGAGGACCACAGGGCGATCGAGACGATCATCGCCCACCAGGTCCGCGGCTACCGCAGGGCCCGGGGCGTGTCGATCACCGAGCTCGCCCGGCACACCGGGATCTCCAAGGCGATGCTCTCCAAGATCGAGAACGCCCAGACCTCGTGCAGCCTGTCCACCCTCTCCCGGCTGGCGAACGTCTTCGAGGTTCCCGTGACCGCGCTGCTTCGCGGGGCGGACGCCGAGCACGAGGCCGTCTACGTCCCGGCCGGGCACGGGGCCCAGATCGTGCGTCGGGGCAGCAACGTCGGCCACCTGTACCACCAGCTCGGGACGCTGCGCGGGCAGCACAAGCGGATCGAGCCGCTGCTGGTGACGCTGTCCGAGGCGACCGAGGTCTTCCCGATGTTCGAGCACCCGGGCACGGAGTTCATCTACATGCTCGAGGGCAGCATGGTGTACGTGCACCGCGGCGCGCAGTACAAGATGCGGCCCGGCGACGCCCTGCAGTTCGACGGTGAGGGCCCGCACGGCCCGGTCGGGCTCATCGAGCTGCCGGTCCGCTTCCTCAGCGTCATCGCCTACGGGCACATCCGGACCGAGTAACGCACACTCGACCGACCGACCCTCTCACCGTGGTGTTCAATGTCGAGTAGCAGTGAACCTTACGAGAGGTGGCGGTCGGTCATGGGCGGCGACGTCCGGGTTCTGTTCATCGAGCACCAGGACGACTGTCCGCCCGGGTACCTCGGCGAACGCGCCGCGCAGCGCGGCTTCGAGGTCGACGTGGTGCGCGTGCGGGACGGGAACCTGCCGGATCCGCGGGGCTACTCCCTCGTCGTACCCCTCGGCTCGACGGATGCCGCCTACGACGACACCCTGCCCCATCTCGCCGCCGAGTCCGCGCTGCTGGCGGGCGCCATCGAGGCGGGCGTCCCGGTGCTGGGCATCTGCTTCGGCGCCCAACTGCTCTCCCGGGTGCTCGGCGGCGTCGTCGCGCCGCTGCCGTCCGGACCCGAGATCGGGTGGCTACCCGTCGACACGCTGGAGTCGGAGCTGGTGGCGCCCGGTCCCTGGCTGGTCTGGCATCTGGACACGATGAGCTGCCCGCCCGGTGCGACCGCGATCGCGCACACCACCGCGGGCCTGCAGGCCTTCCGGTACGGCCCGCATCTGGGTGTGCAGTTCCATCCGGAGGCCCCACCGTCCAGTGTGGAGTCGTGGTCGCGCAGCTACGCCGCGACGCTGACGGCACTCGGCCTCGACCCGGCCGAGCTCGCGGCCCGGACGAGCGCGCTGCAGGACGACGCGCGCGCCCGCGCCCATGAGCTGTTCGATCGCTTCTGCGCCCGCAGCCTCGGTCACGTTCCCGCCGAGGCGAGCAGCTGACCGATCACCACCATCGCGACCCCGCCGACCAGGACCAGGTAGGGCAGCACCCCGGCGCGCCGCGCCGGCCGGGCCGCCCCGCCCGCCGGATCGGGCAGGTCCAGATCGGCGTACATCGACGCCGGGAACCGGCCCTTGTCCTGGACGAAGTGGCGATAGCAGAACACCGGGACGATCAGGGCCGCCGCCACCAGCCCGGACCACAGCGCTCCCGCACCCCACACGTTCGCGCCCCAGCCGAGCAGCAGCGCGTTGACGAACGCCAGCACCGTGCCGCCCGCGATCAGCACGGTGGGCGCGCGGAACGGCCGCGGCGTGGCGGGGCTGTCCACCCGGTGCAGCCATCCGGCGTTCAGGTTGAGGAAGTTGAAGATCATGTAGCACACGGTCGAGCAGGCGAGCACGAACACGTAGTCGCTCATCAGGAGCAGGATCAGGTTGAACCCGAGGTCGGTCCACATGGCCCTGGTCGGGGCCCCGTGCCGGTTCGCCGTGCCCAGGTACCGGGGCAGCCACCCGTCGCGCGAGCCCTGGAACAGGGTGCGCGACGATCCCGCCATCGTCGTCATGATCGTCAGCAGCAGGGCGAGGATCAGCATGACGACGAGCAGGCTGCCGACCACCGCGCCCCCGCCGACCAGGCTGGTCATCGCCTCGGCGACGCCGGTCCCGTCGACGATGCCCGGCGCGAGCAGCCGCTCGACGCCGAGCGCGCCCTGGAAGCTGACCGGGACCAGGATGTAGATGGCCAGGCAGACAAGGCCCGCCGAGAGGATCGCCCGGATGGTGTCCCGGCCGGGGTTCTTGAACTCCGCCGTGTAGCACACCGAGGTCTCGAACGCGTAGGCCGACCATGCGGCCAGGAACAGCCCGCCGGCGAACAGCGTCCAGCCCTCGAGGTTCCAGGCCCCGCTGATCGGGACGAACGGGGTGAAGTTGGCCTTCACGACGTCCCCGGTCAGCAGCGGCACGATGCCGACCACCAGCAGCGGGATGAGCACCGCGAGGCCGATCACGGTCTGCACCCGTGCTGCCCGCAGGATGCCGTGGTGCTGCGCCGCGAACACCAGCAGGAGCAGGGCCACCGCGATCAGGAACTGGGCGTTGAGCCGCAGCTCCAGCCCCTCCTTCACCCCGCTGAGATCGACGAGCGTGACGTGCCAGGTGTTGATCACGGCGTCGGGCGGGAACAGCGCGGTCAGCACGTATCCGGCCCCCAGCCCGGCCCCGATGGCCAGCACCGGCGACCAGGCCAGCCAGTTGCACCAGACCGACACCGGCGCGACGAACTTCGAGTAGCGGGCCCAGGCCATCGCACCGTAGACGGACGCCCCGCCCGCCTTGTTGGGGAACAGTCCGGCGATCTCCGCCCAGACGAACGCCTGGATCAGGCCGAAACTGATCGACACCGCCCAGACCAGTGCCGACGGCGCTCCGATCGTCGCCGCGATGCTGCCGATGGAGAACAGCACCAGCGCGGGGACGCCGCTGGCGAGCCAGAAGGCCCCCCGCCAGGTCAACGTCCGCTGCAGGCTGCCTCGGTCCTCGAGTACGTCCGCG
>NZ_JBHSQW010000034.1:0-48764 GCF_042658695.1 Pseudonocardia hispaniensis | reverse complement strand
GGCGCGCCGCCGGGCGGCGCGCGGGTCGCCGACGTAGCGGCGCGCTACGCGGGAAGCGAACGACCGACGGCGGGGCCGGTCTGCTCGGATCCGGCCCCGCCGTCCGGCCTAGTGTCCGGGTGGCGGTTCCCAGCCCGCCAACCGCGGGGGCGTCCAGGACTCACCCACGGTCGGCGAGCCCTCGATCCACGACCCCAGCGACGGCTGCGGGAACTTGGCGTGCTTGTGCTTGAGCCACACGCCGTAGGAGTTCCCCTCCTGCAGATGCTTGATCAACACCTTGCGGGCGAACTCGTCCCCCCGGCCCTCGGGAATCTCGAAGTGAATCTTGAGGAAGGCGTTGGTGTAGCGGTCGAACACGGCCGGCATGCCGTCCTCCTCCATGAGGTGGATGTCCTCCAGCCAGTTCAGGTCCTCACCCGGGGTCGCCGTGGCGAGGTCGATGTCCTCGACCAGGGAGCGGTCGAACTGGTAGGGAAAGGTCTTGCCGGTCAGCTCCTCGGTGTCGATGCCCTTGCGGGTGGTCAGCTTGCGGGAGGAGAGGTCGAACTGGTCAGACATCGCGGGCACTCCCCTCGTTGGCGACGTGCTTGGCCAGCAGGGACCGGATCTCCGAGAGCGCCTGCTTCTCGGTCACGCCCGGGATGTAGCCGGTACCCGCGAGCGGAACCTTGGCCATCGCCGCCGCCTCGGTGGTGAGCGCGCACAGGTCCTCGGGTTCGAGGCTGTGCACATCGGTCTTGCCGCAGGCCCTGGCGAGCATCTGGACCTCCAGGGTGAGGGTGTGCAGGAAGTTGTAGACCCGCTCGGCGGCCTCGTCGACGACCAGCCGCTTGCGCAGCTCGGGGTCCTGGGTGGCGACCCCGACGGGGCAGCGCCCGGTGTGACAGTGGTAGCAACGGCCGGCGGGCACGCCGACGGTGCCCTCGTAGTCGGTGACGCCGGGAATCTCCTTGTTGCAGTTGAGCGCCATGAGCATCGAATGCCCCATCGCCACCGCCTTGGCCCCCAGCGCCAGGCACTTGGCCACGTCGCCGCCGTTGCGGATGCCGCCCGCGACGACGAGGTCGATCTCGTCGGCGAGGCCGACGTCCTCGAGCGCCCGGCGCGCCTCCGGGATCGCCGCCATCAGCGGGATTCCCGTCTCCTCGGTGGCGATGTGCGGACCTGCGCCGGTGCTGCCCTCGGCGCCGTCGAGGTAGATGATGTCCGGCCCGCATTTGGCGGCCATCCGCACGTCGTCGTACACCCGGGCGGCGCCGAGCTTGAGCTGGATCGGGACCTGGTAGTCGGTGGCCTCCCGGATCTCCTGGATCTTCAGCGAGAGATCGTCGGGCCCGAGCCAGTCCGGGTGACGCGCCGGGCTGCGCTGGTCGATCCCCGCCGGGAGCGAGCGCATCTCGGCGACCTGCTCGGTCACCTTCTGCCCCATCAGGTGCCCGCCGAGCCCCACCTTGCAGCCCTGCCCGATGAAGAACTCCACGGCGTCGGCGAGCATCAGGTGGTGCGGGTTGAACCCGTATCGGCTCTGGATGACCTGGTAGTACCACTTGGTCGACAGGTCGCGTTCGGGCGGGATCATGCCGCCCTCACCCGAACATGTCGCGGTGCCGGCCATCGACGCGCCCTTCGCCAGCGCCATCTTGGCCTCCAGCGACAGCGCCCCGAAGCTCATCCCCGTGACGTAGATCGGGATGTCCAGCTCCAGGGGCCGCTTGGCGAACCGCGCGCCCAGGACGGTCTTGGTCTCGCACTTCTCCCGGTACCCCTCGATGACGAACCGGGTGAGCGTGCCGGGCATGAACATCAGCTGGTCCCAGTGCGGGATCGGCTTGAACATCGAGAACCCGCGCATGCGGTAGCGGCCGAGCTCCGCCTTCGCGTGGATGTCGTTGATGACGCGCGGGGTGAAGATGGGGCTTTCGCCGAGGCTGTCCGTGCTCAGCGCACCGTTGTGGGAGGTCATCCATTCACTCCTGGATCGCGCGGCCGCGCCGGGCCGCGGTGGTGGGGACGGCGGGGCGGTCCGTCACAGGACGAGCTTGCGCTCGCTTGGCTCGAGGCTGTCGTAGTTCCACAGCTTGCGGCCGCAGGTGAACTTGCGGAACGAGTCCGGGCGGTCCAGGCGGTAGATGCGGAACTTGCGATCGATGAGCTCCTCGTCCGCCGGGGTCATCTCGGCCTCCACGCAGTCCACCCCGAGCGAGGCGACCTTGCCCGCGACGTAGATGGCCCCGTCGTACATCGAGTCGCCGAGCCCGCCGCCCGCGTCGCCGCAGATGATCTGACGGCCGCGCTGCATCATGAACCCGGTGGTCGCCCCGGCGTTGCCGCCGACGATGATCGTGCCGCCCTTCTGGTCGATGCCGGTGCGCGCGCCGACATGACCGCGGATGACGAGGTCGCCACCGCGGATCGCCGCCCCGGTGAGCGAGCCCGCGTTCTTGTCGATCACCACGACGCCGGACATCATGTTCTCCGCGACCGACCAGCCGACCCGCCCGGTCACGTGGATCTCCGGACCGTCCACCAGCCCGCAGCCGAAGTAGCCGAGGCTGCCGTTGATCCGGATCCGGCAGCGGGTGAGGATCCCGACGGCGATCGAGTGCTTCGCCCCGGGGTTGTCGATGGTCACCTCGCGGATGCCCTCGCCGTAGACCAGCCGCCGCAGCTCCAGGTTGATCTGACGGGGGCTCAGGTCGGCGGCGTCGAACGACGCCGTGTCACCGTCGATCTTGGCGACCTTGGGCGCCACCGCATCCGGTTCGGCGAGCCCGCGAACGTCGTAACGGACACCGCGCTCGCCAGCCGTCACCGCGACCACACCATCACCTCGCGCTCGTAGGGGTCGTAAGAGTCGATCTCCTGCGGGAGGATCGCGCGGATCGCGCTCTCCTCGGAGGCGAGCGCGACCATGTTCTCGCCCTCGTGCAGGACCAGCGGCTTGGCCGCCATCTCGTCCTTGGCCATACCGAGGCTGTCCTTCGTCACGACCAGGTAGGTGAACACCCCGTCGAGATCGTCGAGGCTCTCCTTCATCGCGGCGTCCAGGCTCATCCCGGCGGCCAGCCGCTCGGCCAGGTAGACGGCGATGATCTCGGAGTCGCATTCGGACTGGAACCGGTGCCCGGACCGCTCCAGCCGCCTGCGCCACTGGTGGTAGTTGGTCAGCTGGCCGTTGTGCACCACGGCGACGTCGGAGAACGGGTAGGCCCAGTACGGGTGCGCGCCCGCGATATCCACATCGGACTCGGTTGCCATCCGGACGTGACCGATCCCGTGCGTGCCGCGGAAGTCGTTGAGCTGGTACGTGCCGGCGACGGTGTCGGCGTCGCCGAGGTCCTTCACGATCTCCAGCGAGTGCCCGAGCGAGAGCACCTCGCAGCCGGGGATGTTCTCCACGTAGTCGGCCAGCGGCTTGAGCTCGCCCTCGTAACGGAACGTCGCGCGGTAGGCGTAGGCCGACTCGCTCTGCACGCGGTCGACGCTTGCCCCGATCTTCGACAGCCGCGACTCGACCTCGCGACGGCTACGCTCCAGCCGCTCGCTGAAGTCGAAGTCCTGGGAATCGTTGGGGTCGGCGAGCGTGAACCGCATGACGAGCAGCTCGCTCGGCTCGCCGTAGAGCGCGTAGCCCGCGGAGTCCGGCCCCCGATGCTTCATCGACTGGAGCATCTGGGTGATCTCACGCCCGATGTCGCCGGCGCCATCCAGATGAATGATTCCCGCTATCCCGCACACGGCGGTCCTCCCTCTCCTGCTCGGGCCCCGGTCAGGGCAGGATGTCCAGATATTCGTTGATGTCCCATTCCGTCACCGTGGCGCAGAATCGCTCCCATTCGTCGCGTTTGTAATGCTCGAAGATCGTGTACATCTCGCCGGGCAGCGCGGATCGGACGACCTGGTCGCGCTCCAGCGCCGCGAGCGCGTCGCCGAGGTTCATCGGGATCTTGTGCGTCGCCTGCCCGGTGCTGACCTCGTAGCTGTTCCGGTTCTCCGGTGGGCCGGGGTCGATGTTGCGGGCGATCCCGTCACCCATCGCCTGAATCAGTGCGGCAAAGGACAGATACGGGTTGACCGAGGAGTCGGTCGCCTTGTATTCGAAGCGCCCCGGCGCGCTGACCCGCACCGTGGTCGTGCGGTTCTGGAATCCCCAGTTGGCATACACCGGGGCCCAGAACCCGGTGTCCCACAGCCTGCGGTAGGAGTTCACGGTCGGCGCGGTGACACAGACCAGGGCGTCCAGGTGCTCGAGGATCCCACCGAGCGCGCTCAGCCCGATCTTGCCCGGCATTCTCGGGTTGTCGGTATCGGGCAGGAACATGTTCGTATCGCCCTGCCACAGCGAGATGTTGTGGTGACAGGAGTTCGCGGAGACGCCCATGAACGGCTTGGGCATGAAGCAGGGAAAGGCACCCATCTCGCGGCCGACCTGCTTGCAGATCTGCCGGTAGGTGGTGAGCCGGTCGGCGGTCTGCTCGGCACGGTCGAACTGCCAGTTGAGCTCGAGCTGGCCGGGGGCGTCCTCGTGGTCACCCTGGATCATGTCCAGCCCCATCGCCTTGCAGTACTCGAGCACGCGGTGGATGAGCGGCTGGAGCTCGGCGAACTGGTCGATGTGGTAGCAGAACGGCTTGGTCTTGCCCTCGACCGACGGGGTGCCGTCCGGGTTCAGCTTGAGCCACATCATCTCCGGCTCGGTCCCCACCCTCAGGTGCATGCCGGTCTCGCGCTCGAACTCGGCGTGAATTCGCGCGAGATTGCCGCGACAGTCCGAGGTGAGATACGCACCGGGATCCTGCTCCTCCTCGCGACCGCGAAAGAGCGTGCAGAACACGCGGGCCGTCTGTGGGTCCCACGGCAGGATCTGGAATGTCTCGACGTCGGGCAGCCCGACGAGCTCCCAGGCGTCGGGCCCGTATCCGATGTAGTCGCCCTTCCGGTCGATGAAGAGATTGGCCGTCGACCCGTAAACGAGCTGGAATCCCTTTTCCGTCATCCGCTCCCAGTGCTCGGCCGGCACACCCTTACCCATGATGCGACCGGTGACCGAGACGAACTGGTAGTAGATGTAGGTGACTCCCTTCTCGTCGATCTGGCGGCGAACCTGACGGACTGCCTCGTCGCGACCGTCCTGGTTGACGAAGTTCTCGAGATCAGTAGGCATGGGCGGCCTCCTGGGTCGTTACCGGTGCGGACCTGACGTGAGAGCGGCCACAGGGAGTAGACCGCGTTTCGCACCGGGAGACAAGACCCTTCGCCGAATCGCAGAATCGGTACGTACATAAGTTAGGCTACCCTATTTTGATTCATGTTAGGCAACCTCGTCTACTTCCAGTAGACATCTCTTCCGTGCACTCCTATGCTCTGGGTCACACACCTGCCCCCTCCCACACGCCAGAGCCTGGAGGCACGCGTGCACCCAACCAACGGCCGGGTGAACGGACATCACCGCCGCAACGGGACCCCGCGCTACTCGGCATGGAGTTTGGTCCAGCACGGGCTGACCGGAGCCGAATGGTCCCGCGCCTGGCGGGTCCATCCGATGCGCAACAGCTACGACGTGGTGATCGTCGGCGGCGGTGTCCACGGCCTTGCCACCGCCTACTACCTCGCCACCAACCACGGGATCCGCAACGTCGCCGTGCTGGAGAAGTCCTACATCGGTGGCGGCGGATCAGGCCGCAACACCGCGATCCTGCGCTCGAACTACCTCACGCCCGAGGGCGTGCGCTTCTACGACCGCTCGGTGAAGCTCTACGAGCGTCTCGCCGCCGAGCTGAACTTCAACGTCATGTTCTCCCAGCGCGGGCACCTCACGCTGGCCCACAACGACAGCTCGCTGCGCACCATGCACTGGCGCGCCGAGGTCAACAAGCTCCAGAACGTCGAGTCCGAGGTCATCGGACCCGACACGATCAAGGAGCTGGTGCCCTACCTGGACACCTCGACCACGACCCGCTACCCCATCCTCGGCGCGCTCTACCACCCACCCGGCGGCATCATCCGGCACGACGCGGTGGTCTGGGGCTACGCCCGCGCGGCCGACGCCAACGGCGTACACATCCACCAGCGGACCGAGGTCACCGGCATCGACGTGGCGGGCGGACGGGTCACCGGGGTGCAGACCGACCGCGGCCGTATCGCCACCCCGGTCGTGGTCAACTGCACCGCGGGCTGGGCGACGCTGATCTCGGACATGGCCGGGGTACGGATGCCGGTGCAGACCTTCCCGCTGCAGGCGGCGGTCACCGAGCCGGTCAAGCCGTTCCTGGACACCGTCGTGGTCTCCGGCACCCTGCACGTCTACGTCAGCCAGACCGACCGCGGCGAGTTGGTGTTCGGCGCCAGCGTCGACCCGTTCGCGTCCTACTCGATGCGCGGCTCCCTGGAGTTCACCGAGGGCGTCGCCGGCCACGTGCTCGAGCTCATGCCGGCCCTGTCGAAGATGCGCCTGCTGCGGCAATGGGCCGGGCTGTGCGACATGACCCCGGACTACTCCCCGATCATGGGCCCGACGGAGGTCGAGGGCTTCTACGTCGACGTCGGCTGGGGGACCTACGGCTTCAAGGCGGGCCCGGTGTCCGGTGAGGCCATGGCCGACTGCATCGCGGCCCAGCGCCCGCCGGAGATCATCTCGGCCTTCGGCCTCGACCGTTTCCGGCAGGGACGCCTCGTCGGTGAGAAGGGCGCCGCGGCGGTCGGCCACTGAGCGCCCGCCCCCGAATGGACGAGAAGGTGATCGACAGATGATGCTGCTGACGTGTCCCTGGTGTGGGCCACGCAACTCCACCGAGTTCCGCTTCCGGGGCGAGTCGCACGCCCGCCCCCACCCCGACACCGCCACCCCCGGGCAATGGCGCGACTACCTCTACTTCGCCACCAACCCCCGGGGCTGGTCCCGAGAGACCTGGTACCACGGCTCGGGCTGCCGCCGGTACTTCACCGTCGAACGGCACACCGAGTCCAACGAGCTTCGGGCAACCGACGAACCACGCGCCGCGGAGGCACCCCGATGACGCAGGAGCAGCTCGCCCTCGCCGGCACCGGGGCGATGCGCCTCGGCCCCCAGGACGGCGAGGTGATCGACCGCCATCGCACGCTGACGTTCCGCTGGAACGGCAGGCAGCACCTCGCGCACCCCGGCGACACCATCGTCTCCGCGCTCGCGGCGGCGGGCGAGCGGGTGTTCTCCCGCAGCTTCAAGTACCACCGCCCGCGCGGCATCCTGACCGCCGACTACCTCGACCCGGGATGCCAGCTGCAGGTCGGCGACGAGCCGAACGTCCGTGCCGCGCACCGGCTGGTCGAGGCGGGTATGGAGGTGCGGTCGCAGAACACCTGGCCGTCCCTGCGTTTCGACGTCAAGGCCGTCAACGGGATGGTCGGGCGGTTCCTCTCGGCCGGGTTCTACTACAAGACGTTCATCAAGCCCGAGCGGCTCTGGCCGGTCTACGAGCGGGTGCTGCGGCAGTTCGTCCATGCCGGGACGGTCTCGCCGGACACCGCCCACGACTACTTCGACAAGCGTTACGCCCACCCCGACGTGCTCGTCGCGGGCGGCGGCCCGGCCGGGATGTCCGCCGCGCTGGCCGCGGCGCGGGCGGGTGCCTCGGTGCTGCTGGTCGACGAGCAGCACGCGCTCGGCGGGCGGCTGCGCTGGGGCGGTCCGCAGGAGCTGCACGAACTGCGCCGGCTCACCGCCGAGGTGGCCGCCGAACCGGGTATCGAGGTCCTGACCGACTCGGTCGTCGGGGGCCGCTTCGACGACAACTGGGTCGCGGTCGTGCAGCGCAACCTGCCGCATGTGGTGGAGCGGCTGGTGAAGGTCCGGGCCAAGGCTTTCGTGGTCGCGCCGGGGCTCATCGAGCGCCCGTACGTGTTCGAGGGCAACGACCTGCCCGGCGTGCTGCTGTCCACCGCGGTCCGCCGTCTGATCAACCTGTACGCGGTCAGACCCGGGGAACGCGCGGTCGTCCTGACCGCGAACCCCGAGGGCGACGCCGCGGTCGCCGATCTGCGGCGTGCGGGCGTCGAGGTGGCCGCCGTCGTGGACGCCCGCCACGGCCGCACGGTGACCCGCGCCCGCGGGCGTTCCGGCGTGCAGTCGGTGGAGCTGTCCGACGGCCGCCGGATCGACGCCGACCTGCTCGTCACCGCCGTCGGCTGGACCGCGCCCACCTCGCTGCTCAACATGTCCGGAGACCGGCCCTCCTACGACCCGCGCTCGGCCCGGTTCCGGCCCGACCCGGCCAGGCTCGCGGACAACGTCCTGGCGACCGGACGGATCATCGGGGACGGCTCGGCCGAGCAGATCGCCGCGCACGCCGCGGCGACCGGCCGGGAGGCCGCCCGGCGCGCCGCGCTGACCCGCGCCCGCTGGCACGCGCTGATCCCGACGCGGTCCGCCGACCGTCCCCTCGCGCAGGTCCCCGCCGAGCCCGTCGAGATCCCCGAGCTCGCGCCCGCGGCGCATCCGGAACTGTTCCGCGCCAGTACGCACGGCTTCGTGGACTTCTCCGAGGACGTCTCGTCGAAGGACCTGTTCGCCGCGGTCGCGGAGGGCTACGACTCGGTCGAGCTGGTCAAGCGCTATACCACCGTCACGATGGGTCCGGGCCAGGGCAAGCTGGAGACGGTGAACGCGGTGGCCGTCGTCGCCGAGGCCACGGGACGGACCATCGAGGAGACCGGCACCACGACCTGGCGGCCGATGTATGCCCCGGTCACCCTCGGCGCGCTGGCCGGCCGGATCTTCGAGCCGGTCCGCCACTCCCCCATGCAGGACTGGCACGCCCGCCACGGCGCGGTCCCGCTGGTCGCCGGGCAGTGGATCCGGCCCGAACACTACGGCGACCCGGCGGCCGAGGTGCGCACCGTGCGCAACGCCGTCGGGATCATCGACGTCACCCCGATCGGCAAGCTCGACCTGCGCGGCCCCGACGTGCCCGAGCTGCTCGACCTGCTGTACGTCAACAGGTGGAGCAACCTGGCCGTGGGTCGGGTGCGGTACGGCGTGATGTGCGCCGAGGACGGGGTCGTGCTCGACGACGGCGTCACCGGACGGCTCGGCGAGCAGCACTATCTGATGAGCACCACCTCCTCCGGCGCGGGCACGGTGTGGGAGTGGGTGGAGAACTGGCTGCAGACCGAGCACCCCGACTGGCAGGTGCACGTCACCCCGGTCACCACCGCCTACGCCAGCATCAACGTCGCCGGGCCCCGCTCCCGCGAGCTCGTCGGCCGGCTGGCCGAGGGGGTCGATCTGTCGCCCGAGGCGTTCGGCTATATGAACGTGCGCACCGGCACGGTGGCCGGCGTACCGGACTGCGTGCTGTGGCGCATCGGGTTCACCGGCGAGCTGAGCTACGAGATCCACGTTCCCGCGGCCTACGGCCTGCACGTCTGGGAGCAGCTGATGGCGGCGGGTGCCGATCTGGGGGTCGCCCCGTTCGGGATCGAGGCCCAGCGGATCCTGCGGCTGGAGAAGGGGCATTTCATCGTCGGCCAGGACACCGACGGCCTGACCCAGGCCTATACCGCCGGGCTCGGTTCGCTGATCAAGCTCGACAAACCCGATTTCGTCGGCAAACCGGAGCTGACCTGGCAGGCCGAACGCGGCGGGTATCCGCTGCTGGTCGGCCTGCAGCCGATCGACGGCCGGATCGTGCCACCGGAGGCCAGCCAGATCCTCGCCGGGGGACGGATCGCCGGCCGGATCACCTCCAGCCGGATGTCGCCGACGCTGGGCCGGTCGATCTGCCTCGGCCAGCTGCAGGCCGGCCTCGCCGAGCCCGGCACGGTCGTCACCGTGCGGCTGCCCGACGGCCGGGACATCCCGGCGACCGTGACCCCCCAGCTCGCACACGTCGACCCCGAGGGAGAGCGGCAACGTGTCTGACCTGATCGCGGCCCAACCCGTGGCGCGCAGCCCCATCGCACCGATCAAGCCCCGCATCGAGCACGGCTGGGAGGTCAGCGGTGCGCGGTCCACCGCGGCGCTGACCATCGCCGACGAGACCCCGATGGCCAAGGTGGCGGTGCGCGCGCCGTTCGACGGCGCGGTCGCCCGGCTGCTCGGCGTGGGGTTCGGCCGGGCGGCCCGCGGCCCGGCCGACCTGCACGCCCAGGGGCCGGCGGCGGCGCTGGTGATCGGCTCCGGGCCCGGCGAGTGGCTCGTCCTCGCCGCGCCCGGGACCGCCCCGGCACTCCGGGACCGGCTCGAGACGCTCGTCGCGGGCACCGGAGAGTTCGCCTCGGTCATCGATCTCACCCACGGCAGGGCGCTGCTGCGACTGCGCGGCGCCGAGGTACCCGCGATGCTGGCCAAGGTGTGCGCGATCGACCTGTCCGACGACGTCATCGCCGACGGTGCGGCGTTCCGGTCCTCGGTCGCCCGGCTGGTCACCGACGTCGTCCGGGACGACGTCGATGGCGTGCCGTCCTACCTGTTGCACTGCGAGCGGTCGTCGGGGCAGTACCTGTTCGACGCTCTGCTCGACGCCGGAGCCGAGTTCGGCATTGAGGTCACGGCTCCGGCCCGGGCCGCGGGCTGACGGCGGGTCGTCGCCGCGGTCAGTAGGCCGCGGCGATGACCCGTGCCCGCTCGCGCATGATCTCGACGGCGGCGCCCATCTCCGTTTCGCCGAACCGGCTGGCCGGCCCCTGGACGCCGAGGATGGCGACCAGGGCGCCCCGCTGGTCCAGGATCGGTACCGCGACCGCGTGCAGGTCCGGCTCACGCTCGGACCGCGCGGTCGCGAAACCCCGCTCCCGCACCGTGCGGATCTCCGTGACCAGCGCGGCCCGGTCGGCGATGGTGTGCGGGGTGAACGCCGGCAGCTTCGCGGGCGGGCGTCCGCCGTGTGCCAGGAAGACCTTCCCGACCGCGGTCGCGTGCCGCACGCTGTTGCGTCCGATCTGCGCGACGCTCTGCACCGACCGCGGGCTCTGCACGAAGTCGAGGGTCATCACCTCGTGCTCGCCGGGGATCGACAGGGTCGCCGTCTCCGAGGTCAGACCGGCGATCTGTTCGAGATATGGCCGGGCGAGGGCCCGGATGTCCAGGGTCTCCCGGGCCGCGCTGGCCAGCTGCAGGATCCGGATCCCCAGCCGATAGCGGCCGGTCGCCGGGATGTGCTGGACCAGACCGGCAGCGGTGAGCGTCGCCAGCAGCCGGGAGATGGTGCTGACGTTGACCCCGGTGCGCCGGGCGATCTCGTTGGTGCCGACCTCGGTGCGCGCCTCGGCGAGCGCGTCCAGCACCGCGATGGCCCGCTGAACGGATCCGATCTGCCGCGTCGCTGGTCTACCTGTGCGGGCCATAGTAGAATATCTCCCGTCAGGACACAGTATTGCCGATCCGGCAATTGTAGTCCGGCATCGTCAGGCAGGGCCAGTCGAGGGTTCCTCCATCGCCCCGTTCGTCCGGTTCCCCGGCAGACCCTTCGCGACCCGTGCACCTCCACTCGAGAGCGAGGGAAAAGTCGACGATGATCCCACAACACGTCCGATATCTGGTGATCGGCGCAGGCATTCACGGACTGTCCACGGCCTGGAACCTCGCCACCGAACTGCAGGCCCGGGGCGAGGGATCCGGGGACGACGTTCTCGTGATCGACAAGAGCGATATCGGGGCAGGCGCCTCCGGGGTCGCCTGCGGTGTCATCCGGAACAACTATTTTCAGCCCGCCATGCGCGAGCTCATGGCGCATTCGGTGAGGGTCTGGGAGTCCGACCCGGAGGCGTTCTCCTATCACGACGTGGGATACATCCAGCTCGCCCCGGAGGCGATGCATGCCGATGTCGTCCAGATTCATGCCGAACAACGAGCGATCGGTTACGAATCGGTGCTCGTCGAGGGTGAGCACGCCTGCCGCGACTACATGCTCGACCTGTTCTCCGACTGGCAGGCACCCGGGATCTCGGTCCTGCTGCACGAGAAGCGTGGCGGATACGCCAACAACCAGGCCTCGCTGCGCGGCCTGGCCGGCAAGGCGCGTGCGGCCGGGGTGCGCATCGCCACCGGCGTGACCGTGACGGGGGCTCGGATCAGCGGCGGCGCCGTCACCGCGGTCGAGACCGACCAGGGAACGATCACGTTCGACACGGTCGTCATCGCGGTGGGTCCGTGGGTGCGCGACCTCTGGGCGATGCTGGACCTGCCCTCGACGATCACGGTCACCATGCCCGACGGCGCAAAGATCCACGACCATCCGATGTGGACCTACTGGGCGTTGCAGGAAGGGACGCTCAACATGGACCCCAGCGAGTTCATGGACAACCGCGGCAACCTCCCGCCGGTGATCCACGTTGATTCGGACGCCAGGCTGCTCGACGACATCGACGGCAGCCAGATCACCGACCGGATCTGGGGGATCTACTACAAGCCCGACTTTCATTTCGGCGGGGTCCAGGGCGGCGCCTCGCCGCAGCGCGTCCCGCGGCCCGCCGACCAGGTCGCGGTCGACCCGTACGGCACCGACAGCCCTGAGTTCGTGGTCGGAAAGGACTTCGTCCGCATGTGGACCTCGGCGCTGGCCGCCTGCCACAAGAGGTTCGAACAGAAGCGTTCGCTGTACCGGGACGAGCCGTCCGGCGGTATCGGCGCGTTCACCCCCGATAGTTTCCCGGTGTTCGACATCTTCCGGACGAACGCGTATGTCATCGCCGACGCGAACCACGGATACAAGATGATCGGCGTCGGCGCCCTGGTGGCGCGGGAGCTGCTGGGCGAACCCCAGGAGCTGCTCGAGCCGTTCCGATTCACCCGGTATGAGACCGGCGAACTGCACCCGGTGAGCAACTCGCCCTTCCCCTGGAGCTGAGCGATGAAGGTATTGCAGGCCGACGACGCGGATATGCGGTCCGGGCGGGCCGACGGTGCGCGAGCCGTCGAACGGGAGCCGACCGCCGATATCGGCCGGCTGCTGGTCTCCTGCGCCGACGGTCCGGGCATCGTCGCTTCGATCACCGCGTTCCTGCACGCCCGCGGCGCCAACATCATCCAGTCCGACCAGTACTCGACCGACCCGGTCGGCGGCCGGTTCTTCATGCGGGTGGTGTTCCACCTGCCCGGGCTGGCCGAACGCCTCGGCGCCCTCGAATGCGAGTTCGGCGGGGAGGTGGCCGAGCGACTCGGGCTGAACTTCCAGCTGCGATCCGCAGCGGCTCCCAAGCGGGTGGCGCTGTTCGTGTCCCGGTTCGACCACTGCCTGCTGGACCTGCTGTGGCGCTGGGAGCGCGGGGAGCTGCCGATCGACGTCGTGCAGGTGGTGTCCAACCACCTCGACCTGGCCGACGCGGTGGCCGGGTTCGGCGTGCCGTACGCCCACGTTCCGGTCACCAAGGCGACCAAGGCCGAGGCCGAGCGCCAGGAGCTGGAGCTGTTGGCGGGCCGGGTCGACTTCATCGTGCTGGCGCGCTACATGCAGATCCTCACCAAGTCGTTCCTCGATGAGCTCGGGGTACCCGCGATCAACATCCACCACTCGTTCCTGCCGGCCTTCGCCGGGGCCGGTCCGTACGAGCGCGCCAAGGCCCGCGGGGTCAAGCTGGTCGGCGCGACCGCGCACTACGTGACCGAGGACCTCGACGAGGGTCCGATCATCGATCAGGACGTGGCCCGGATCTCGCACCGCGACGACGTCACCGACATCACCCGGCGCGGCGCGGACATCGAGCGGACCGTGCTGTCACGGGCGGTGGCCTGGCACGCCGAGGACCGGGTCCTGCTCAACGGCCATACCACGGTGGTGTTCGGATAGGAGGAACAGCGTGCCCGCAACGATCATCGACGGCAGGGCCGTCGCCGCCCGGTTGCGCGAGCAGATCGCCCGCGACGTGGCCGCGCTACCCGAGCCGCCGGGCCTGGCCACCCTGCTGGTCGGCGACGATCCCGCCTCCGCGGTCTACGTGGCCAGCAAGCGCAGGCAGTGCGTGCAGGCCGGGATGCGCGACCTGCACCACCACCTGCCCGCCGACATCGGCGCGGGCGAGCTCGGCGAGCTGATCGACCGGCTCAGCGCCGACCCGGAGGTGACCGGGATCCTGCTGCAGCTGCCGCTGCCCCGCCACCTCGACCCCGCGCCGCTGCTCGAGCGGATCCATCCCGACAAGGACGTTGACGGGCTCACCGAGACCAGCACCGCCCGGCTGGTGCTGGGCGCCCCGGGGCTGCGCCCGTGCACCCCGGCCGGGGTGATGATGCTGCTCGACGAGGCCGGCGTGCCGCTGGAGGGCGCCGAGGCCGTCGTGGTCGGACGGTCCAACCTGGTCGGCAAGCCGATGGCTCAGCTGCTGCTGGCCCGCAACGCCACCGTGACGATCTGCCATTCCCGCACCCGCGACCTCGCCGCGGTGTGCCGCCGCGGTGACATCCTGGTCGCGGCCGCGGGCGTGCCCCGGATGCTCGGCCCCGACGCCGTCAAACCCGGCGCCACGGTCATCGACGTGGGCATTCACCGCACCGCCGACGGGCTCTGCGGCGACGTCGACACCGACGCCGTGCGCGCGGTCGCGGGCGCGATCACCCCGGTTCCCGGCGGCGTCGGCCCGATGACCATCGCGATGCTGCTGCGCAACACCGTCACCGCGGCGGGGCTCCCGGCCGCGGCCCACGCCGGTGTCTGAGGTCCGCGGCCCGTTGCGGACCGCGCTCACCCGGCGGCTGGCCATCCGGCATCCGGTCGTGCTGGCTCCGATGGGCGGGGTCGCCGGCGGTGCGCTCGCGGCCGCGGTGTCGGCCGGCGGTGGCCTGGGCCAGATCGGGATCGGCTACGGCGACCATGCCTGGCTGACCCGTGAGTTCGATCGAGCGGGCGGTACCCGGGTCGGCTGCGGGTTCATCACCTGGATGCTGGCCGAGCGCCCGGAGCTGCTCGAGGCCGCGCTCGAGCGCCGTCCGGCCGCGGTCACCCTGGCATTCGGCGACCCGGGCCCGTTCGCCGCCCGGATCCGCGCCGCGGGCGTCCCGCTGATCTGCCAGGTGGCCAGCGCCGGGGAAGCCCGGCGGGCGCTGGAGGTGGGCGCCGACGTGCTCGCCGCCCAGGGCAGCGAGGGCGGCGGCCATGCCGCGCGCGGCCGCTCGACGATGACCCTGGTCCCCGAGCTGGTGGACCTGGTGGCCGGGCTCGGCGCGGACGTTCCGGTGCTCGCCGCCGGCGGTATCGGCGACGGGCGGGGCCTGGCCGCGGCACTGGTGCTGGGCGCCGACGGGGCACTGATCGGGACCCGGTTCTGGGCCTGCGGCGAGGCCCTGGTGGCACCGGGCGCGCATCGGCGGGCGACGCGAGCCGCCGGCGATGACACCGTCGCCACCACGGTCTACGACCGGGTCCGGGGCTACCGGTGGCCCGACGGCTACACCAGCCGGGTGCTGCGCACGCCGTTCGTCGCCCGCTGGCACGGGCGAGACCAGGAGCTCACCGGCGCCCTGGATCGACTCGCGGTGCAGTACCGCCGAGCGGTCGAGGAGGAGGACTTCGACGTGGCCCAGATCGCCGTCGGGGAGACGATCGGGATCGTCCGCGACATCGGTTCGGCGGCCGAGGTCGTGGCCGACATCGTCCGCGAGGCCAGCGCCGCCCTGCAGGCGCATCGGCCGGACCCGGCGTAGCGGCCCGTCCCGCCGATCACCGGACCGGTCCGGCTCGGCCGTGGCCGAGCGGGGGACGGCGAACCGACCGGCCCGCGCCGATGCCCGCGCGGGCCGGGTGCCGACGTGCCCGGGTGAATTTCCCGAAGGGAAACAAAGTTTCAGCAGAGGGTTTACAGCGGCGTCGTCCGCTGCCATGATTCCGGTCACATTGGTCTCGGGCGAGGCCCGCACGGCGGTCGGCTCGCTCCCGGCCGCCCAGCGTTCCGCTTGGTCGACAGGCCCCAATTCGACGCCCGACGGTCTCGGTCGATGCCCTCGGGGCGTCGGGAACAGACACCCCCATGGGAGGTGGTCATGCCCAGCCCCGAACGAGTTGAACGGCTACGCCTTCGCCATCGCAACCAACAGGTCCGATGGGGATTCATCTGGGCGCTCAGCTGCGCCGTGCTGTGGGGCGCGTGGTACGTACCCGGTTCGGCCATCTACGGCGAGGCGCCGTTCGCCGAACTGTCCGCAGGGGACGGCTATCTGCTCGCCGCGTTCGTGGTCACCGTCCTCAATGCCATCGCGGTACTGCTGGCGATGGTCGTGTGGGTCGCCGTGCTCGGCAAGTCCCGCGACTACGTCCGGACCCTCACCCAGGTCAAGATCTCCCGCTGGTATCTGCCGGCCGGCCTGGCCGGAATGCTGGCGATCTTCGGCTCCATCGTGGCGATCGCCTATGTCGGGGCCGCCTTCTCCGCGGTGGCGGCACTGCTCTACCCGATCGTCGGGGCGCTCGCGGCGCGGGCCTGGTACCAGGAGAGCATCACCAAACGGGCCGCGCTGGGCATCGTCGTCATCGTGCTCGGCGGGGTGGTGATCTTCGCCCCGGGCATCCTCGACGAGTTCAGCGGCGCAGGCGGTGGCGCCTGGCTCGGCTACCTCGGCGGCGCGCTGGCGATCATCGGCTGGGGCCTGGAGGGGGCCATCGCCGGTCGGGCCCTCGACGTCAGCGACCCCGACATCGGCCTGACGCTGCGGTTCACCGCGGAGGTGGGGCTCTGGGTGGCGATCGTCGTTCCGATCGTCACGATCACCGCGGGGGACCAGCTGTGGCCGACGATCGGCGCCACCCTCGCGAACCCCGCCAACATCCTGCTGCTGGTCCTGCTGGGCCTGACCTTCGGCTTCTGCTACGTGTCCTGGTACAAGTCGTTCCCGTTGATCGGAGTCGGCCGGGGGCAGGCCATCGCCGCCCTGTACGGCCCGATCGCCTTGGTCTGGCTGTACCTGTTCACCCTCAAGCCGCCCGGCATCCAGTTCGTCGTCGGCGGGCTCATCGCGGTGGTCGGCAGCTTCGTGCTGTTCACCGAGAAACGCGACGTGCTCGAGGTGATCCGCTCCGTGCCCGCCGCCCATCGCGCCACCGCGCCCAGCGTGATCGGAGGAGAGCGCTAGATGCACATGAAGGGGTACATCCTGCGGCTGCTCGCCGACCGCGGACAGATGTGGGACTACGAGATCCTCGACGCGGTCAGCGCCGAGTACGGAGTCACCGGGGCCTACTGGACCGGCACCGTCCGGCTGACCCTCACCGACCTGTACGCCAGCGGCCTGCTCGACGAGCTCGACGCGACGGTCGACCCGAGCCGCTCGGGCGGCCGGGAGAAGATCCTGTTCAAGTACGCGGTCAACGCCTTCGGGCGGACCCGGATGGCCCAGTCGGGCCTGTTGGGAGCCCGGTCATGAACGAGTTCTGGGCCTACCCCGCCGGCCCCGTGCTGGCCACGATCCTGTTCATCGGGCTACCGCTGTTCACGCTGTACCTGGCGCGGACCTTCGTCAAGAAGCTCTGAACGGCGCCCCCGTTCCCACGACAGCCGACCGACCACGGAGGTGACGGCCGATGCACGCGGCCGGAGTAGCCGGCAGGCCACGCCTGATCGCACCGGGCCTGTTGTCCCCCGAGCCGGGACTGGAGACCTACTGGGTCCGGCCCGGCGGAGTGACCGGCGTGCGGCTGCACGGCGGGGACGAACTCACCGTCGTGGACCGCCAGGGCCGGCAGCGGGCGGAGCTGACGGTGCTCGCCCCCGACGGGTCGCCGGACGGCACCGCCCTGGGCATCGCTCCCGACGGCCCGGCGACGACCCTGCGCGCGCTGGCCGCGACGGCCGACCGCGACCGGATCACCGACCCCGTGCTGGCCGAGGTGATCGCCCACGGGGTGGACCCGACCCGGCTGCGGGCCGCGATCCTGTTCGGCGAGTGGTCGCCCGCCGGTGCCGCCGAGACCATGACCGCCCGCGGGCCTGCCACCGTGCTGGTCGCCGCGCCGTCGCTGACCATGCGGATCGACGACCCGGCCGCCAACCCGGCGTCGGACCTGATGCTCGAGGTCCGGCGGTCCAGCCCGCTCGCGCCGCTGGAGCCGCGGCTGCCCGAACCGCTCGCCGATCCCGTCCTGGACTTCCGGGTGGACCGGGCGACCGCGGCCTCCTACGAGGTCAAGGCCGGCCAGTACATCCAGATCATCGACGTGGAGGGCCGGCAGTGCTCGGACTTCCTGGCCTTCCACGGACGTCGGCTGGCCGAAGGGGTCGAGCGCGGCCTGGACGCGACCGCCACCCGCTATTTCATGGGCCAGGCCTATCCGCAGCCGGGGCTGTACGGGAAGTTCTACGACCCCGACATGCAGCCGCTCGTCGAGGTCGTGCGCGACACCGTCGGCCGGCACGACACCTTCGGGTTGGCCTGCAACCGCAAGTACTACGAGGACCTCGGCTACCCGGGGCACGTCAACTGCACGGACAACTTCAACGCTCAGCTGGCCCGCTACGGTGTGGCCCCGCGGGCGGGCTGGCCGGCGCTGAACCTCTTCTACAACACCGCGTTCGACGCCCACAACCAGCTGATCTTCGACGAGCCGTGGTCCCGTCCCGGTGACTACGTGCTGCTGCGCGCGGGGACCGACCTGGTGTGCGCGTCCTCCGCCTGTCCCGACGACATCGATCCCGCCAACGCCTGGATCACCACGGACATCCACGTCCGGGTGTACGACGCGAAACGGAAGTTCTCGATGGCCATCGCACATCGGGTGACGCCCGAACAACCGGCGACCCTGACCAAGGACACGGCCTTCGCGCCGCGGACCACGGCGCTCACCCGGCAGCTCACGGAATATCGCGGCTACTGGCTGCCCGCGAGCTTCGACGGGCATGGGGCCATCGAAGAATACTGGGCCTGCCGCGAGCGGGCCGCGGTCATGGACCTCTCGCCGCTGCGCAAGTTCGAGGTACTGGGACCGGACGCCGAGGCGCTCCTGCAGGCCTGCGTGACCCGCAACATCCGCAGGCTCTCCCACGGCCAGGTCGTGTACTCCGCGATGTGCAACGAGACCGGCGGGATGATCGACGACTGCACCGTGTTCCGGCTCGGGGACACGAACTTCCGCTTCGTCGGCGGCGAGGAGTACTCCGGGACGTGGCTGCGCCAGCAGGCGCAGCGGCTCGGCCTGGACCGGGTGTGGGTCAAGCACTCCACCGACCAGATGCACAACATCGCGGTGCAGGGCCCGGCCAGCCGCGACCTGCTCGCCGAGATCATCTGGACCCCGCCGACCCAGCCCGCGTTCACCGACCTGACCTGGTTCCGGTTCGCGATCGGGCGGATCGGCGACCACAACGGGATCCCCCTGCTGGTCTCGCGTACCGGCTACTCCGGGGAGCTCGGCTACGAACTGTGGTGTCATCCGGACGACGGGCCCGCGCTCTGGGACGCGGTCTGGGAGGCCGGCCGGCCACACGGCCTGCTCCCGCTCGGTCTCGATGCACTCGACATCCTGCGGATCGAGGCGGGGCTGGTGTTCGCGGGCTACGACTTCAGCGACCAGACCGACCCGTTCGAGGCGGGCATCGGGTTCACCGTCCCGTTGCAGACCAAGCAGGACGACTTCATCGGCCGCGAGGCGCTGCTCAAGCGGAAGGCCAGCCCGCAGCGCACCCTCGTCGGCCTCGAGCTGGCCGGCAACGAACCCGCCGCGCACGGCGACTGCGTCCACATCGGACGTTCGCAGGTCGGCGTCATCACCAGCGCGACGCGCTCACCGATCCTGCGCACGAACATCGCGCTGTGCCGGATCGCCGTGGAGCACGCCGCGCTCGGCACCGAGGTCGAGGTGGGCAAGCTCGACGGCCACCAGAAGCGGATCCCGGCCCACGTCGTCCGCTTCCCCTTCTACGACCCCGACAAGCAGCGCCCCCGTTCCTGATCGCGGAGACAACCACCGACGGGCCGACCGAACTGGAGGAATTGATGGTGGCACGGATAGCGGTGATCGGCGCCGCGTCGAGTGCGTCAGCCCGGCGACCGACCCGGAAGGCAGCGTGAGCATCGATGACCCGAGTGGCGATCGTGGGAGCAGGGCCGTCGGGCCTGGCACAGCTGCGCGCGTTCCAGTCAGCGAGGTCGAAGGGCGAGAGGATCCCCGAGATCGTCTGCTACGAGAAGCAGTCCGACTGGGGTGGCCTGTGGAACTACACCTGGCGCACCGGCCTCGACGAGCACGGCGAGCCGGTCCACTGCTCGATGTACCGCTACCTGTGGTCCAACGGGCCCAAGGAGGGCCTGGAGTTCGCCGACTACTCCTTCGAGGAGCATTTCGGCAAGCAGATCGCCTCCTACCCCCCGCGCGCGGTGCTGTGGGACTACATCAAGGGGCGCGTCGAGAAGGCCGGAGTTCGCGACCTCATCCGGTTCAACACCGTCGTCCGCCGGGTCACCTGGGACGCCAAGGCCGACCGCTTCACCGTGATCGCCCACGACCTGCAGGCCGACACCGAGAGCTCGGAGACGTTCGACTTCGTGATCGTCGCGTCGGGCCACTTCTCGGTGCCGAACGCACCCGAGTTCCCGGGCTTCGACACCTTCAACGGCCGCATCCTGCACGCCCACGACTTCCGTGACGCCCGGGAGTTCATCGACAAGGACCTGCTGCTCATCGGGACGTCGTACTCGGCCGAGGACATCGGTTCGCAGTGCTGGAAGTACGGCGCCAGGTCGATCACCGTCTCCCACCGCACCGCACCGATGGGCTTCACCTGGCCCGACAACTGGACGGAGGTGCCGCTGCTGCAGAAGGTCGAGGGCAACACCGCCACCTTCGCCGACGGCAGCACCGCACGGGTGGACGCGATCATCCTGTGCACGGGCTACCAGCACCACTTCCCGTTCCTGCCCGACGATCTGCGCCTCAAGACCGCCAACCGGCTGGCGACCGCCGACCTCTGGAAGGGCGTGGTCTGGGTCCACAACCCGAAGCTGTTCTACCTCGGCATGCAGGACCAGTGGTACACGTTCAACATGTTCGACGCGCAGGCGTGGTACGTGCGCGACATCATCGCCGGACGGATCCCTGTACCCGACTCGGTCGAGAAGCGACTGGCCGACGTGACGGCGCGGGTCGAAGCCGAGGATGCCCTGCCGGACGACTACGCGGCGATCGCCTACCAGGGCGCGTACGTCCAGGAGCTGATCGCCGAGACCGACTACCCCTCGTTCGACATCGAGGGCTCCAACCAGGCGTTCTTCGAGTGGAAGAAGCACAAGAAGGACGACATCATGGGCTTTCGCAACCACAGCTACCGGAGTGTGATGACCGGCTCGATGGCGCCGGCCCACCACACGCCGTGGAAGGACGCGCTCGAGGACAGCCTGGAGAGCTACCTCAGGGACTGACGCGGGGATCGGTCGTCAGCGAGCCGCAGGCTCGAGACGGCGAGTCATCGAACCGCGGCGGCGACCGTGGGCACGGGATTCGCGTGCCCCGGGCCACCATCCTCGCGCCACCACCGCCTCGCCGACACGACCCTTGCCACGGTGCTGACGACTGTGCTGAGGAGCCACTGGCAGCCGACTCCGACCCCGATGCAGACGGCAACGACCACCACCGGTGGCAGCGACGCCAGCAGTTCGGGGTAGACGGCATAGTGCGTCAGGTAGATCGCCAGGGATCCGGCGGCGACGGCACCGGTCGGGCGAATCGCCGGGCGCGGGAGCGGCAGGCGCGGGACGAGCAGCAGGAGCATCCCGGCGACGACGACCGCGTCGCGCAGCGGGTCGTGGAAGAAGCCGGGGACGAGCGCCAGCACCAGGACCGCGGCCGTCCCCCGCTGCCAGCCGGTTCTCGCCCGGTAGCCCAACCACCCCAGGGCGAAGATCCACAGCACCAGATGCGGACTCATCAGCCGCGCGGAGAACTCGTTGCCAGGATCGGGGTAGAGCCTGCCGACGAGCGCGACCAGCAGAACCGCCAGGGCGAACCCGAAGGGGTGTCGTTGCTCCAGCCGCCGCACCGCGGGGATGGCCAGGACGGCGGCGAGCAGGACCATGATCTGACACAGCGTCTCGACGAACCAGTAGCCCCAGACCCCGGGGTCGAGGAGATAGTTCACCAGCAGGGCGTTGCGCAGTTGGATGTCGTCCTGGACCGCCGCCCGCCAGGCGATCCACACCATGCTCGGGACCGCGATCCGCACCAGGCCGCGCAGGATCGCCTGGGTGTGCCCGCCGGGCGCCGGATTCGCCAGCACGAACCGGGCGAACGCCCACCCCGCGACCCCGAGGAGCACGTGCGCGCCGCCGAGCACGTGGAACAGCCCGATGTGCGAGCCCACGACGAGGACGATCGCGACGGCGCGAAGGATCACGGCCGTCTCGGTCATCACCCAGAAGCGGTGGCGCCGACGCAGTCGCGCGAGTCGTTCGATCGGGGTGGTCGGCCAGTCGTCCGGCAGGTGACCGAGGACGCGTTGCAGGGCAACGGTCATCTGCACATACGACAGCGAGTCACCGCCGAGGCTCACGAACGTCGCGCCGTCGGGGACCTCGGCGATCCCGAACACCGTCCGGAACGCATCGTGGACGGAGCCGGGTTCGCGCGGCCGCCGCGGCCCCGGTCGCCACCGGGGCCGGGGCCGGTCGAGCTCGGCGATCGCCCGGTGGTCGAGCTTGCCGTTGTCCCGCCGGGGTAGCTCGTCGAGGACGACGACCCGGACGGCGCCCAGCGGCAGCCCGAGCCGCTGGGCGAGCGCGCGCCGCAGCTCGTCCGAACCAGCCGCGCGCGTCACCGCGACGACGAGCTCGCGATCGCTGCCGGTGCAGGCCCCGTGGTGGCCCTCGTCGGCCAGTTGTCGCTCGAGGTGGTCCAGATCGATCCGCAGCCCGAAGGGTTTGATGAAGCGGCTGCGCCGCCCGACCACCTCGTACAGCCCGTCCGGCCGACGCCGGGCCAGGTCGCCGGTTCGCAGGGCCTCGACCGTCCGACCCCGGGCGAGGTCGTCCGGGCCGTGCGCATAGCCGAGCATGACGTTGGGACCCCGATACACGAGCTCGCCCACGCCCCGGCGCCGGTGCTCGATCTCGAACGATCCGCCCGGAATGGGAATCCCGATCGCCGACGGGCAGCTCGCCGCGAGCTCCGGCGGCAGGAAGGCCATCCGCGCGGTCGCCTCGGTCTGCCCGTACATCACGACGAAGCGCCAGCCGTCGCGGGCTCCGAGCTCGGCGTACCGGCGCACCACCGACGGCTCCAGCCGCCCGCCCGCCTGGGTCACGTACCGCAGGTGCGGCAGCCGCATCTGCGCGAACCCGACCCGGTCGAGCAGTTCGAAGGTGTAGGGCACCCCGTGGATGCTGGTCCCGCCGTGCCGGCGGAAGGCCGACCAGAACCGCGGATCGGTGACCGAGTGTTCCGACAGCAGCACGGCCGCGCCGCGCAGCAGGTTGCTGTTGACCACCGACAGCCCGTAGCAGTACTGCAGCGGAAGCGTCAGCGCCGCGCGGTCCGTCTCCCGGATGTCCAGGTAGCTCGCGATCGAGGAGGCGTTGGACGCGAGGTTGGCCGCCGAGAGCCGGACCAGCTTCGGCGAGCCGGTCGAGCCCGAGGTCGCCAGCAGCAGCGCGAGTTCCGGGTGCAGCGCGTGGGAGGACCCGGGGTGGCGTTCGACGAGCCGCCACGAGCCGTCGGAGTAGGAGCCGAGCACGTCCGGGTCGTAGCGGCCGACGAGATCGTCGAGCCGTTCCCGGTCCTCGCCGCCGACCAGGAGCACCGGATGGCCGCCGTGCAGTGCGGCGAGGTAGGTCACCAGCGGTTCGACGTCGTTGGACGCCGCCACCATGACGAGCCGTCGCTGCGGACCCAGCCGCGCGGACGTCTCGCGGACCCGCTCCGCGAGGTCGCGGTAGGTGATCTCGGTGCCGTCGGGCGCCACGACCGCGAGCCGATCGCCATGAAGGTGCAGGTTCGCGACGAACGGCGGGGGTCCGCTGAGGTAGTCCACGCTCACATTAGATAAGGAAAGGCTCAGCATTCCAACAGGCAATCGCAGCGCGTGACGTCACCGACGGCGAGCGGCCGCTCCGTCGATTGCCCCAGATACCCCCCTACGGTATGCTTCCGGTAGGTCGAGGGGAGCCAGGGAGGCCAGCGTGCACGGGTACGCCCAGGATAAGGACGCCTATCTCAAGCGGCTGCGGCGCATCGAGGGCCAGGTCCGCGGAATCGCGAAGATGATCGAGAACGACGAGTACTGCATCGACGTGCTCACCCAGGTCTCGGCGGCCACCAGCGCGCTGCAGGCCGTGGCCCTCGGCCTGATGGACGAGCACCTCAAGCACTGCGTCAGCCAGGCGGTGGCCGAGGGTGGCCAGGTCGCCAACGCCAAGATCGCCGAAGCGAGTGCGGCGATCGCCCGGCTCGTCAAGTCCTGACCCGCGGGCGGAGCGGGAGCGGGTTCCGCGTGCCGGTGAGCCGGATCCAGGGTGCAAGCCCGCCGATTCCGGGTACTCCTGCCCGACAGCTCATCCACGGGAAGGCAGCGACGTGCAGATCACCGGCATCATCTCCGCGATCATCATCGGACTCATCATCGGCGCCCTCGGGCGCCTCGTCGTCCCCGGCAAGCAGCCGATCCCCATCTGGCTGACGCTCGTGATCGGGATCGCGGCCGCGTTCATCGGCGGCGCGATCGCTGCCGCCTTCGGCTACTCCAACGCCAGTGGGGGGATCCCCTGGATCCAGATCATCCTTCAGGTCGCGGTCGCCGCGATCGGGGTGGCCCTCGCGGCCGGCATGTACGCCCGGCGCGGTAGCCGACGGGGAATCCACTCGTAGGAGGTCCCAACGGTCGGCTGACGCTTGTCCCTTCGGCCTCCCCGTGCTTGTCTCCCCCCAGGGCCGCGGTATCGGCCCGGCCCACTGGCACGGGGAGGTCAGATGGCCACAATTGCCGAGATCGGCCGAATGGACACCGTCACCCTCGCCGGACGGATCGCGGCACGGGAGCTCTCGCCGGTCGAGGTCGTGGATGCGGTGCTCGACCGGATGCAGCAGCTCGACCCGGTCCTGAACGCCTTCACCACCGTCGTTCCCGAGGAGGCCAAGCAGCGGGCCAAACGCCTCGAGGCGGACATCGTCGCCGGTCACGACCTCGGACCGCTCGGCGGTGTGCCGACCGGGGTGAAGGACCTGATCTGCACCAAGGGAATCCGCACCGCCTCCGGATCTGCGGCCTATGCCGACTTCGTCCCCGACGAGGACGACGTCGTGGTGGAACGGATCCAGGCGGCGGGCGCGATCGTCATCGGCAAGACCCAGGTCCCCGAGTTCGGCTACTCCGGCACCGGGCAGACTCCCCTCGCGGAGCCGACCCGCAACCCGTGGAACCTCGACCGCACCTCCGGCGGCTCCTCCGCGGGGAGCGGCGCAGCCGTGGCCACCGGGATCGGTCCGTTCTCCCTCGGCAGCGACGGCGGTGGGTCGATCCGCATCCCGGCCAGCTTCTGCGGCCTCTACGGGATCAAGCCGACGATGGGCCGGGTGCCGCTGTACCCGGGCACCAAGGACGAGCGCCATCCGGGGGTCTCGAGCTGGGAGTCGCTCGAGCACATCGGCCCCTTGACCCGCACCGTCGCCGACGCGGCGCTCGTGCTGTCGGTCATCGCAGGCTACGACGACCGCGACCGGCTCAGCATCCGGTCCGACGACGTGGACTGGCGGCGCGCCGTGGACGGCGACCTGCGCGGCCTGCGCGTGGCCTACAGTCCCGACCTCGGTTATGCCGCCGTCGACCCGCAGGTGCGCGAGGTCGTGGACCGTGCCGCCGAGGTGTTCGAACGCGACCTGGGCTGCATCGTGGAGCGGGCCGACCCCGGCTGGGCCGATCCGTACGAGGCCTTCTGGGGTGTCGTCGTCAACGAGAGCGACCTGGCCGGGCTGCGCCGCCTCGCCGGCGCGCTCGGTGATCGCATGACCCCGCATCTCGCCGAGGTCCTGCGCACCGAGTGGACCGCCGAGCAGCTGACCGGCGCCGTGATGGGGCGTAAGGCGATCTACAACGCCGCGTGGCGCTTCTTCCGCCGCTTCGACCTGCTGCTGACCCCGACCCTGGCCGTGCCCCCCTTCGAGCACGGGATCCAGGGCCCCACCGTGATCGACGGCCGCTCCGTCGACCCGTTCTACTGGCTGTCGTTCACGCTGCCGCACAACATGACCGGCCATCCCGCCGCGACCGTCCCGGCCGGATTCACCTCCGAGGGCCTGCCCGTCGGGCTCCAGCTCGTCGGTCGCCGGCTCGACGACGCGCTCGTGCTGCGCGCCTCGGCCGCGTTCGAGACCGCGGCACCGTGGCGCGACCACTGGCCACCGCTGCTCGACGAGATGGGCCTCTAGCCGCTCACCCTCGGGGATGCCGGACCCGGTTGCGGCGCTCGAACTCCTCGAGGGCCTGACCGAGCGCACGGCCCGCGCGGCGCTCCTCACGGACGTGCTGCGCGGTGCCGTGCGGGTAGCCGGCCTTGGTCGCCCTGCGTTCGGTCGCCTCGTAGAGGAAGACGTAGGAGTACATGAGCCCGATCAGCGAGCCGCCCACGATGGCCATCACCCGGACCCACAACGGGCCCGGGAGCAGCACGATCAGGACGGCGGCCACCGGCACCAGCTGCGTCAGCAGCCGCGCCAGATGGCGAATCGGCCAGGTGCGGCAGGTCAGGTCGTACAGCACCCATTCCCGGTATCGCGCCGGAAGCCGGCCCCCGACGGCGTACCACAGCCAACGAAACGGTCCCGGGCGCCGTGACGGCGGCGGCAGCGCATCAGATGTGCTCATGACGCTGCTCTCCTCGTTCACCCGCACCCCGGCCGACGGTGGATCCCCGGAAGGGGATACGGACGATGACTCGGTGTCAATGGTACGCCAGGGACCGATGGTTCCTCCGCGGCCGGCCAGGACCCCGGCCGCTCAGGCGACCTCGTAGCGGAACTCGGTCTGGGTGGCCTGGCGACCCTTGAACTGCAGGCCGTACTCCGTGTCGGTCACCGCGTGCCGGATCACCTTGCCCGGGTAGGCGGTCGACCCCAGCACAGCACCGATCATGGTGTGGTTCAGCGTGGTCGAGGTCCCGTCCGGCGCCGTGAAGCCCTGCACCTGGCACTCGAACATGTCCTGCACGGCAAAGGATCCGGTGCCCTTGTCCACGTCGAACTCGATCCGCGCGCGGGTCACCCCCACGATCTCCTGGACCAGGCCGACCAGGTCCGCCAGCGGCCCGCCCGCCTTGCCGGTGAAGGCCTCGACGAGGGCGGCCTGCTGGGTATCGTCGGCGCGCTCGTCGATGATCACGGCGACCCGCACCCGGCCGTCGAAGACGTTGCCCCGGTGGTTGCCGAGCAGCCCCATGTTCAGACCGGCCACCTCGACCCCGTTGATCTGTCCCTCGTCGAAGTGGAACACCCAGTTGAAGCCGCAGTAGCCACTGTCCGGGTCCTCACCCACGGAGCACGGGCAGAGCGACTTGCAACTGCAGATCTCGGCCATCCGGCCCTTCAGCTGATATCCCATGCCGGTTCCTCCTGATCGGTGCATCGCACGTGCTAGGCATGCCCGGCGCCCGCGGGCACGATCCCGAGCGCCACCGCCGCGGCCGCGAACAGCAGGAGCACCCCCACGGGCGCGGCCATCCAGCGCCCCCACCGGGTGTTCTTCTCCGCCACCATCACCGCCGTCAGCCCGACCATGACCAGCAGATCGGCCACCCCGGCGCCGAACATGACCAGCATCAGCGCCCAGCAGCAGCCCAGACAGGACCAGCCGTGGCGCAGTCCCACCTCCCAGCCGCCGCGAACGCCCCGGCGGTAGTGCTGGTAGAGGAACGCCCTGGGGTCGCGGCACTGGGTCAGGCAGCGCCCCTTGAGCCCGCTGAACTGGAAGGCGCCCGCGACGGCCAGCACCCCGGCCAGCACCCAGCGCGGACCGACGTCGAGCCACGACCACGACGCCGCCGCGACCTGCAGGCCGGTGGCCGCAGCCAACGCGACCAGCCCGAAGAGCGTCCACAGCGCCAGGTAGCCGGCCAGGAACGCCGCCCTGGCCGCCGCCGGCCGCGGCTGGCGGGCACTGACCACGGTGAACAGCCGCACCATCGGGACCGTGGTGGGCAGCATCATCGCCCCGACCATCAGCACCCACGAACCCACGAACACCGGCACCGCGGCCGGCGCCGGCGCGCCCGGGCCGCCCAGGCCATGGTCATGCGCGCCCACGCCGGACACGAGCGACACCAACAGCGCGGCCCAGCACGCCGCCGCGACCGCCCACAGCACGACGCCCGGATCGCGGACCCGCGCCCGGTGCGAGGGGTGAACCTGGCCGACCATCGGTCCTGGTCTCCTCTCACCGCACCGGTCGAGGTATCGTGGCCGACGGTCACAGCCGTGGTCAATATCACATCCTCATCGTTCCGTTCGGAAACCCAGCGCCGCGAGCTGGAGTTGCAGGGCGAGCCGGACCCCGGGCGAGGGCAGGTCGAGCGGGGTCACCTCGGCGGCCCGGCGCATGCGGTAGCGCAGGGTGTTGACGTGGATGTGCAGGGCGGCGGCGGTGGTCTTGGGCTCGCCGGCGTGGTCGAGCCAGGCGGCCAGGGTCTCGACGTAGGTCGTGCCGTGCGCGCGGTCGTGTGCGAGCAGTGCGGGCAGGGGACCGCCGAGCAGACCGTCCTGCGCCCGCACCGCGGTGCTCGCCCGGGCGGTGACGACGGCATACCAGGCGTCCTCGATCCCGAGGACGGGTTCGGGGAACTCGTCGGTGCCCGCCACGACGGCCAGCTCGGCGGCCTCGGCGCGCGAACGAGGCAGCTCGCCGCGGTCGGTGACCGGGCCGCCGAGGGCGGCCCGCAGCGCGGGATCGTGCCGATGCACCGCGTCGATCAGTCCGCGCAGCCAGGCCAGCGAGCCTGCCGTGCTTGCCCGCCCGGACACCGTCACCAGGGCGAACACGACGCCGTCGAGATCGGCGAGCAACGGCTGCTGCCACCCGAACCGGCGGGCGATCGACTCCCACAGGTCCAGGCTCCGGCCCACGTCCGCGGTGGCCTCCGGGGCGCCGAGGGCGGCCACCCGCCACGGGCCCCCCGGTAGCCACGGCCCGGTGTCGGTGCCCGGTGCGGCGCCGCGCAGCAGAGCCCGGATCTGCTCGGTGGTGGCCCGCCGGGCCATCTCGGCCTGTGCGCGCAGGCGCAGCAGGTGCAGCGCGAGCACCGACGCGGCCCGGGTCAGCTCGTGCATACGCGCCTGCGGGACCGGACCGGTGACCACCGCCCAGATCGAACCCAGCCACTCCCCGCCGGCCCGGACCGGCACGACCATCCGCGGCAGCGTCCCGTCCGGGCCTTCGGGGACGTAGAACGGCTCGCTGGAGCGGGCCATCTTGCGGAACACCCCGCGGGCCCGGAAATGGGCCTGGACCGGCTCGGGTACCCGGCGCCCGACGATCGTGGACACCCGGGCCGGATCGGTGTGCTCCTGGCGGGCGGAGTAGGCGAGCACCCGGGACTGGGCGTCCTCGATGGTCACCGGCGCGTCCACGATCGCGGCGGCGGCGTCGGCGAGCGCGAACAGCTCGCCGTGCACCCCGGCGTCCCCGAGCAGCGGCGCACCCGGTGCCGCGGCCCGGTCGAGGACTCCGCGCAGCAGCCACACCACATGACTCCATGACGCGTGCGTCTGCAGTTCGACCAGTGCCATTCCCAGCCGTTGCGCGGTCGCGACCACCCGGGGGTCGCGGGCCGGCCCGGCCCGCAGCACCACTCCCCCGGCCCCGGCCTGCTCCGCCCGCTCCAGCAGGTCCAGGGCCGGGCCCGCGTCGCCGATCCCGACGCCGAGCACCAGATCGCCGGGCACCCCGACGATCCCCGCCTCCGGCTCGGCCAGCGTGATGTCCTCGACCGCACCGCCCTCGCCGTCCGCCACCAGCCGAAGCAGCGCCCCGCCCACCGCGTCGACCAGCGCCTGGATGGTGATCACGGGCTCCTCCCGGGGGATACCGATGGCGGAGTTCTGTCCGCTGATTGTGCCTGTCACACAGCCTGCCGCGTCCAGATTGTCGCAATCGCACGCAGACAGGCCGGGTACCCAGGCGCAGTATCGGATCCATCCGCCTGTCGTCGAAGGAACCCCTGATGGTCCCCGCCGCAGCTGTCCCCGACCGCGTCGCCGTGATCGGCGCGGGCATGATCGGCCTCGCAACCGCCTGGTTCCTGCAGGACCGCGGTGTGGCGGTCACCGTGCTCGACCGCACCGGGGTCGCCGCCGGCTCGTCCTGGGGCAACGCGGGCTGGCTCACTCCCGGCCTGGCCACGCCGCTGCCCGAACCAGCGGTGTTTCGGTACGGGCTGCGCGCCCTGCTCAGCCCCGCCTCCCCGGTCTACGTACCGCCGCGCGCGGATCCGCGGCTGCTGCGGTTCCTGGCCGGCTTCGCCCGGCACAGCACGACGGCCCACTGGAAGACGTCGATGGCCGCGCTGGTCCCGCTCAACCGCCGCGCGCTGACCGCGTTCGACGCGCTGGCTGCCGGCGGCGTCAGCGCCGAGACCGTCGAGGCCAAGTCCTTCCTCGCCGCCTACCGCGCCGAGGCCGAACGCGCGGTGCTGCTCGAGGAGCTCGAGCACATCAACGCCGCGGGCCAGCGCATCGAGTTCGACGTGCTCAGCGGTGCCGAGGCCCGCGAGGTCGAGCCGTCGCTCTCGGATCACGTCCGGGCCGCCATCCGGCTGAACGGCCAGCGCTTCCTCGACCCGGGCCGCTACGTGCTGCAGCTGGCCGAGAGCGTGCGGCGGCGCGGCGGGACGATCCGCGACGGCGCCGAGACCGTCGCGATCCGCGCCGGCTCCGGCGGCGTCGAGATCGACCTGGCCGGCGGCGGAACCGAAGCGGCCGACGCGGTGGTGATCGCCACCGGCGCCTGGCTGGGCGACCTTGCCCGGCCGTTCGGCGTCCGCATCCCGGTGCAGGCAGGCCGCGGGTACAGCTTCAGCATTCCGATCGAGCACGTGCCCGCCGGACCGGTCTACCTCCCGGCGCAGCGCGTCGCCTGCACGCCGCTCGGCGACCGGCTGCGGGTCGCCGGGATGATGGAGTTCCGCTCCCCCGGGGCGCCCCTTGACCCGCGGCGGATCCGTGCGATCGCCGACGCGGCGCGTCCGCTGTTGCGCGGCGCCGATCTCGACACCCGTACCGACGAATGGGTCGGCTCGCGCCCCTGCACCCCGGACGGTCTGCCGCTCATCGGCACCACCCGGTCGCCGCGGGTCTTCGTCGCGGGCGGCCACGGCATGTGGGGCATCACCCTGGGGCCGGTCACCGGACAGCTCCTCGCCGAGCGGATCACCACAGGCCATCCCCCCGCGGAGCTGGGCCCGTTCGACCCGCTCCGCTGAACCCCGCGGCCGTCCGCCCCCTATTGACCGTTTCGTGTGATCAGCACCACGATCGAGCTGCGTGCTGTTTCCGGGAGGAGGCGTCAATGGCGACGGTCGAGACGGTACGTGGACCGATCGGGGTCGACGAGCTGGGCGTGACGCTCATGCACGAGCACGTCTTCGTGCTCACGCCCGACGTCCTGCAGAACTACGGCGCCCCGTGGTGGGACGAGGAGGAACGCGTCGCCGACGCGATCGGCAAGCTGCGCGCGCTCGCGCAGGCCGGGGTCACCACGATCGTCGACCCCACGGTGGTCGGCCTCGGCCGCTACCTCCCCCGCGTGGCGCGGATCAACGCGGAGGTCGACATCAACATCGTGGTGGCCACGGGCCTCTACACCTTCGACGAGATTCCGCATTACTTCCACTACCGGGGGCCCGGCACGCTGCTCGGCGGGCCGGAGCTGATGACCGAGTTGTTCGTGCGCGACATCCGCGAGGGCATCGCCGACACCGGGGTGAAGGCGGCGTTTCTCAAATGTGTGGTCGAGGAGCGCGGGCTGACCCCCGATCAGACCCGGGTGCAGCGGGCGGTCTGCGCGGCACACCACGAGACCGGGGCGCCGATCACCGTGCACACCAACGCGGCGCACCAGACCGGTCGGCTCGCCATGGAGTTCTACGCGAAGGAGGGCGTCGACCTCACCAAGGTCGTCATCGGACACTCCGGGGACACCAACGACCTCGGCTATCTCAAGTGGATCATGGATCAGGGCGCGACGATCGGCTGCGACCGGTTCGGTCTCGACCTGTTCAATCCGACGGCGGACCGGGTCGCGACGATCGCGACGCTGTGCGAGCAGGGCTACGCCGACCGCATCGTGCTTTCTCACGACGCCGCCTGCTACATGGACTTCTTCTCCGGCGAGACGGCCCAGCAGGCGCTGGCGCAGACCGCACCCAACTGGCACTACCTGCACATCAGCACGGACGTGCTGCCCGCGCTGCGGGAACGGGGCGTCACCGACACGCAGCTCACCACGATGCTCGTGGGCAACCCGCGCCGCTACTTCACCCCGAAGGAGGGTTGATCCCCATGCCGATCGAGCCCTACCCCCGCGGGGCCGCCCCGTTCGACACCTCGGGGATCGAGCGCGACGCCCGCGGGATCGCGCACTACACCACCGACCTGCCGAGCTCTCTCGTCACGATGGTGCGAAGTTCGGTCGAGCGGTTCCCGGACGTCGAGGCGCTGGTCGAGATCGGCGGGGAACGGTTGAGCTACCGGCAGCTCTGGGACCGCGCGGCCCGCGTGGCCGGCGGGCTGACCGCGGCCGGTGTCCGCCGCGGTGACCGGGTGGCCAGCCTGCTGCCCGCCGGGGTGGACTGGGTGCTGGGCTTGCTCGGCACGCAGCTGGCCGGTGCGGTCGCGGTACCGGTGAACACCCGGTTCGCGCAGCCTGAGATCGACTATGTGCTCACCGACTCCGGCGCCACGTTCGTGCTGCGGCCCGGCGAGCCGCTGCCCGACGGCCCGCCACGGGCGCAGGAGGACCTCGCCCCGTCCGACCTCGCCGCCATCTTCTACACCAGCGGCACCACCGGCTTCCCCAAGGGGGCGATGACCAGCCACGAGAACTTCTTGTCCAATGTGGAGACAGCGGTGCGGGTGATCGGCCTCGATCGCACCGAGGGTCCGACGCTGCGAAATCTCGTCTCGGTGCCGCTGTTCCACGTCACCGGGTGCAACAGCCAGCTGCTCGTGCAGCTCGCGATCGGCGGCACGACGGTCGTGCTGCCGACCTTCGAGGTCCAGGCCTTCCTGCGCGCCGTCGTCGACGAGCGGATCAACCTGCTGACCAGCGCGCCCGCGATCTACGCGCTCGCGGTCGCCCAGCCGAACGTCGCCGAGTTCGACGTCAGCGCGGTGACCCGGGTCGCCTACGGCGGCTCCCCGATCGCCCCGTCGCTGGTGCGGCGGATCCAGGACCGGTTCCCGAACGCGCGGGTCGGCAACGGCTTCGGGCTCACCGAGACCTCCTCGATCGCGACCTTCCTGCCGCACGAGTGGGCGGCCGAGCACGTCGAGTCGGTCGGTTTCGCCGCGCCCGTCGTGGACCTCTCGCTGGACCCGGTGGACCCGGCGAGCGAGGTCGGCGAGCTGCTCATCCGCGGCCCGAATGTGGTCGCCGGCTACTGGAACAAGCCCGACGCCACCCGGGAGACCTTCGTCGAGGGCTGGCTGCGCAGCGGCGATCTGGCCCGGATCGACGCCCAGGGCCTCGTGTACATCGTCGACCGGGTCAAGGACATGATCAACCGCGGCGGGGAGAACGTGTACTGCGTCGAGGTGGAGAACGCGCTGGCCGGCGCCCCGGGGGTGGCGGACGCGGCGGTGGTCCCGGTTCCCGACGAGGTGCTGGGCGAGAAGGTCGGCGCCGTGGTCGTGCCGTTGCCCGGCAACGAGTTCGACGCCGACCGCGTGGTCGCCTACCTGCGTGAACGCCTCGCCGACTTCAAGGTCCCGCAGTTCTTCGCCGTCCGTACCGAACTGCTGCCGCGCAACCCGGGCGGAAAGATTCTCAAGCGGCAGCTGCGCGAGAACACGAGGTGGGGCGAGCCGGTGCATGGCCGCTGAGCGTCGCGTTGACGCGCGTGGGGATCGACTACCGGCCCGAACCGAAACCCTGGTGTGATTTTCCTCTCAATGACATTGTAGGCAGCGTGACCACGACGCAACAGCGCCCAGCTCGGGCCTCCACCGTTCATCCCCTGGAGCCGCTGTCCGCCGAGGAGATCACTCGCGCGGTCGGCCTGCTGCGCGAAGCCGGGCATCTCGGCGACGCGTCCCGGTTCGTCTCCGTCGTCCTGCATGAGCCGCCGAAGGCCGCGGTGCTCGCCTTCGACCACGACGGCACCGTCACCGCCCGGGAGGCGGCCGCGATCGTGCTCGACAAGTCCGGCGGGCACACCTACGAGGCCGTCGTGTCGCTGTCGGACGGCGTGGTGACCCGCTGGGAGCACGTGCCCGGCGTGCAGCCGCAGGTGCTGCTCGAGGAGTTCTTCGAGTGCGAGACGATCGTCAAGTCCGACGCCGAGGTCCAGGACGCGCTGCGCCGTCGCGGCATCACCGAGTTCGACGGGGTGATGGTCGATCCGTGGTCGGCCGGGCACTACGGCGACGAGGAGGCCGGGCGCCTGCTGCGCGCCCTGGTCTGGATCAAGTTGGACGGCCCGGACGACAACGGGTACGCCCACCCCGTCGAGAACCTCATCGTCTATGTCGACACGAACGCCAAACGTGTGGTGAAGATCGAGGACCACGGCGTCATCGCCGTCCCGCGGCAGCCGGGCAACTACGCGCCGGACGCGGCGGACGTCCCGGCACCGCGCACCGACCTGAGGCCGATCTCGATCACCCAGCCCGAGGGAACGTCGTTCACCGTCGACGGGCACGAGGTGCGCTGGCAGAAGTGGCGCCTGCGGGTCGGGTTCACCCCGCGCGAGGGCCTGGTGCTGCACACGGTCCGCTACACCGACGGCGACCGCGAGCGGTCCGTGCTGCACCGCGCGTCGCTGTCGGAGATGGTCGTGCCCTACGGCGACCCGGCACCCACCCACCGGCGCAAGAACGCCTTCGACGCCGGGGAGTACAACATCGGCACGCTCGCGAACCCGCTCGAGTTCGGCTGCGACTGCCTCGGCGAGATCTACTACTTCGATGGCGTCGTCGCCGACGGCAACGGTGACCCGGTGACGATCCCGAACGCGGTGTGCCTGCACGAGGAGGACTACGGCCTGCTGTGGAAGCACACCGACTTCCGCACCGACAAGACCGAGGTCCGCCGGTCGCGGCGACTGGTGATCTCGTTCATCGCGACGGTGGGCAACTACGAGTACGGCTTCTTCTGGTACCTCTACCAGGACGGGACGATCCAGTTCGAGGTCAAGCTGACCGGAATCATGTCCACCGGCGCCGTGCCACCGGGCACCAGGCCGACGCACGGCCAACTCCTCAACGCCGACGGCCTCTACGCCCCGATTCACCAGCACGTGTTCAACATGCGGCTGGACTTCGACGTCGACGGCGTGGCCAACTCGATCTACGAGATCGACACCGAGACCGACCCGGCCGGTCCGGAGAACCCGCTGGGCAACGCCTTCCGCACCCGGGAGACGCTGCTGGACACCGAGCTGGCCGCGCAGCGGCGGATGAGCCTGGACCGGGCTCGGTACTGGAAGATCGTCAACCCGCACGAGCGCAACGCCGTCGGTGAGCCGACGGGATACGCGCTCAAGCCGCGCGACAACGTCGTGCCGCTGGTGCGGCCCGAGGCGAGTGTGCTGCGGCGGGCCGGCTTCATGGCCCACCATCTGTGGGTGACGCCCTATGCGGAGCGGGAGCGGCATGCCGCGGGCGAGTACCCGAACCAGCATCAGGGCGGCGAGGGGCTGCTCCGCTGGACCGCGGCGGACCGGCCGGTGGCCGACACCGACCTCGTGGTCTGGTACACCTTCGGCTCCCACCACGTCGCGCGGCTGGAGGACTGGCCGGTGATGCCCGCGCAGTACGCCGGGTTCTCGCTGCAGCCGACCGGGTTCTTCGACCGCAATCCCGCGCTGGACGCGCCGCGCCCGATGAATGGGCACTGCCGCTGATGGGACACTGCCGCTGACCATTGACTGATCGGGGAGGCCCCCGATGGACAACCACGCTGTCGGCACGGAACAGCCCAGGCTCGAAAAGACGCTGGGAACGTGGTCGGTCTTTGTGGCGGGGGTCGGCCTCGTCGTCGCGGCCAGCACCCTGGTCAGCGATTTCGTCGGCTATTTCACCATCGGTCTGGCCTTTCTCATCGCCCTGTTGATCGCTTTTCTGATCAATCTGTTCCTCGGCCTGTCCTGCGCGGAGCTGTCCACCACCTATCCGCGGGCCGGCGCGCTCTACGAGTACGGCGCGCGTGCGATCCCCTGGCGGGGAGCCTCGGCGATCACCGGCATCTTCCTGGCCTTCGCGTTCTACGGCATGTTCGGCCTCGTGGGCGCGCTGGAGATCTCGGCGGGCTCCTTCGGGCTCCAGGCGCTGTTCAACGCCACCGGCAGCCTCACCCCGTGGATCGTCGCGATGACGGTGCTGGCCGTGCTGCCCAATCTCGCGCACGTGCGGACGATGGCGATCATCGAGGCGATCGTCCTCGTCGGCATGCTCGCCATCCGGTGGCTGTTCGGCCTCGCCGGTTGGGCCGGGTTCTCCAACACCGGATCGTGGTCGGCGAGCAACTGGGCCGGCGAGATCGGCGTCTTCGAATGGTCCGCCATCCTGGCTGCCCTGGCCCTGGCCTACTGGAGCTTCGTCGGCATCGAGTTCGTCGCGCCGTTGGCCGAGGAGACCCGCAACCCCCGGCGCAACCTGCCGGTCGGGATCATCCTCGGGCTGCTCGCCATCCTCGCCACCTCCGCGTTCATGGGCACCGGCGTGGGCGGCACGCAACCCCTCGGACAATGGGCCACCACCGCGCTGGGGCCGGCCGGCTGCGACGGCAGCTGCCCGCAACTGGTGGTGGGTGACGCCATGTTCGGCGGGTGGGGACGCGGCCTGATGGCATTGGCCACCGCGGCCGCCACGTACACGTCCATGGTGATCGTGCTCGCCGCGATGCCCCGGATTCTCTACGGCGTCGCCCGCGACGGTTACCTCTTCGGTCCGCTGTCGCGGGCATTCGCCTACCTGCACCCCCGCTTCCGCACGCCATGGGTTGCCATCCTCGTCACCGCGGCGCTGTACTGCGTCGTCGCGATCTTCTTCCATGACGTGGTCGCCCTCATCTTCGCGGGCACCTATGCCTGGGTGATCATTTACATTTTCTGGCACCTGCTGGTCATCATCTCCCGCTTCACCAACCCCACCGTCGCCCGGCCGTTCCGGCTCCCTCTCGTGGTGCCGATCATCGGCGCTGCGGGCACGGGATTCGCGCTCTATTTCGCCTTCCAGGGACTGCACGCCACCTACGGCATCATGTCCCTCTACATTTTCGCCGGTTCCCTGCTCGCCGCGCTGATCTCCTACGCGCTCGCGCGAAAGACGCCGCACCCGGCTTCGGCCTCCGACGGGGGCGGGCCGGAGTGACCGCGCGCGGCGACGCGAGGGGCCGCCCATCCGAGCACCCGCCGGGGCCGCTGGCACCGTTGTCGCTGCGGCATCGCGTTTCGCTGCTCTACGCGGGCCGCCGCCAGACGATTCTCGAGGTCGCCGTCGAGGCCATGCGCCGGGCCGGGCTGGATCCTCTCGTCGAACCGCAACACCGATACGCCCGAGGCCGGATCGGTCAGCACATCGCGATCGAGGTGGGCTTCGCGACCTGTTTCCGAATCTTCGGCGCCCTCATCGACACCCTGTGGACCGGAACGAACGAGGAAATACGACGGCCGATCGCCCCACTCGGCTATCGCTTCGGGCGCCCCGGCCGATTCGTCCCGCGAACGAGGGGCGACACGGCCCGACGGTGGGCGGACGCGCTCGGCTCGGACCCCGCCCTCCGGCCGCTGATCGCGCGCGCCGAGCTCGCCGAGATCCGCCTCACGGAGTCCCCGCAGGGACGGACCGCGCAGCTGCGGCCCCTTGCCGGCACGATCACCGCCCTGTACTTCCCGCCGCTGCCGCCCTACACCGTCCGGCTCCGCCCCGACGAGGCGGACGCCCAGCTGGAGCTCCTCACCCGCCTGCTCACCGGTCCCTAGCCGGAACCGGTGAGCCCTCGACTCTCAGGTACGTGACGGTCAGGTCCTCATCAGTGGCCGGTTCGACCAGCTCAATTTGAACTCGACGCCAGATTCACGAAACAGGGCTGCCATGGGGCAACGTCGCTCCAGCTCACTCGTGAAGTGAGCGAACTCCTGTTCGGACATGTTCGTCTCCACCGCGACGTTGAGCTCGACGTCGTTGAAGTTCGGCGAACCCTCCTCGCCGAATACGAGGACCGCGTTGCTGAGGTGCGAGGTGAGGTCGACCTCCCACTCACCCAGCTCCGCACCCTTCATGCCGGTTGCCACGATCCTGCCGGTCACCTGGGTGCAGGCCACGAGCGACGCCAGGACCATGTCGAGCGGGCTCAGGTAGGACTCTGTGCCCCCGAACGCGGGGTGCCCCTCCATGGTCGCAGTGTGTTCGGATCCTTCGACAGAAACCGTCGAGAGGACACCTGTCCCCTTTCCGTGCAGAGCAAACGGAATGATGGATGCTTTGGACAATCTCTTTTCCTCCAGCACAGAGCATGTGACGGCGATAGCTCGAACTCATATTTCAGACACGTTCACGCTCGTTCCATCGAACCTCCGGAGAAGCTTCGGTCAGGGGGTATCCACATAGTGGGGCTCGGTCGGTCGATACGCGTGTTCCAGTCAGATAAGGAGCGCCGTATCTGAACGTCCGTCTTTCGTAGTGGACCATAGCGGCGGATTTAATGCGTCGAACTTTCTGTGGCAGAGGTCACAGCATGGGTACGGTTCGAGGATGTGCCCGTGCCCGCCCGCGGAGAGCGGGGCGGAGTTCGGCCACCGTCCTTGCTGCGCGACACCGCAGCCGCGGAGCGCCACCGCAGCTCACAGCCCCACCGGGACCTCGCGCCCGGGCTACGGGACCAAACTCGGGATCCCACCCAATTCGTGCTTGACTCGGCCGCCCGCAGGCTGTGCCATGTGCAGCGAACGCGTCACTCGTGGCCGTTCCCTCCACCACGACCCCGCGCCGCGCCTGGAGCCGATCGGCCCCGCTGTGAGGAGGTGGACCGTGGTCGGTACGAGCACCGGATTCACCGGGGAAAGCGCCCCGTGCGGACGGCGAGTGAGCGGCAGCCGCTATCACGAGGATGACGGCTCCGGCATGGTGTGCGACGACGTCCGCTACGACTGCGGCTGCCGGGAGATCTCGCACCAGTTCCACGACGGCAGCTGCCGCACCCGGGTCACCCGGCACGACGGCAGAGTCCTGGTGAACCAGCTGTCCGCCGAACACGCCGAATGAGCGGGGACGCTCCGGCATGGCGGACCACGACGTCGTGGTGGTGGGCGGTGGCGGTGCCGGGCTGCGGGCCGCCATCGCCATCGCGCAGACCCATCCGCGCCTGAACGTGGCGATCGTGTCCAAGGTCTACCCGATGCGCAGCCACACGGCCTCGGCGGAGGGTGGCGCCGCGGCGGTCATCGCGACCGGTGACACCCAGGACGAGCACGCCTACGACACCATCTCGGGCAGTGACTGGCTGGCCGACCAGGACGCGGTCGAGGCGTTCGTCGCCGAGGCACCGCGCGAGCTGCGGACGGTGGAACACTGGGGCTGCCCGTGGAGCCGCAGGTCCGACGGCGAGATCGCGGTCCGCGCGTTCGGTGGCATGCAGAAGATGCGCACCTGGTTCGCCGCCGACAAGACCGGATTTCACCTGCTGCACACGCTGTTCCAGACCTCGCTGCGGTACGAGCAGCTCACCCGCTACGACGAGTGGTACGTGACCCGGCTGCTGGTCGACGAGAACCGGGTGCACGGCGTGGTCGGCATCGAGCTGGCCACCGGCCGGATCGAGGCCGTCACCGGCCGGGCCGTCGTGCTGTGCACCGGCGGATGCGGGCGGGTGTACCCGTTCACCACCAACGGCAACATCAAGACCGGCGACGGGATGGCGCTGGCCTATCTCGCGGGCGCCCCGCTCAAGGACATGGAGTTCGTCCAGTACCACCCGACCGGCCTGCCGTTCACCGGCATCCTGATCACCGAGGCGGCCCGGGCGGAGGGCGGCTGGCTGCTCAACAAGGACGGCTACCGCTACCTGCAGGACTACGACCTCGGCACCCCCTGCCCCACTCCGGTGCTGCGCAGCATGGAGCTCGGCCCCCGCGACCGGCTGTCCCAGGCGTTCGTCCACGAGCAGCGCAAGGGCCGCACCGTGGACACCCGGTACGGACCGGTGGTGCATCTCGACCTGCGCCACCTCGGGACGGCCGTGATCGACAGCAAGCTGCCGTTCGTGCGCGAGCTGTGCCTGCGGTACGAGCGCATCGACCCGGTGCACGAGCTGATCCCGGTACGGCCGGTGCAGCACTACATGATGGGTGGCGTCCACACCGACCTCGACGGCGCCACCGGCATCCCCGGCCTGTATGCGGCGGGCGAGGTCGCCTGCGTGAGCATCAACGGGGCGAACCGGCTGGGCTCCAACTCGCTGCCGGAGCTGCTGGTGTTCGGGCGCCGGGCCGGGCTCGCGGCCGCCGAGTTCGCCTCCGCGGCCGCGACCCGACCGGGCCGGGCGATCGAGACGCAGGTCGCCGACGAGCGGCGGCGCCTCGAGCGGGACCTGCTGGCCCGCCGCGACGGCCGGGAGCGGATCGCCGACATCCGCACCGAGATGCAGCACACCATCCAGGACTGCGCCGGTATCTACCGCGACTCCGAGTCGTTGGTCGCGGGCGCCGACAAGCTCCAGCAGCTTCGGGAACGGTTCGGCAAGGCCACCATCGAGGACACCTGCCGGACCTTCAACACCGAACTGGTCGCGGCCCTGGAGCTGGGCTTCATGCTGGACGTGGCCGAGACCATCGTGGCCTGCGCGCTGCGCCGCGAGGAGTCGCGGGGCGCGCACCAGCGCACGGACTTCCCGGACCGCGACGATGCCCGGTTCTTGGCGCATTCGCTGGTCGTTCGCGACTCGAGCGGCCTCCCGCGTGTCGACTACCTGCCGGTGACCCTCACCCGCTGGCCACCCGGCGAACGGATCTACGGGAGATGAGCGCATGCCCGACACGATCACGCTGGAGGTCGCCCGCTACCGGCCCGGCACCGATGCCTCGCCGAGGGTCCAGGAGTACGAGGTCCCACTGCGCGAGGAGTGGGCGGTCCTCGACGGGCTGAACTACATCAAGGACCGGCTCGACGGAACGTTGTCGTTCCGCTGGTCGTGCCGGATGGGCATCTGCGGTAGCTGCGGCATGACCGTCAACGGCGACCCGGCACTGACCTGTGGCACCTTCCTCGCCGACTACGCGCCGGGCCCCGTTCGGGTCGAGCCGCTGGCGAACTTCCCGGTCGTGCGCGACCTCGTCGTCCAGATCGACGACTTCCTGCGCAAGCTGCCCACGGTCAAGCCGTGGCTGGTGCGGGAGGACGAACCGGGCGTCGAGGACGGCGAGTTCCGGCAGACGCCCGCCGAACTGGCCGAGTACACGCAGTACAGCATGTGCATCAACTGCCTGCTCTGCTATGCGGCCTGCCCGGTGTACGGGCTCGAACCGGACTTCCTCGGTCCGGCGGCGATCGCGCTCGCCCAGCGCTACAACCTCGACTCCCGCGACCAGGGCGCCCACCAGCGGCTGGACCTGCTTGCCACCGCGGCCGGGGTGTGGGCCTGCACGTACGTCGGCGAGTGCACCACCGCCTGTCCCAAGGGCGTGGACCCGGCCGGCGCCATCCAGCGCTACAAGCTCACCGCGGCGACCCGGACGCTGTGGTCGGTCCTGATGCCGTGGGGTGCGCGATGAGCGAGCGCGCACCCGAGTCCCCGGCGCAGCGGGTCCCGGCCGGACCGTACCGGCCGCGGACGTCGGTGTTCTGGTGGGCGCACCGCCGGACCTACCTGATGTTCGTGCTGCGCGAGCTGTCCTGCCTGTTCGTCGCCTGGTTCGTGGTGTATCTGCTGTTGCTGGTCACCGCTGTCCACCAGGGCAGCGACGCCTACCAGCGGTTCCTCGCATCGAGCGGACGACCGGGGATGCTGGTGCTCAACGTCGTGGCGCTGGCCTTCGTCCTCCTGCACGCGATCACCTGGTTCAACCTGGCCCCGAAGGCCCTGGTGGTCCGGCTGCGGGGGCGGCGGCTGCCCTCCCGGATGGTCGCGGCGGGCCATTTCGCCGCGTGGCTGGTGGTGTCCGGGGTCGTGGCTCGGGTCGTGTTGGGCGGGTGGTGATGGCGAAGCGGTCGTCCGCGGAGGCGGTGGCCTGGCTGCTGTTCAGCGCGGGTGGGGTGGTGTCCGCCCTGCTCGTCCCGGTGCTGCTGCTGTTGGTCGGTGTCCTGTTCCCGCTGGGGCAGTTGGTGCCCACGCACGCGCACCTGCTCGCCGTGCTGAGCCATCCGCTCGCCACGGTCGTGCTGCTCGGGTTGTGTGTGCTGTCGCTGCTGCACTGGGCCCACCGGTTCCGGTACACCCTCTCTGACGGCCTGCGGCTCAGGCGCCTGAGCGTGCCGATCAACCTGCTGTGCTACGGCGCAGCGGTCGCCGGATCCGTCTGGGCCGTGATCGTGCTGTTCTGATGACCCGCCCCCGGCCACGAGATCAGCCGGTGCCGACGCTGCCCGCGGTGCGCCGGGCTCTGCACCGTCGCATCGCGGCGACCCCCGCCTCGCATGACCGCACCGTCGACCTGCTGCGGGCGTTCTGCATCGGCGTGGTCGTCGTCTGGCACTGGGCACTGTCGGTCATCCGCCACCAGGACGGCCAGTACGTCATGGCGAACCCGATCGCCGACATTCCGCTGGCCTGGCTGGCCACCTGGCTGCTCCAGGTCATGCCGGTGTTCTTCCTGATCGGCGGCTTCGCCAACCTCACGGCCTGGGATCGCGCCGAGCGCCGCACATGGCCGTTCCTGCGTCGGCGGCTGGTCCGGCTGCTCCGCCCGGCCGCGGTGTTCCTCGGGGTCTGGGCGGTGTTCCTCGGGGTCTGGGCGGTGATCGAGGCGGTGGCATCGAGCGCGGTGCCGGACCATCCGGGCGTGTCGGCCTACGGCCCGATCGTCGTCACGCCGCTGTGGTTCCTGGCCGTCTACCTGGGGGTGGTGCTGCTGGTGCCGCTGACCGCCGCGGCCCATCGGCGCGCGGCCGGTCCCGTCGTGGCGCTGCTCGGCGCGGCCGTGGTCGCCGTCGACCTGGCGCGTTTCGGCGCCGGACTGGAGGTCTTCGGCGGGGTCAACACCGTCCTGGTGTGGGTGTTCGTGCACCAGCTCGGCTACCTGTGGCGGGACGGGATGCTCGACCCCGTGCCCCGGCGCTGCGCGCTCGCCGCAGCCGGCCTCGTCGGCCTGATCGTCGTGGCCGCGCTCGAGGTCTACCCGGCCTCGATGGTCGCCACCGAGGGCGCCGGGCTCAGCCACATGTACCCCACCACGGCGGGAGTCGCGGCGCTGGCGGTGTTCCAGCTCGGTGTGATCCTGCTGCTGCGCCCGCTGCTGTCGGCCTGGATGCGACGGCAACGGGCGTGGACGGCGGTGGCCGCGGTCAACGCGGTGGCCATGACCGTGTTTCTGTGGCAGATGACGGCGCTGCTGGTGACGCTCGCCCTCGTCCAGGCGATCGGGCTCGCGGTCCACCCCGAGCCCACCGCGGCGTGGTGGGCCCAACGGCCGCTGTGGCTGGTGGTGCCCGCCGTCGTGCTCGCCGGGCTGGTCGCGCTCTTCGGCCGCGCGGAGACCCGCCCGATGACGGGGTACGGACGACCGTGGCCGGGCGCAGGCTGATCGGCGGACGGTGGATCCGCCGGCCCGGCACGCCGACCGGGGCGGGGCTGGCGCTCGACGTGCGCGCGGCGCACCGGTACCTGGTGACGGACGCCGGAGTGCCGAGCGCTACCCGCTCGCCGATCGGCTCCGAACTCCTGTGCGCCGTCGTCGAACAGGCCGACATCGGGTGAGGCGCCGGTTGACGGTTCCACCTCGGACGCGAACGACCGTTCCGGTCAGCGATCCATCAGCGTCCACGCGGCCGCGAGCGAGCGCGCGATCCGCTGCATGACCGCCCGATCCGACCAGTAGTACGGGTGGGCCAAGGGCGTGGCGAAGATCGGGTTCCAGCCGTGCACCGAGACGGCGCGATCCTCGGTGACGACGCGCGCATAGGCCGGGCTGAGGCCACGCATCGGGTAGGCGATGACGTCGTCCGCGTCGTAGAAGTTGACCCACTCGCCCGGCAACCCCGGGTACCGGTCGGCCAGACCCGATCCGGGGAAGGCGATGGGCCGGTCGAGCTCCGCGGCCGGATAGCGCAGGCTCCACAGCGCCAGCGGGCTGCCCATCGTGTAGAACCACCCGAGCGTCTCCCCGCGGGCGAGCGGGGAGGGACCCGCGGCGGCGGCCACGGCCGGGGCGACGAGCGCCCGCCCCTGGTCGGACTGCTGCCGGTCATAGACGTAGTCGCTGGCCAGCACGCTGCCGAAGGAATGGGCGATGACGCAGAGCGGGGCGTCCTCGCCCGCCCGGTCGGCCAGCGCGGCGAGGCCCCGGGCGAAGGTCTCGTGGATGGCGGTGTAGTTGGTCGCGCCCGCGGTGCGGTCGTAGGCGATGACGTCGCCCACGAAGTGAACGACCATCCAGCGCGCCGCCGGATAGCGAAGCGAGCGCAGGCCGCACCGGAAGGGGTTCAGGAGCGAGGCGACGAACGGCACGAGCGCGGCCACCCCGCCTGCGTTGATCATCTTGATGAGCCGGCTCAGTTCGTCGACGAAGGACGGCCCGGTCTGCGCGGGGTAGATCTTCGCGAACAGCTCGCGCTGGCGCCTCTCCAGGTACGGCGCCCAGTGCACGGGCTCGACGACCAGCATGTCCTCGGTGTCGGCCACCGGTACGCCGAGCTCGCGGGCGAAGCCCTGGCGCAGCAGCCGCGTCGGCGTCGCCGCGAAGTCCGGGTCCGAGATCTCGATGCCGTGGACGATCGCGACGGCGATCCGGGTCACCGTGACCCACCCGCCCGCCCCGTCGGGGGCCGGGCCGTCGCCCCGCCGCGCTCGGTGAGCATCCGCGTGCACATCCGGTCGGCCAGCGCCGCGATGGTCAGCGACGGGTTGGCCCCGACCGGGCCGGGCATGACCGAACCGTCGGCGATGTACAGCCCCGGCAGGTTCCACACCCTGCCGTACCCGTCGCACACCCCGTCGTCGGGTCGACGGCTCATCGGCGCACCGCCGAGCGGGTGCACCGTCACCACCCGGCGGAAGAACCACATCGGGTTGTCGACGTACCGGGTACCGAGGTGGTCGGCGAGGCGGCGCATGACGTCGCGGAGCCGGCCGAAGTACTCGATGCTCGTCGCGGTCGTCCACTCGACGTCCAGCCGGCCACCCCGCAAGCCCATCACCCCATCGGGGACATCGCGGCCCATGCCCAGCAGCGGGAGCGCCCCCGCCGCGAGGGTTCCGTCGCCGACGAGCCGCGAGACCTCGCGGCTCAGGCTGGTGTCCTCCCACCTCAGCAGCCATCCCAGCAGCCACCGAGCGAGGAACTCACCGGTCCGCAGGAGCCTGCCGGTGACGTCGGTCGAGTCGATGAGCCACGCGGTGAAGCCGGGATAGCCGCCGTCCTCGACATAGCAGCCGCGCCCGGTCGCGTCCCCGCCGTCGCGCGCGTCGCCGATCCGGATCGCGCTGGTGATGACCGGGCCGCGGCTGGCGTCGACCGTGGTCCCCATCCGGTGGTCGTCGGGCGGCAGCAGGAACGTGAGCAGGTCGCCGTTGCCGCAGAACCGGGTGCCGAGCGCGCGCAGGTTCAGGCCCGGCAGCGTCTCGCGGTTGCGCAGCAGCAGGTAGGTGGTGCCGTACGTCCCTGCGGCCAGCACCAGCCGATCACAGGTGATCGTGTGTTCGGGCAGCTCGCGGGTGGCGGTGCGGTGGCCCTCGGTGGCCGGGTCGTGCACGACGTAGCCGACCTCGTAGCCGCCGCCGTCGCGCCGGCGGATCGTGCGCACCTCGCAGCGGGTCCGGATGTCGGCGCCGTCGGCCTGCGCGGCCGACAGGTAGGTGTGGTCGAGGGAGTTCTTGGCGCCGTCGTTGCAGCCGATGTCGCATTCGCCGCAGAGCCGGCAGGTGCGCCGCGGCAGGCCGTGGATGTTGCCGTGCTTCGGTTCGGCGATCGGCAGCCCGATCCCTGGCTCGGCGCCCGGCCGGGGGGCAAAGCTGATCGCGAGCGGCGGGAGCTGCCAGTCCAGCCCCAGGTCGGCCGCGGCCCGCCGCATCGCCTCGGTCTTCGGCGTGCCGGCGAAGGCCGGGTGCTCCACCGGGTACGGGGTGGCGCCGAGCATCCGCTCGACCGCGTCGTAGTGCGGATCCAGCTCCGCGCGGGTGACCGGCCAGTCCTCGTACCCGCCGTGCGGCAGCGGGTCCTCGTGCACGAACCAGCGCTCGTCCTTGCGCAGCAACACGTTCGCGTAGATCAGTGACCCGCCGCCGAGGCCGCTGGACACCAGCGAGTCGAAGCCGTGGAACGTCCAGACGTCGAACATCCCGTGCAGGCCCTCGCTCGGGTCCCAGAACGCGCGGCCGATCTCCCGCGGGGTGCGGGGAAAGGTTCCGGGTGGATAGGCGCGACCCCGCTCGAGGACGACGACCTCGCAGCCCGCCGCCGCGAGCCGATGGGCGGCGACCGACCCGCCGAAGCCGGACCCGACGATGACCGTGTCGGCGTGCTCGACCGGACGTGACGACTGTGCACTCATGCGCGTCTCCCTCGGCGGGTGCCCCTGATGTCCACCGCGGCGCGGTCAGCCGGTCCGGCGCGCCCGGGCCCGGGGCCGCAGGACGTAGCTCTCGACCAGATTGCGGGCGAACAGGCCGGCGAAGGCCGCCAGCGCTCCCGCGGCCTGCGCGGGCGACGCGGGGTGCAGGACCCGCATCGACAGCAGCAGCCGGACGAGATCGGTGACGCCGAGTCGCAGGATTCCCGCACCGACCACCTCGCCGCCGGCGTCCGGACCGTCGTGCAGGCGGACGTCGAGGGTGGTGGTGTCCGGCCAGAGGTCGAATCCGGGGTCGTCGCGCACGTTCTTGCGCCCGGCCAGGTAGTGCGGGCGCTCGTTCAGCACGACCGGCGCCTCGTAGCGAAACAGGGTGAGGTCCGGATCCTTCGACGGCGCGAAGAGCTGGAACACGCCGTCCCGGAAGGGCAGCCGCTCGACGATCCCGGGGAACTCGATCTCGCCCGCGAGGGTGCCGGGATGCTGCGGCGCAGCGACGAACGCGGCCATGTCGCCGATCGTCACCGTGGCGTGCAGGGTGAGCCGCCAACCGGTGCGCCGGCCGATCCGGGCCCCCTCGTGCGGATCGGTGACGCCCATGGCGAACGGCCCCGTCATCTGCTCCCGGAAGGTCAGCCCGGCAGCAGTGGCCTCGCTCGCCGGAGGCACCGGTTCGCCCACCTCAGGCCCCCTGTCGCTGGAGGAACTCGAGCAGCCGCGGGAACACGTCCTGGTGCACGTCCTTGCCCATGAACACGTCCTGGTGGCCGTAGCCCGGGATGACCTCCAGCTCGTGGCGTCCCGGCGCGACCGCCTCCAGCCGTTCGTAGCACACGATGTTGGAGTCGGTGAACACCCGGTTCTTCTCGCCGGTGACGAACAGGACCGGCGTGCCGACCTCGGCGGCCCCGGCGAGGTAGTCATCCGGCAACGCGTCGTAGCGCGCGTCCCGCCGGTCGAACTTGACCGCCCGGCCGGCCCGGACCATGGTCCGGACGTGCCGGTAGTAGTGCACGCCGGTGGCCCCGTAGAGGTCGCCGCCGCGGGCATGGGTGACCGGGTGCAGCTTGTCGTGGCTGTAGAGCGCGGGCCAGCCGGTGCCCCACATCAGGCTCAACATGTGGCAGGCCGGAACGTCGCACTCCGGATGGACCAGGTCGACGAGGCGGGAGAGCAGCCAGCCCGGGGTGAACCGCGGCTCCTGGTGCCAGTTCGGGTCGAGGTAGGGCAGGCCCAGGACGTACTCCGCGAGATCCGGCGCGACGGCGAGCTTCACCTGCGACCACGGTGGAACGCGCGGCGTGAGCGCCACGCTGTTCGCGATGACGCTGGCGATGCCGCCGACCGCACCGCCGAACAGGCTCATCATGAACGACACCGAACCCAGACAGTGGGCGATGACATGCACGCGCCGCTCGCCCACCACCGCACGCAGCGTTCGCAGCGCGGCCGGGAAGTCGAACAACGCGATGTCGTCCATCGTGAACCGGTGCCGGGCGCGGTTGTAGGGGAACCGATTGCTCATCCGGAAGTCGAGGGTCCACACGTCGGTGAAGCCGTTGTCGAGCAGGAACCGGACCAGATTCCGGTGCTCGGGCATGATGAACATGTCACTGGACGTCGTGAGCCCGTGGATGATCAGGACGACGTCACCGGCCGGGTCACGGACGAACCGCAACATGCTCAGCCCCAGACCATCGTCGGTGTTGAACGGATGCGTCGTGATCCTCGCATCGGGAACGCCCTCGAGCGTGTACAGCGCGATCTCGCGTGTCATGCCTCTCCCCGCTGTCGGGCACGGCATCGACGTCGCGGCGCGGACCGCCGGTGCACGCGGCGTGGGCGTGCGCGATCGGTGAGGGGTGGGGCGTCCGTGCCTCTCGGTCGCCCCACCCGGCCCCTCCCCTGGGCGCACCGTCGGCGCGCTGACCCGCCGGTCCCCCTAGCCGGCGGGTCAGC
>NZ_JBHSQW010000033.1:88460-122046 GCF_042658695.1 Pseudonocardia hispaniensis | reverse complement strand
GATGGTACTGCACCCGCCAGGGTGTGGGAGAGTAGGACACCGCCGACAACCAACCCAAAAAAAATATACGGCCACGGGCCCCCACCACACCGGCGGGGGCCCGTGGCCAATCCGCACCCACACAACCCACACCACCCCGGACCCACATAACAGGGGAGCGGGGGAGCCGCGGCCATTGTCGCCCCGGCCCCACGACGCCCACGCCCGCGCGGTCAGGACGGGGCGTCCACACCGACCGCGTCGGAGAGGCGCTCGAACCCGTCGGCACGAAGCAGAGCGGCGAGTTCCTGGCAGAGAGTGACGGGCCAGCGGGCCCCCTGGTAGATGAACGCCGTGTACGCCTGCACGAGGGACGCCCCGACGCGGATGCGTGTGTAGGCGTCCTGACCGGACTCGATTCCGCCCACGGAGATGATCGGCACCTCCGTTCCGAGGCGCTCGCGGAGCCGTCGGATGACCGCAAGCCCCGGTGCGGACAGCGGCCGGCCCGATAGTCCGCCCGCGCCGATACCATCGAGGACGGCTTGCGGGGTCTGAAGCCCGGAGCGGGACACGGTGGTGTTGGTGGCGATCACCCCGTCCAGGCCGAGGCGCAGGGCCATATCGGCGACGGCGTCGATGTCCTCGGAGGCAAGGTCGTTCGTGATCTTGACCAGCAGGGGCACGTGGCGCGCGGGAATCGTGGAGACCATCGCCTCCCGCACCGCGGCCAGCAGCGGCTCGAGGACCGACACCTGCTGGAGGTCGCGCAGGCCCGGCGTGTTGGGTGAGCTGACGTTCACGACGAGGTAGTCGGCGTACCGCCCGAGAAGGGTTGCGCTGCGCACATAGTCGTCGACGGCTTCGTCCGGCGTCGCGGCCTTGGACTTTCCGATGTTCACTCCGAGTACGACGCGTTCGCCGGGTCCGTCCCGCAGTGCGCGGAGGCGGTCGGCGACCGCCTTGGCCCCATCGTTGTTGAATCCCATCCGATTGATCAGGGCGTGGTCCTCGGGGAGGCGGAACAGTCGCGGCCTCGGGTTTCCCGGCTGTTGGCGGGCCGTCACCGTCCCGATCTCGACGTAGCCGAAACCCAGGCGCGCCAGTGCTCTGGCGCCCACGGCGTTCTTGTCGAATCCGGCGGCGAGCCCCAGAGGAGTCGGGAAGTCGATCCCCATGACCTGCGTCCGCAAGACGGGATCGGTGTGCCCGCGCACAGCGGCCCACAGCCGGCCGAACGGGACGGGCCCGGCCGCCGCGCGGATGAGCGCGAATCCGGCTCGGTGTGCGAGTTCGGCGGGAACGTGACTGAACACGTGGCGGAACAGCAGGTCGTACATCCGCCCATCTTCGCGGGCGTGCTCCCCCCGCCACGCGGTCAGGGTCGTTCCCGGAGGCTGCGTTGCCATGCGTCGAGGACGCGGCGCTCCCGCTTCGTCGGTCGGCCGGTGCCACGTGCCCGTCGGGCGACCGGGATGGCGGTCTCCGGGCGCGGGGCGGGGGTGTTGTCGACATAGCAGCGGACGGCTTCCGGAGCCCCGACCCGTTTGTCGATCACCTGGGTCACTTCGACGATCCGGGTGGTGTCACGCATCCGGGCCCGTACGGTGTCGCCGATGCGCACGGGTGTTGCAGGCTTGGCCGGCTTGTCATTGACCCGAACGTGCCCGCCGCGGCAGGCGGCAGCCGCGTCCGACCGGGTCTTGGCCAGTCGGACCGACCACAACCAACGGTCGACGCGGGTGGACTCCATGGCTCGATGATGGCAGGAAGGACACTGTGGAGCGCGCGGCACCGTTGGAACGGTGTTGTGCACACACGGGTGTTACGGTTCGCCAGAGGGCCGGCTCGGCCCGGGCGTGCGCGGCGCTGGGACCGACCCCGCCGTCCCAGCGGACGGTCCAACGCACCATCGCACGGCAAGGAGACGGCGGCGAGGGAGGCTGCGATGGATGCGATGGGCCTTGTCGGTCTGGCGCTGGGCGTCCTGGCGATCGCAGGCCTGGTGGTTCTGCTCCGTGCCGGCAGACGCCGACGCACCCGTCGCGAGGAGGAGACCGGCCACCCCGGCACCGTCGCCGAACTGGTTCAGCTCCGGGCGGCCCAACAGGCGGTGTCCGAGTCCTCGAAGGCCGATCCCGCTCCGATGGCCTCCGCCGATCCGCCGGTGCAGTCCGAGGGAGAGCCCGAGCCTCGGCCCGAGCCGGACGTCTCGGACCACGCCGAGCCGCTGTTGGGGAACACACCCCCGGTCGCCGGCACAACCCCGGCCGAATCCAAGCCGACGATCCCGCAGCTGCCCGCCACGCTCCCGGAACCCGAGATGATCACGGTGGGTACCTGTGGGCCCAGCCCGGTCAGCCCACCGTGGGCCAGGGTGCCGGATGGCAGCCTGACCCTCCCCACCCTCGCCGCTCCGGAGCAGCCGGTCGAGCGGGCCGTCGTCGAGTCGGACCGGATGGGCCCGCCGGCCTGGCGCCGGTTCGTGGCCGAGGGGGGTTCCGTTTCGCTGGGCGTGGCGTCGCCGCTGCCCTGGGCCGAACCGGCGGCCGAGTCGCGGGGTCCCGCGATCCGACCGGACGACGAACTGGCCGGTTGGGCGGACTGGGCGGAGGTCGATACCGACGAGGACGACGCCCGGCGCGAGGCTCCGAGCCCGACGGACCCGCCGCTGTCCTTCGGACCCACGGCCGTTCCCGACTCCGGGCCCGCAAACTCCGGGCCGAGCAGCCCCGGCTCCCGGGACGCCGCGGTCGGACACCCGGCCGTCGAGGCCAAGCCGACCAATGGCGCGGCGGTCTCCCCCGATCTCGCCGCGAACCCGCCGACGGCGACCGACCGCCCGGTGATCGGCGGGGACGAGCCCACCGAGGTCGATCAAGCCCTGCTGCGCACGCTCGGCTTCCCCGATCCGAGCCCGCGTTCCGGCGCCGCGGACCTCGCGTTCGCGGCGCCGACCGCTCTCGCCACCGAGATCGAGGACACCGAGATCGAGGCGCAGCCGATTCGATTCCGGGTGATCCGTCGGGATTCGGTACCGGTGCCCGAGGCCACGGTCACGCTGCTGGATGGACACGGCCTGGAGGCGGGCAGGGTGGTGTCGGGCGCCGACGGTCGCGGCGTCGTCGAGGCGCCGAGGCCCGGTGGATACGTTCTGGTGACCTCGGCGCCGGACCACCAGCCCGGCGCGGTCGCGGTGACCGTCGAGGATGCGGTCCACGACGTCGAGGTGCTGCTGGCGGGATCCGGATCGCTCACCGGCGTGGTGCGCACGCCGTCGAAGACCCCGGTCGTGGGGGCGAGCGTGACGTTGCTGCAGGACGGAGAGATCGCCGAGGCGACCCAGACCGACGCGACCGGCGGCTACCGGCTCGGTGACCTCGCGGCCGGTGAGTACACACTCGCCGTGACCACCGCGCAGTACGACCCGATGGCCGTGGTCGTGCAGGTCCGCGAGGCGTCCGTCGTTGAGCAGGACATTGTGCTGTCATCCGGGAGGACGACAGCGGAGCCGGGTTCCGCAACGGACGGTTGAGCGGGGGAGAGGCATGGCGGTGCAGGCGCAGCGGATCGACGGTCGGCTGGATGGCGCGCGCGGCATCCACCTGTTCTGGCAGGGGTGGCTGCCGGACAACGCCATCGACGTCCCGCCCACCGGCGTTCTGCTGCTCTGCCACGGGCTCGGAGAGCACAGCGGCCGCTACCGGAACGTCGTCGAGGCACTCGTGCCCGACCGGTGGGCCGTCTACGGCCTTGATCATCGCGGGCACGGCCGCTCCGGTGGCCGCCGCGCCCACCTCGACCGATATGCCGACTGGCTCGCCGACTACGAGACGTTCCGCCGGCACATCGTGGCCCGCCACCCGGGGCTGCCGGTGTTCCTGCTCGGCCACAGCATGGGCGGGCAGATCGCGCTCGCCTACGCGCTGGACCACCAGGACGACCTGCACGGCCTCGTGTTGTCCGCGCCCGCGCTGGCCAGCGACGCCGTGCCCAAGGTGGCGGTGCCGCTGTTGATGTTGCTGGCCAAGGTTGCCCCGACGCTGCGCCCGGCGGGCATCGACGAGAGCAAGATCAGTAAAGACCCAGCGGTCGTCGCCGGCTACCGGGCCGATCCGCTCGTCCACCGCGGCAACCCGACGCTCGGCCTGTCCTCGGCGCTGTTCGCGCAGTTCGGCGTCCTGCCCGAGCGGGCGCGAGCATTGCGCATCCCGCTGTTGCTTCAGCACGGCACCGACGATCGGCTGACCGATCCGGAGGGGAGCAGGCGGCTCGCGGTGACCCTTGGCTCGGCGGATGCGACCTTCCGGTTCTATGACGGGCTCTGGCACGAGATCTACAACGAGCCCGAACGCGAGCGTCCCTTGACCGACCTGCGCGAATGGCTCGACGCGCATCGCTGACCCTGTTCAGCGCAGCAGCGTCACGGCAGGGTGCATGACGAACGCGAGGTGGTCGACGATCACCGTGCACACCGGGCGCCGCGGCAGCCCGAGCGCGCGCAACTCGTCGGCCATCTGGTGGTCGCGCCCGAGCACGACACGACCGGCGAAGCCGAGGCGCACCCCTCGGGCCCGCACCCGCAGCGAACTGGCGAGCACCGAGGAATGGCGCGGCGCCAGTGTGGTGAGCCCGGCGCGGACGGTCAGCGGCAGCCGCCCGGGCAGCGTGCTCAGCGACGCGGTGAGCACATGCCGGTCGTCCTCGGCGAGGTGGCATTCGGCGTGCCGACCGACGATGTCGAGCTCGGCGCGGGCCAGCCACTTGGGCAGCCCCCATAACGCGCGTCCGGCTTCCATCGTGAAGGACTGGGTCACCGGGAGCTGGGTGAGGAACAGCCCCGTGCGTCGGTGATGCCGGGCGAGCAGCGCGACGCCGACCTCGTCGTAGTCGCCGAGATCATTGATCTTGTAGTCGACGAGCAGCAGGAACAGCGGGGTACGCCCGGCGAACGAGACCAGCTCGAGGCCGGTCTCGCGGACGAGGTACCGGGCAGACTCGGTGCGCACGAGGTAGACCGCGCCAGCCAGGGCCGCATCGGCGATGCGGACCGGAAATGTGACCCGTCGCCCCTGGACCTTCCAGCTGCCGTCCTCGAGCCGTATCGCCACGGTAACCCCCACCGTGAGTGCGTAACAGTGTTAGAACACTGTTACGCACTCACAAGCGCGACAGTGCAGCGAGAATACGCTTGGTTGAGATCGGGTAGCGGGTGCGCATCGGGTGGGCATAGAGGCTCACCCGCAACTCCTCGATCATCCAGCGGATCTCGCGCAGCGGGGGGGACGGCGCAACACCCGGCGGCACGGCGGCCAGTTCGGCGGCATACTCATCGGCGACCAGCCGGACCTGCATCGTCCACTGTGCATCCCGGGCGGGATCGGCACGCAGCTTCTCGATTCGCCGCTGCATCGCCTCCAGATACCGCGCGACGTCGGCGAGCCGCTGCGCTCCGGTGGCCGCGACGAACCCGGGGCCCACCAGATCGCTCAACTGCGCCGTGATGTCCGCGACGGCCGCGGCGAGAACCGGCGCGCGCAGCTCCCCGAGTAGGGACTGCACGCGGTGCCAGCCCGCGAGCACGTCGCGCACGGCGTGCAGCACCTGCAGGGTGGTGCCCGCGAGCCGGTCGGCGAAGAGCTTGCGCAGACGCGCGTAGGACGGATCGTCCCAGGCCGGGCCGCCCGCCGCGGCGATCAGGGCGTCGGCGGCGGCGGTGACACAGTCCTCCAGCAGCGCCGCGACGGACCCGTGCGGGTTGCGCGCCAGCGTGAGCTTCGCCGAGTTGTCCAGCTCGCGCTGCACCTGCCGCACCGGCGACGGCGTGTCCAGCAGCAGGAGCCTGCGGACGCCGCGGTGGTGCGCGGGATCGCGCTCGGCGGCCGTCGGAAAGACCCGCACGTCCACGCTGGTGCCACGGTCGACCAGTCCCGGGTATCCGGTGACCGTGTGCGTTCCGCGGCGGATCGGATGTTCGCGGGGGAGCGCACCGATGGTCCAGGTGGTGAGGCCCGAACGCTCGATGTCGACACCCGCCGCGGCCAGCTCCTCACGGACGGTCGGGGCGAGGTCGCGGCGCAGCGCCTCGAGATCGGTCCCGCGGGCCAGTTCCCGGCCCTTCTCATCGAGGACGCGAAACGTGACGGTGAGATGGTCGGGGAGCCGGTCGAGCTCCCACGCCTCCCGGGGGATGGCGACCCCGCGCATCCGGCCCAGCTCGCGCTCCAGCCCGTCGAGCAGCGGCTCGTCACCGGCCGTCAGCCGGGCGAGCACCGCGCGGGCGTGGTCGGGAGCCGGGGCGAAATGCCTGCGCAATGTCTTGGGCAACGTCTTGATCAGCGCCGTGACCAGCTCCTCGCGCAGGCCGGGCACCTGCCAGGTGAACGGCGTGGGATCGACCTGGTGCAGCGCGGCGACCGGGACGTCGACGGTGACGCCGTCGGTGTGATGGCCCGGCTCGAACGCGTACGACAGCGGCAAGGTCAGCCCGCCGGCCTCGAGGTGGTCCGGGTAGGCGTCCCGGTCCACCTCGGCAGCCTGCGCGGTGCGCAGCATCTCCTCGGTGAAGTCGAGCAGCTCGGGCCGCTGACGCGACGTCTTCTTCCACCACGAGTCGAAATGCCGCCCGGACACCACGTGTTCGGGGACTCGCTCCTCGTAGAACGCGACGAGTGTCTCGGCGTCCACCACCAGGTCGCGGCGCCGGGCCCGATGTTCGAGGTCCTCGACGTCGGAGAGCAACTCGCGGTTGGCGTGGAAGAACCGGTGACGGGTGTCCCAGTCGCCCTCGACAAGCGCGTGCCGGATGAACAGCTCGCGGGAGACCTCCCGGTCGACGCGCGCGAAGTCGACGGTTCGGTTCGCGACGATCGGGACGCCGTGCAGGGTGACCCGCTCGGTGGCGACGACCGCGGCGCGGTTGCGCGACCAGCGCGGCTCGGAGTAGGAGCGCTTCACCAGATGCCCGGCCAGCGGCTCGATCCACTCCGGCTTGATCCGGGCGACCGTGCGGGCGAACAACCGCGAGGTCTCCACCAGCTCGGCGGCCATCACCCAGCGCGGTGGTCGCTTGGCGAGCGGGGAACCCGGAAAGATGACGAACTTCGCGCCGCGCGCCCCCGAGTACTCCCTGGTCTCGGCCTCACGCAGCCCGACCTGGGACAACAGCCCGGACAGCACCGCGATGTGGATCCGGTCCGGGTTCGCGGGCACGTCGTTGAGCGTCATGCCGGCGGTGCGGGCGGCCTGACGCAGCTGTCCGTGCAGGTCCTGCCATTCGCGGATGCGCAGGAAATGCAGGAACTCGTCGCGGCACAGCCGGCGGAACCGGTTCCCCGACAACGCCGCACGCTGCTCATCCAGGTAGGTCCACAGGTTGAGGAAGGCCAGGAAGTCGGAGCCGGCCGCGTCGATGCTCGTTCCGCTCTCGCTGCCCTCGCCGACGAACCGGGCGTGCTTCGCGTCGGCGGCCTGACGCTGCTCGGTCGGTCGCTCCCGAGGGTCCTGGACGGACAGCGCGGCCGCGATCACGAGGACCTCGCGCAGGCAGCCGGTCCGGTCGGCCTCGACCAGCATCCGGCCCAGCCGCGGGTCGACCGGCAGCCGGGCCAGTGCCCGGCCGACGGCGGTCAGCCGGTTGCCGTTCTCCAGCGCGCCCAGCTCGTGCAGCAGCGCGAGGCCGTCGGCGACCGCGCGCGGGTCGGGTGGCTCGACGAACGGGAACTTCGCGATCTCTCCGAGGTCCAGCGCGATCATCTGCAGCACGACGGAGGCGAGGTTGGTGCGCAGGATCTCCGGATCGGTGAACTCCGGGCGGGCGTCGAAGTCGTCCTGCGCGTAGAGCCGGATGCAGATCCCGTCGCTGGTCCGGCCGCAGCGGCCCGCCCGCTGATTGGCGCTGGCCTGGGAGACCTTCTCGATCGGCAGCCGCTGCACCTTCAGCCGCCGGGAGTAGCGGGAGATCCGTGCGGTGCCCGCATCGACCACGTAGCGGATGCCGGGCACCGTCAGCGAGGTTTCGGCGACATTGGTGGCCAGGACGATCCGGTTGCCGGGATGTGGGGCGAACACGCGATGCTGCTCGGCCGTGGAGAGCCGGGCGTAGAGCGGCAGGATCTCGGTGTTGCGGAACCTGCGCTTCGCCAGGGCGTCGGCGGTATCGCGGATCTCCCGCTCGCCGGGCAGGAAGACCAGGATGTCGCCGGGGCCCTCGCGCTGCAGCTCTGTCACCGCGTCGGCGATGGCGTCGAGCTGGTCGCGGTCGGGATCGGCGTCCGGATCGTCGGGATCGACGACGGGCCGGTACCGGATCTCCACCGGATAGCTGCGGCCGGAGACCTCGACGATGGGTACGGGCGCGCCGAGGGCCTCGGTGAAGTGCTCGGCGAACCGCTCCGGGTCGATCGTCGCCGAGGTGATGATGACCTTCAAGTCGGAGCGCTGGGTCAGCAGCCGCGTCAGGTACCCGAGGATGAAGTCGATGTTGAGGCTGCGTTCGTGCGCCTCGTCGATGATCAGGGTGTCGTACTGGCGCAGCATCCGGTCGCCGGCCAGCTCCGCGAGCAGGATGCCGTCGGTCATCAGCTTGACCATCGTGTGGTCGCCGACCTGGTCGGTGAAACGCACCTTCCAGCCGACGATCTCGCCCAGCTCGGTGCCCAGCTCCTCGGCGATGCGCGCGGCGACGGTGCGCGCCGCGAGCCGCCGCGGCTGGGTGTGCCCGATCATTCCCCGCACGCCGCGGCCGAGCTCCAGGCAGATCTTGGGCAGCTGGGTGGTCTTTCCGGATCCGGTCTCGCCCGCGAGGACCACGACCTGGTGATCGCGGATCGCCGCGGCGATGTCCTCGCGTCGGGCGCTGACCGGCAGCTCCGGTGGGTACGAGATGCGCCCAAGGGCGGCGCTTCGGCGCTGCAGCCGATGTTCGGCGACCTCGACGGCGTGTCCGATCTCGGCGAGCGCTCGCTCGTAGGCGCCGTCGTCGATGAGTCTGCGGGTGCCCTCGAGCCGGCGGCCGAGCTGGTCGGCGTCGCGCAGCCCGAGCTCCGTGATCCGCGCCGCGAGCTCGGTGGTGCGGGCATCGTCGGGGCGCAGGGTGGGCCGGGTCGGGCCGCGGCCCCGCGGCCCGCGCCTGCGGGGCCGGGCGCGGGTCGAAGCGCCGTCTCCGGGGTTGGGCGCGACGTCCGGCGGTACGGCGGGTCCCGCGGTGGGTGCCGGGCGTGCGCCAGTGGCTCGGGTTGTGGGGGAAGACATCGTTTCCGCAGTGTGCCTGGCCAAGCGGTTCAGGCCGACCGCAGGGTGGGTGTGATCTCGTCCGGGGCCGGGGCGTCCGCGGCCGGATGTTCGACGAGCGCGAGCACCCGGTTGGCGAGGAATCGCGCGGTGCGCGCGACCGTCCCGCCGCGGGTGACCTCGCTGACCTCGACCACGCCGCGCCCGTGGGTGATCTCCACCCGGCGGCCCGCACGCGTCGCGACGACGTCGTAGGTGCGGGTTGTCCCGCTGCCCGCATCGATGACGATCTCGACCCGATCGCCCTTCATACCGGTGCCGTCCTTAACGAGAGGAGCGTGAAGCGTCCGAGCCGGACGGCGGTCGCCTCGCGGCGAGTGGCGCACCGCGGCTCCAGCCGGACGGTATTCCGCGGCGGCGGTGATCAAGTGCGGCCCGGGGACACGGCCGCCCGACTCGAACACTCCGTCCAACCACCGGGCCACCGGGATCATTCCCCCGGTTCCTCCCGGCCGGCGGCAGGAGTGCCCGCTGATCGAGAAACCCGCTGCGCTGGTTCGCTGTGCAGGGCTGCTCAGGGCTATCTCGATGCCACGGCGGCGAGCACCCGGTCGGTGTAGGCCGGCCAGGCCTCGATCGCCCACGGCCCGAAGTCGCGGTCGGTGAGCGCGACGCAGGCGACGTCGGCAGCGGGGTCCACCCACAGGAACGTCCCGGACTGGCCGAAGTGCCCGAACGTCCGCGGTGAACTGGTGCTTCCCGTCCAGTGCGGGTTCTTGCTGTCGCGCAACTCGAAACCCAGGCCCCAGTCGTTGGGCTGTTGGCGGCCGTAGCCGGGCAGCACACCGGCCACGCCGGGAAAAGCGACCTGCACCGCGTCGGCGAGCGTCGACGCCGCGACCAGGGTGGGGGCCTGCAACTCCGCGGCGAACCGGGCCAGGTCGGCCGTGGTGGACACCGCGCCCGCGCCGGGCGAGCCCGTCAGCCGGGTGCCGGTGAGGCCGAGCGGTTCGCAGACCGCCTCATGCAGATAGTCGGCGAACGGAATGCCACTCGCATCCGAGATCGTCGCGCCCAGAATCTCGAACCCGGTATTGGAGTAGATCCGCCGGGCGCCGGGGGCGGCTTGCACGGCATCGGAGTCGAAGGCCAGCCCGGAGACATGCGCGGCGAGGTGCCGAACGGTCGAGCCCTGCGGCCCGGCCGGGTCGTCCCATTCGATCGCGCCCTCCTCGACGGCGACGAGCGTCGCATAGGCCGTGAACAGCTTGGTCACCGACGCGAGCCGGAACGGACGGTCCTGTTCCCCGGCGGTCGCCAGCACGGATCCGTCGGCGGCGACGAGCGCCGCGGCCGCGTGGGCGACGGGCCAGTCCAGGACACCACTGACCGCCTTGTGCACATCTGACACGAGTCCATCCTCTCCGGCATCCGGTACCGGGGCCGCGCGAGGGTACTCCCGATTCGTGGCCGAGATCAGGATCGGGACGTCGGGCTGGCGGTATCCGTGCTGGCGTGGGGTCTTCTATCCGCCCGGCCTTGTCCAGCGTGCGGAGCTCGGATACCTGTCCCGCACGGTGACGAGCATCGAGATCAACGGTTCGTTCTACTCGCTGCAACGGCCGCAGCGGTACCGCGCCTGGGCCGCCGACACCCCGGACGATTTCGTCTTCGCGGTCAAGGGGCCCCGTTTCGTGACCCATCTGAAGCAGCTGCGCGATGTCGAGACGCCGCTGGCGAACTTCTTCGCCTCCGGGGTGCTGGCCTTGGGCCGCAAGCTGGGCCCGGTGCTCTGGCAGCTTCCGCCGCGGATGCGGTTCGACCGTGCGCGGCTCATCACGTTCCTCGACCAGCTCCCGCGAAGCACCGGTGCGGCTGCCGAGCTCGCGTCCCGGCACGACGAGCGCCTCGACGGTTGGGCGCTGACCAGCACCGACGCCGAACGTCCGGTGCGACACGCGCTCGAGGTGCGCCACCCGAGCTTCGCCTGCGCCGAGCTGGTCGAGCTGGTGCGGGAGCGCGGCATCGCGCTGGTGGTGGCCGACTCGGCGGGCAGCTGGCCGCATCTGGAGGACATGACGGCCGGGCACTGCTACGTCCGGCTGCACGGCGACGCCGAGCTCTACACCAGCGGTTACTCCCCGGCCGCACTCGCCAACTGGGCCGCGAAGGTGCGGGCCTGGCATGCCGGGGAGTCGCCGGTCACACCGTTCACCGTCGGTCCGCCCGGGCCGCGGCTTCCCGCGGGGCGCGACGTGTACGTCTACTTCGACAACGACATCAAGGCGCACGCGCCGCGGGATGCGATCGCCCTGGCCGCCTTGCTGACGCGCGGTTGAGCCCGCCGGACATCGGCGACGTCGTGATCCCAGGGCGGGGGCCCGCAGCGCCGCGTCGTCGCTGCGGGCCGAACGCGCCGAACAGCTCAGCCCGACAGCGACGGCTGCGGGCACACCGCCCGCCGGGACCGGCCGTGCACGACCAGCATCCGGCGTCCGATGACCATCCCGGCCGCGGCGAGGAGGATCGTTGCCGCGCATATCAGCCAGGCGGTCGGGAACCCGGCATGGCTGGCGAGGAACCCGAACCCGACCGGCCCGATGAAACCGCCCGCGTACACACCCATCTGCACGATCGACGTGGCCGCTGCGGGCGCCGAGGGGTTGAGCCGGACCACCGCGAACTGCAGCAGCCCCGGCCACGACCAGCCCAGCCCGAAGGCCAGGACCGTCCCGGCGACCAGCGCCGGGGTGCCGGGCACGGCGAGCAGCGCCATCCCGCCCGCCCCCAGCCCGAGGCTCGCCGCGACAACGGCGACATGCCCGCCGTCGCGGCGGTCGGCGAGCCAGCCGTGCAGGAGCCGGCAGGACAGCCCGACCACGCTGCCCAGGGTCAGCACCAGCCCCGCCACCCCGGGGTCGACCCCGCGGTCGACGGCGGAGGCGACGAGAAAGATGCCCAACGCGGTCGCGGTCGCCGCCGCGAGCCCGCACGCCACGGCGATCACGCTCAGCGCCGCGGTGGCCCGCTCGGCCGGGTCGGTGCGGACGTGCCCGTGCGCGGCGCTTCCGCGGGGGGTGAGCAGCAGCGCGGTCAGTGCGAGGCCAGCGCCGAGAACGTACGCCCAGCGCCATCCGATGGTCAGCGCGACGGACGGCACCGCGGCCCCGGACAGCAGGGTGGCCAGCGGGATCGCGGCCTGCTTGATCCCGAAGGAGAGCCCGAGTCGATGCGCCGGAATCGAACGGGCCAGGGTGAGGTTGGCGGACAGCTGGCCCATCACGTTGCACCAGGCGCTGCACAGCAGGATCGCGACGAGGGCACCGTAGGAGCGCGCCCCGGCGGCGAGCCCGACCATCGCCGCGGCGGCGCCCAGCACGGCGAAGCGGCTGGTCGCGCGGGAGCCGTACCGTTCCACGAGGCGGCCCACCGGCAGCGAGGCCAACGCGCTGACCCCGAAGTACAAGGCCACCACGAGGCCCAGCCCAGCCGAATCGAAGCCGAGCTCGGCCGAGATCTGGACCGCGAGCGCGCCGGTGAGGAAGACCGGCAGCACGGTCGCCGTCGTCGTCGCGACAGCGCCGACGGCCGCGCGCCGACCACCATGCTGAGCGGAGGATGCGGGCCTGCTGCGGTCGCCATGCACGTTGAGCAATGCTAATCGATGTGAGGCCCAACCTCCTGGGCCCGCATGCCGCTACCGCGCTGTCAGCCGCGGATGCGGTTGCTCCCGTGACCGGCCCACTCCCGCTCCCGCAGTTCGAACTTCTGGATCTTCCCGGTGGAGGTCTTGGGCAGCGCGTCGACGATCTCGACGGCCTTGGGCGCCTTGTATCGGGCGATCTTCGACCTGACGTGCTCGATGAGCTCGTCCTCGGTGGCGCGCTGTCCCTCGGCCAGGACGACGAACGCCTTGGGCCGCTCGCCCCACTTCTCGTCGGGAATCCCGATCACCGCGACCTCCAGGACCGCCGGGTGTGACACGACGGCCTGTTCCACCTCGATCGTGGAGATGTTCTCCCCGCCGGAGACCACGACATCCTTGGCCCGGTCGCGCAGCTCCACATAGCCGTCGGGATGCATGACACCCAGGTCACCGGAGTGGAACCAGCCGCCGGCGAACGCCTTCTCGGTGGCCTCCGGGTCGTTGTAGTAGCCGGACATCACGTTGTTGCCGCGCATCACGACCTCGCCCATCGTGGTGCCATCGGCGGGCACGTCGTTCATCTGGGCATCGACCACGCGCATCCAGTCGGCACACACCATGCCGACGCCCTGGCGCGCCTGCTTCCGGGCGCGTTCCTCGGGCTCCAGACCGTCCCAGGCCCGCTGGTACTGGTTGACCGAATACGGCCCGTAGGTCTCGGTCAGCCCGTAGACGTGCACGATCCGGAAGCCCATCTGCTCCATCTGCAGGATCGTCGTCGGGCTCGGCGGGGCACCCGCGGTGGTGATGACGAGCGGGTAGTCGAGCGTGCGGGCCTCAGGGGCGCGCATGATCGTCGTCACGACGGTGGGCGCGCCGTTGAGGTGGGTGACCCGATGCTCGGTGATCAGCTGCCAGATCACGTCGCCGCGCACCTCGCGCAGGCAGACGTGGGTGCCACCGATCGCCGTCACCGCCCAGGCGGTGCACCAGCCGTTGCAGTGGAACATCGGCAGCGTCCACAGGTACACGCTGTCCGGGCTGTGCGAGGAGTGCACGACCTCACCGAACGAGTTGAGGTAACCCCCGCGGTGGGTGTACTGGACGCCCTTGGGCCTGCCGGTCGTGCCGGAGGTGTAGTTGATCGACAGAGTCGCGGTCTCGTCCTCGACCTCCCACAGCAACGGCTCGTCGCTGCCGCGGGCCAGCAGGTCGGCGTAGCCGACGCCGCTGCCGACGCCGTCGCCGGGGTTGGCCGGGTCGACCACCGTGACGATCTGCTGCACGGTGCCCAGCTCGTCCGCGACCTTCGCCACGGCCGGGTACAGCGCGGCATCCACGACCAGCAGCTTCGACCCGGAATGGTCGAGAATGTAGCGAATCTCCTCGCTGGACAGCCGCGTATTGATCGCCACCAGCACTGCGCCGGCCAGCGGCACGGCGAAATGGGCCACCAGCATCTCCGGGAGGTTCGGCAGCAGATACGCCACCCGATCCCCCGGTTCGATGCCGGAGGCGCGCAACGCATGTGCCACCCGAGTCGCCTCGGCGGCGAACTCGGCGTAGGTGTGCCTGCGGTCGCCGTAGACGATCGCGGTCTTATCCGGAAACACCTCCGATGAACGGCGCAGAAACGCCAGCGGCGTCAGCGGTGTGTTCCAGACGGTGGTCATCGGTGGCACTCCTCGGAGAATCGAGCCTTGGGAATCCGATCCTGACCGGTCACCTGGTTGGGTGGCAAGCCACGCCTGGTCGCCCGGCTAGGTGCCCCCTAGTCGTCCTGGATCGAGATGGCCGCGCGCGGGCAGCTGCGGACGGCCTCCTCGATCTTGGGACGCAACGACTCGGGCGGGTTCTCCTCGAGGATGTAGAGGAAGTCGTCCTCCCGCACCTCGAACACCTCGGGTGCGATTCCCATGCACACGGCGTTGCTCTCGCACAGATCGAAGTCCACGACGACCTTCATGGGGTCATCCTGCCACTGCCCGGGCCGGCTATGACCGGCGCAACACCGGACGCAGCGCATCGAGCACCGCTGCGTCATCGATCGTGGAGGGCACCGGTTCCTCGTGACCGTCGGCGATGCCGCGCATGGTCTTGCGCAGGATCTTGCCCGAACGGGTCTTGGGCAGGGCCGGGACGATCGCGACGTCACGGAGCGCGGCGACCGCGCCGACCTGGTCGCGCACCATCTGCACCAGTTCGGCCGTGATCGTCTCCTCGTCGGCCTCGACCCCGGCCTTGAGCACCACGAAGCCACGCGGGATCTGGCCCTTGAGCTTGTCGGCGACGCCGATGACGGCGCATTCGGCGACGGCCGGATGGGTCGCGAGGACCTCCTCCATCGTGCCGGTGGACAGTCGGTGACCGGCCACGTTGATCACGTCGTCGGTGCGGCCCATGACGAACAGGTAGCCGTCGGCGTCGAGATGGCCGCCGTCGCCGGTGAGGTAGTAGCCCGGGAAAGCCGACAGGTAGGACTCGACGAAGCGTTCGTCGTCGTTCCACAGCGTGGGCAGCGAACCCGGCGGCATCGGCAGCTTGACGACGATCGCGCCGTCGGTACCGGCCTCGACCGGCTTGCCGCCGGTGTCGAGGACCTGCACGTCCCAACCGGGCAGCGGCCTGGTCGGGGACCCGGGCTTGATCGGCAGCAGTTCGATGCCCGCCGGGTTGGCGACGATCGGCCAGCCGGTCTCGGTCTGCCACCAGTGGTCGATGACCGGGATCGACAGCAGGTCGGAGGCCCAGCGGTAGGTCTCCGGGTCGAGCCGTTCGCCGGCGAGGAACAGGTACTCGAACCTCGACAGGTCGTAGTCCGCCAGGAACTCGCCCTTCGGGTCCTCCTTCTTGATCGCCCGGAACGCGGTCGGTGCGGTGAACATCGACTTGATCCCGTGCTCCGCGATCACCCGCCAGAACTGCCCCGCGTCGGGGGTCCCGACCGGCTTGCCTTCGTAGAGCACGGTCGTGGCTCCGGCCAACAGCGGCCCGTACACGATGTAGGAGTGCCCGACGACCCAGCCCACGTCGGACGCGGTGAACATCGCCTCGCCCGCGCCGACGGCGTAGACGTTGGGCATCGTCCAGTTCAGCGCGACGGCGTAACCGCCGTTGTCCCGCACGACACCCTTGGGTTTGCCGGTCGTCCCGGAGGTGTAGAGGACGTAGAGCGGGTCGGTCGAACGGACCGGCACCGGGTCGACCGGCGTCGCCGAGGCCATCGCCTCCGCCCAGTCGAGGTCGTGCTCGCCCATCGCCGCCTCGGCCTGCGGGCGCGCCAGGATGACCCGCTTGCCGGGCTTGTGCGCGGACAGCTCGATGGCCTTGTCCAACAGCGGCTTGTACTCGATGACCCGCTTGCCTTCGATGCCGCAGGATGCCGACACGATCACCGAGGGGGTGGCGTCCTCGATGCGGACCGCGAGCTCCTTGGGTGCGAACCCGCCGAAGACCACCGAATGCACCGCTCCGATCCGCGCGCAGGTCAGCATCGCGATCGCGGCCTCGGGGACCATCGGCATGTAGATCACGACCCGGTCACCCTTGCCGACACCGAGCCCCTGCAGGACGCCCGCGAACCTCGCCACCTCGTCGCGCAGCTGCCGGTAGGTGTAGGTCCGCTTGGTGCCGGTGACCGGGCTGTCGTAGATCAACGCCGCTTGGTCGCCACGGCCGGCGTCGACATGCCTGTCGAGCGCGTTGTGCGCGACGTTCAGCTCCCCGTCGGGGAACCAGCGGTAGAACGGCGCGTTCGACGAGTCGATCGCCGTGGTCGGCGGCACATACCAGTCGATCTCCTCGGCGGCCCGCAACCAAAAGGCCTCTGGGTCCTCCACACTGGCGCGGAAGATCTTTTCGTACTCGCCCACGTGTCGGCCTCCTCCGAGCATCGTCGATTGGTTCGGGGAGACACTAAACCTTGTTCCGACCCGGTGCAGGCGCGTAGGACCGTTCGGAGCGAGCCTCGCTCACGATCGGTGACGGCGGCGGAACGGCCGTCCGCGCCGGCCTTCGTCGACGATGGACAACGGGCCGGTCGGCGTGTCCTCCCGGTCCAGTCGTTCGATCACCCACTCGACCGCCATCGCGCCCGGCGAGACCCCGCGCTCGGCCGCCAGCCGGCGCAACTGCTCGATGCGCAGCGCGGGCAACCGCAGCTGGAAGACCTGCGCGGAGCCGAATTTGCTGGTCGGCTCCGTCGCCCCGGCGTCGGACTCCGGCGACAACGCGGCCAGGTAGGAGTCGAGCTCGGGATCGTGTGGCTCGAGTTCGGCGTTCTCCTTCGCGGTGACCGCCTGCCGGTCGGGTTCGCGATGGCGCGAGCGCGAGCGGTCGCGGAAGGGGAGCATGGTGCAAGCGTACGGCGGCTGGCCGGCCCGTCGACGGGAACGCGGCCGCCACGCTCACGCTGCGGCGCCGGGGGTGAGCCGGCTGTGAGGAGGGCGACAGACGAACCCTGCCGCTTCCGCCAGGTGAACCGCAGGCGCGGCGCCGATCTGGAGTCGGCGACCTCACCCGGGAAGGGGCATGCGGAAGGTCAGCACGATAGGTAGCGTGCCGGTCACGGCCATGGGGATGGCCAGGCGACTTCTGGGGTGGGGCGGGAACTCAGACGGTCCGCGGCTTCGTTCGCGCTTGCGGGAGCTTCTTTGTCGCACGACCCCGGATGACGACCGGATGGGGAGGGGCGTCGATGAGCGGAATCGGCAGCGTACGGCGGGAAACAAACGAGGATCGAGCGGCGTCGGCGGGGCCGATTCCCAGCCCGCGGACGGCGGCCGATGCTTATCGCGTCTCGGACGACCAGGTGCAGCGCGCCAGGCTGGTCGTCGCCCGGAACTCGTCCGATTCGGAGGACCTGCGCCGGCTTCTCGACATGCTCGGCCTCATCTCGTCCAACCCGGGTCAGCCGCCACCGGTCAGCCGCTGAGCGCGGCCTGGCCGACCGGCGCCCGGCCTCGGCCGTCGGGTGCCTGGGGTCACAACCGGCGGACCGGGCTCGGAGGCGGCCCCGCGCTGTCTCGCTGAGCCCGTCACCCGGCTCTGACCAGTGGTTTCGATGCGTGATGGGGGTGGGTTCGCCCGGCTCGAACGCCTGCCCTATGCTTGTCCCTGCTTCCAACGGACAGCCGTTGGAGGGTAAGGAACACTCTGCGGTGCTCCAAGCCCCCATCGTCTAGCGGCCTAGGACTCCGCCCTTTCAAGGCGGCAGCGCGGGTTCGAATCCCGTTGGGGGTACGGTAGTAGCAGACAGCAAGGCCCAGTGGCGCAGTTGGTTAGCGCGTCGCCCTGTCACGGCGAAGGTCGCGGGTTCGAGTCCCGTCTGGGTCGCTCCACACCGGGTTCCGGTTCGCCGGTCCGCCGGGCCAGGTAGCTCAGTTGGTACGAGCGTCCGCCTGAAAAGCGGAAGGTCGGCGGTTCGACCCCGCCCCTGGCCACAAAGCCCCTCTGAGCAGCGGTCTCGCTGCTTTCCTCGACCGCTGGTGACCACCACCGTGGTTGCCGGTCGCAGTTCTTCCCCTGGAGCGGCCCGCCGAGCTGGTCGGCCATGTCCCGCGCCGTGTGTGGCCAGCCACATCTGCGGACTCAGTCGACGGCGGCGCCGAACCACCGAGGCAGCTGGTCGAGCAGATCCTGCTGTCGTTCACCGGCCCACGCCACGTTGCCGTCCGGGCGCAGCAGCACCGCGGGCACGTCCTGTTCCTCGCTGACGTCGACGACGTGGTCGACGCGATCCGCCCATCCCGGGCACGGCCACCTCCATCCCGCCCAGCAGCGTCTCGACCCTGGTGGGCTCGGAAGGCGACGCCGAGCAGCTTGCGCACCGTGCTGCGGCCGCCGTCGCAGCCGACGAGGTAGCGCGAGCGATGTTGGGTGCCGTCGGCCAGCTCGGCGGTCACCCCGTGGTCGTCCTGGCTCAGCCCGACCAGCCCGCAGCCGCGCCGGATCTCGGCGCCGACCTCGATGGCGTGCTCGTTCAGCAGGCGCTCGATGACGGTCTGCGGGATCCCGAGGATGTAGGAATGCGCGGTGTCGAGCCGTAGGTTCTGCGGTATCACCCGGGCCTTGCCGCAAGCCCCCCGGTGCGCTATATGTTGAGAGTGGCAGGGAGTCGATGTTCTTCCTGCCTTTCGTGTCCGGTGTGGACGAACAAGCTCCGCTCGAAGCGGTGACGCGCCACGCACGGCATCGGCTTTCCGGGAAGCGGCGAACGGCCGTGCCGCAGCGGCAAGGTCCGCGACGGAAGGTTGAGGCCCATGACCTCCCAGCCCTGGCCGGCGATGCTGCCGGTCCGGCAGGTACGCATCGCGCGTCCCACCGACCGGCTCGACGAGCTCGTCCGCTTCTACCGAGACGGGCTCGGCCTGCCCGAGCTGGACCGCTTCGCCGGTCACGCCGGCTACCGGGGCGTGCTGCTCGGCCTGCCCGGCACGCACCACCATCTGGAGTTCACCCAGCACGACCGCGGCAGCCCGGGTCCGGCGCCCACCCGCGACAACCTGCTCGTGCTCTACTTCGACGACCGGGCCCGGACGGAACGGGTCGCGGCCCGGCTGGCCGCGCTCGGTCATTCGCCGGTGGAGGCGGAGAACCCCTACTGGACCGACAACGGCGCCGTCACCGTCGAGGACCCCGATCGCTGGCGGGTCGTGCTGATGCCGCAGCCGCTGACCGGCCGGCCCGAGCCTCCCGTCGCCATCGAGTGGTACGACGGCGACCGGGACGCGCTGCGGCCGATGTTCGAGCTGGCCGAGGACTCGCCCGCAGAGTTGGACTCCTATCTGCACTCCGGGCGGGTCCTCGTCGCGCGGGCGGGGCCGAACATCGTGGGGCACCTGCAGCTGGTGGACTCCGACCGGTCCGACCAGGCCGAGGTCAAGAACATGGCGGTCCGCGAGGACCTGCGGGGCCAAGGGCTCGGCCGCCACTTGATGCGGACGGCCCTCGTGCGGCTCGCCGCCGAAGGAGTGGGCACGGTGCGGGTGGCGACGGCCGCGGCGGACACCGAGAACCTGCGCTTCTACCAGCGGCAGGGTTTCCGCCTGCGCTCGATCGAGCGCGACGCCTTCACCGAGGCGGCCGGCTACCCACCCGGCAGCCAGGTCGCGGGGATCCCGCTGCGGGACCGGGTGTGGCTCGACCTCCGGCTCGACCCCGACCCATCCGGTGGGCGGACGACATGATCGTCGAGGGGATCGGCCGGTGACGGACGCCGACCTCTACCGGCGTGGGCTCAAGACCCTGCTGGCCTCCTGGGAGGAGTACGCGCGCGGGGCGGCCGGTGCCGCCGTGCGGCGGTTCCCGGGCGTCACCACCGCCGTCTTCCCGAACGAACCCGAGCGCGCCGTCTACAACAATGCGCTCCTCGGGCGCGATCTCACCGCCGCCGAGCGCGCCGCCGCCCTGGATGCGATGGAGGCCGCCTACGCGGCGGCCGGCGTCGCGCGCTTCGCCGCCTGGGTGCACGAGAGCGACGAGGCGATGCGCCGCGACCTCGAACGGCGCGGGTACACGCTCGACGAGATGACGCGTGCGATGGGCATGGCGCTCGACGACATCCGCCTGCCCCGCCCTGAGATCGACCTCGGGCCTCCGGACTGGGCGGAGTACCTGAGCATCATCGGTGTGCCGCCGGACCTTCTCCGCGGTGCCGACCGCGCCGCGTTCCACGTCCTGATCGCCCGCCTCGACGGCGAGAACGTCGCGGCGGGGATGGCCTTCGACTTCGACGGCGACTGCGGGATCTACAACGTCGGAACGCTCGAACATGCCCGGCGGCGTGGATTGGGCACCGCGCTGACCGCCCTCCACCTGCACGACGCGCTCGAGCGCGGATGCCGGACGGCGAGCCTGCAGTCGACGCGGATGGCCGAGCGCGTGTACGTCGCCGGGGGCTTCCGTGATCTCGGCCGGATCCTCGAGTACGTGCCGTAGGTCGTGAAGTGGCCGGTGAACCGCGGGGCGCGCAGCCGGCGGGCGACGAGGTCCAGGCGCCGATCGACGGGAACCGCCGGGACCGCCGCACGAGCCATCGGGTTGGGGTGGCTGCCGCGGACGGAAGAGCCAGAAATCGCTACCGCGCCGTGGGGAGAGCAGTCATGATCGACCGATGGGAGATTTGACCGATGGCGACGCCGCCGGCCTGGCTCGGGCGTTGACCCGGCTGCTGGAGGACACCCGCTATCGCGTCGTCGGTGGTGGCGGCTCGCCGCTGGTGGAGCGAGTCACGGGGCATGTCGGGGTGCGGCTGGCCGATCTGCCCAATGTCGCGGTGAGCCGCCCGGCCTGGCAGCACGTCAACCTCCACCTGGGGATGCAGGCCTACCTGCGGGCGTACACGCCGGAGGCGGAGTGGTTCGGCGTGGCCGGGGCGCACCGCGCCCACGAGGACCTCGTCGGACTGCTCGCCGGGGCCGAACAGCACGGGATGTACCGGCTCGGGGCCGTGGACTACGCCACGGCCGCCGCCGGACCGGACCGGACGGTCGAGGTGGTCGATCTCGGCTTCGTAGCCACCGCGGCCCCGGACGGCAGCCCGGTCGTCGTCGGGTTGCGCGGCGGGCTCCAGATGGGGCCGGAGCCGACCTGCGAGCTGCGCGTGCTCGCCGCGGACCGAGCCACCGCCGGCGCCGTCCGCGACGAAGTGGAACGCCTGGCGAGCGAGCACGACGTCTATCGCGGCGCGGTGCTGACCTTCGACATCAACGAGCACTACGGCAACGAGCTGGTGTCGTTCCTGCCTCGTCCCGATCTGGCCAGCACCGACGTGGTGCTGCCCGACGGGGTACTCGAGGTCATCGAGCGGCATGTGGTGCGCTCGGCGACACGGACCGAACGGCTGCTGGCAGCGGGCCAGCACCTCAAGCGCGGGTTGCTGCTGCACGGCGCGCCCGGCACCGGCAAGACCCACACCGTCCGATACCTGCTCGGCCGGCTGCGCGGCTGGACCGTCGTGATCCTGTCCGGACGCGCCCTGCGGCTGCTGGCCCAGGCCACCACGCTGGTCCGGCGCCTGCAGCCGGCCGTGCTCGTGATCGAGGATGTCGATCTGATCGCCGAGGACCGGGGCACGTACCAGTCCTCGCCGCTGCTGTTCGAGCTGCTCAATCGCATCGACGGGGTCGATGCCGACGCCGACGTCACCTTCCTGCTGACCACGAACCGGGCGGCGGAGCTGGAACGCGCCCTGGTCGACCGACCCGGCCGGGTGGACCTCGCGGTGGAGGTGCCGCTGCCGGATGCGGCGGCCCGCGAGCGGCTGCTGCGGCTCTACGCCCGGGGCCTGGCCCTCGACGAGCAGCACGTCGCCGAGGTGGTCGCCGCCACCGAGGGCGTCACCGCGTCGTTCATCCGTGAACTGGTACGCCGCGCCGTCCTGCACACCCTCGACGCCGAGGACGGCGGCGGACCGGACGGGCGGGCGCTGCCCGCGGCCCTGGCCGAGCTGTCCGGCGAACGGTCGGCGCTGACCCGGGCGCTGCTCGGCGGCGGTGCGGCGACCCCGTCGGGGCCGCGGGAAACCCGACGCGGCTTTTCCGCCGTGGCGGGTGCTCCGCAGCCCGGACTCGCGCCGTGAGTCCCGGCGCACGCCAGCCGGTTCTAGCATCGTGGTTCGCTCAATCGAGCGGCGTGCACGTCAGGGTCCCGCCCTGGCGGCGCCGAGGGATTGGAGCAGCGGTGGACCACAGCGGCCTTCACAGCTCGTCGGCGTCCGAGACGATCGCCGGCTTTCGGCGATGGAGCTGACCGGGTCGGCCGACCGCCGTGCCGTCCTGCGTCGTCGCATCCGGCTGCTGGTCGCCGCGACGATCACCTACAACGCGATCGAGGCGATCATCGCCCTGTCGGCCGGGACGATCGCCTCGTCGGTCGCGTTGATCGGGTTCGGGCTGGACTCGGTGATCGAGGTCAGCTCGGCCGCCGCGGTGGCCTGGCAGTTCTCCGGCCCGGATCCGGAACGCCGCGAGCGGGTGGCGCTGCGGGTGATCGCGGGCTCGTTCTTCGCGCTCGCGGTCTATGTGACGGTCGAGGCGCTGCGCACGGTGTTCGGCGGCGACGAGCCGGAGCGCTCGACGGTCGGGATCGCGCTGGTAGCGGTCAGCGTGGTGGTGATGCCGATCCTGTCGTGGGCGCAGCGCCGCGCGGGTCGGGAGCTCGGTTCGGCCAGCGCCGTCGCCGACTCCAGGCAGACGCTGCTGTGCACGTATCTGTCGGCCGGGGTCCTGGCCGGGCTCGTCCTCAACGCGGCGCTGGGCTGGTGGTGGGCCGACCCGCTCGTCGCGCTCGGGTTGGCCCTCGTCGCGGTACGGGAGGGCCGCGAGGCGTGGCGCGGGGACGGCTGCTGTGCGCCGCTGCTGCTCGATGCGGACCCGGCGGACGGCTGCGGCTGCGCGGCCGGATGCACCGGCCCCTGCTGTGTGGGAGGGCCTTGATCACCGGTCCGCGGTGATCCGGTGGTCCGACATGGACGGTGCGACCGGGGACTACGGGGCGAGCTCGTAGAGGGTGTTGAACGGGTCGTCCACCGCGATATGGCGCACGCTGTGAAACCCCGCCTCGGTGGCCATCCGCCGCAGCACCGGCTCCGCCAGCCCGCAGGTGCCGAGCCCGGCGCCGCCTTCGGCCAGCGAGACGGTGAGGCAGTAGTTGAGGCTGAAGGCGTACAGCAGGGTGGCGATCGGCCCGACGTTGTCCTCGGGTCGATCGGCGCAGTTGATGTCGACGCAGATGTACCGGCCATCCGGCTCGAGAGCGTCGTGGACGGCACGCAGCATCCCGGCGGGGTCGACGGCGTCGTGGACGACGTCGAAGGTCGTGATCACGTGGTAGTGCCCGGGCAGGCCCTCGGTCACGTCCAGCGTCTGGAACCGGACCCGGTCGTCGACCTGGGCCGCACGGGCCTGGTCCGTCGCGAACTCGATGTCCCCGGCATGCAGGTCGAACCCGACGAACTGGGCGCGCGGGAACTCCTTGGCCAGGCGGATCACGGCGGCTCCGCGGCCGCAGCCCACGTCGGCCACCGAGCCGCCGGATTCCAGATGGGCGGTGACGTCGGGCATCCGCGGGAGCCAGTCCTCGATGAGGGCGTTCTCGAACCACGGGGCGGTGAACCGGGCCAGGGTCTCGCGGGTCTGCGCGGAGAACGCGCTCAGCGCGACGCCGCCGCCCTCGCGGAACGCGGTGAGCAACTCGGTGAACGTGTCTGCCTTCTCGATGCTGTCCCGGAACATGGCGCCGCAGAACAGCGGGCCCGCTTCCTGCGCCAGCACCGGCACGTGTTCGGGAGGGATCGCATACCGGCCGGTGTCGGCGTCGCGGCTCAGGTAGCCGGCGGCATGCATGCCGGCCAGCCACTCCCGCACGTACCGCTCCTCGAGGCCGGTGCGGTCGGCGAGCTCATCGCTGGTCGCCGGGCCCCGCCCAGCAAGGTCGGTGAACAGTCCGAGCGCGTCGCCGATCGCGGCGAGGTAGCAGGCGCTCGCCCCGACACAGTCGCCCAATACCTTCTCGGCGAAGGCCTCCGCGCCCGCGATATCGGTGGTCGGCAACGTGACGCACCTCCTCAGCCAGCGGATGTCATCGACGTTCGGGGTTACCCACCCGCGGCTCCTCGGGCACGGCCCGTCCGACCGGCGCACCCCCGTCAACGGGTCGCCCGGGGCTCCGCCGGTCCGGCGCCCAGGTCGATGAGCTCCTCGACGGGGAGTGCCGACGCGTTCGCGGTCACCGTCGCCATGGCCTCCTCGGTGCCGGTGAGGCGGGTGACGGTCAATTCCAGCAGTCGCCCACGGGTGCGCGCAATGTCCGATGTCGCCCCGATGGCGGCGTCCCCGACCCGTCGGCACGGTCGCAGCGCCCACCCGGTGACGACGACTGTCGTGATCCGGCGAAGCGCTACGGTTCGCACCGCGGATGTCGTGGGGGTGGGGATGGCGCGCGCGATCGTCGTCGGGGGTGGAATCGGTGGGCTGACCGCCGGGATCGCGCTACAGCAGCGCGGCTGGGAGGTCACCGTCGTCGAACGGGCCGCGGTTCTCGAACCGGTCGGCGCCGGCATCGCGATCGCGGCGAACGCGTTGAAGGCACTGGATACCTTGGCGCTCGGCGACCCGGTCCGCCGCCTGTCGCGGATCCAGGGTGTCGCTGGGGTGCGCCGCTTCGACGGCCGTTGGCTCACCCGCACCACCGAGGACGTGGCGGCCGCACGCTACGGCGACTCGGTGGTCGTCCTGCTCCGGGCCCGGCTCGCCGAGATCCTGCTGGACCGGCTCGGCCCCGGTGCGCTGCACCTCGGCTGCACCGTGCTCGACGTCGACCCGGAGCGGGGACGGGTGAGAACCGACGCGGGCGACCTCGACGGCGACCTGGTCGTCGGCGCCGACGGCATCAACTCGCTGACCCGCGGCGTGGGGTTCCCCGACCATCCCGGGCCGGAGTACGCCGGGGTGACCGCGTGGCGGGCGGTCGTGCCGTGGTCGGGGGAGCCGGTGCGGGCGACCGAGACCTGGGGCGGCCGGGGCCGGGTGTTCGGTGTCATCCCGCTGGCCGACGGCCTCGTCTACCTCTACGCCACCGACGGCGTCCCGGCCGGGCTGCGAGCCGACGACGAACGGGCCGGGCTGCTGCGCACCTTCGGCCACTGGCACGAGCCGATCCCCGCGCTGCTGGCCGCCACCGACCCGGCCGCCGTGCTGCGCAACGACGTCCACTGGTTGCGGACGCCGCTGCCGGCGATGCACCGCGGACGGGTCGCGCTGCTCGGCGACGCCGCGCATCCGATGACCCCCAACCTCGGGCAGGGCGCCTGCCAGGCGATCGAGGACGCGGTGGTCCTCGCGCACGTGGCCGGTGACGGCCGTATCGACCTCCCGTCCTACACCGCGGCGCGGCTGGCCCGCGCCACCGCGCTGGTGCGCCGTTCCTGGCGGGTCTGCCGGCTGACCCGGCTGCGCCACCCGCTCGCGCTCGCGCTTCGCGACCGGCTGCTGATGGCCGGGTCGTCGCTGTTCCCGGACCTGTTGCTGCGCTCCATGGACGACGTGCTGGGCTGGACGCCGCCGCAGGCGGCCCGCAGGTCGTCCTGACCGGAGAAGCCGGGTGGGGAGCGGCATCCGGCCAGGTGGTCTCCGGCAGCGCCGCGGTCATGGGATGCTCAGGTCAGGCCCGAGCCGCACCCGTGCCGCAGAGGAAAGGGATGATGTCCACAGTCTCCGACGAGGGCGCGCGCAGGGCGGGTCGTCGCCCGGTCACGTCGCGCGCCGAGATCGAACACATCGCCCTGGACCTGTTCACCGAGCGCGGTTTCGACACCACGACGGTCGAGGACATCGCGCACGCCGCCGGTATCGGCCGCCGCACCTTCTTCCGGTACTACGCCTCGAAGAACGACGTGCCGTGGGGTGCGTTCGACGAACAGTTGCACCGGATGCGGGCCACGTTCGCCGCGCTGCCGCCCGACGTCCCGGTCATGGCCGGCGTGCGGGCCGCGGTGCTCGACTTCAACGAGGTCGAGCCCGCGGAGCAGCCCTGGCACCGCAGGCGGCTGCGGCTCATCCTCGGTACCCCGGCGCTACAGGCGCATTCGACGCTGCGTTACGCCGCGTGGCGGCAGGTCGTCGCCGACTACGCGGCCGAGCGGCTCGGGCAGCCCAGCGACGCGCTGATCCCGCAGACGATCGGGCACGCGAGCCTGGGTGTCGCGCTCGCCGCCTACGAGCGCTGGCTGGCGGCGGAGGGCTCGGACCTGCGGGCGTTGCTGGACGAGGTGTTCCGCTCGCTCGAGTTCGGCTTCGCCGGGGCGGGCGTCGATGGGGACTTCTGCCGTTGAGCACCTCGCGCCCCGGCACCGGGCACGACCACGGCCATCGCCGGTGTGATGCCCGGTCGCGGGTCGGCGGCCGTCATGGCGACGATCGCCGCTCCCGGGAACGTGCGCTCACCTGCGCGCCCGACAGCAGCACGAGCGGCTCGCCGTCGTAGCACAGGAGCTCGACGACGATCACGCCGTCGCCGAGATTGGTGACCCGGCGGATGCGGGACACGTCGAGCAGCACCGGCCCCCGGTGCCGAGGGCACTGCACCGCGAACATCAGATGAGCCTGTCGGCGATCGTCACGCCCGGTAGTTCATCGGACGGCGTTGACGAATCGCTGACGCGAAATCCGCGGGTCCCTGGTCGGCCGCCCCGAAGGACCTGCCGGCCTCGTCCGGCTGTCCGAACGCGTGGCTCACCCCGCCCGGGTCGGGTCGACGATGTCGTCGATCGGCGAGATCGAGTCGCACGGGAAGCCGCCGCGGCGGGCGTGCTCTCGGATCAGCTCGGGGTCGGTGGCGTAGTAGACGCAGTAGAGCTTGTCGTCGGTGACGTAGCTGTGCGCCCACTGCAGGTTCGGGGCCAGCTCGGAGAGCACGGCGTTGGACTTCGCCCAGACCTTCTGCCGGTCGGCCTCGGGCATGTCCTGGATGCCGGGAACGGTTCGCTCGATCAGGTACTTGCGCATTGCCGCCTCCTTCGATCGGGTCGATCTGGCGGGGCCGACGCTAGGGCGCAGACCTTTCCGATTTCTTTCCGGCTCGCGCGGCGCGGCGGCTACGGCCGGGCGGCGCGGGCCCGGAAGGCGGGACGGCGCTCGTCCAGCAACGCCCGTACCTCGGCGATCGCCACCGGCCATCGGCCCCGCCCTCGCCACAGGACCTCGACCACGGGTTCGGCCGCGGCAAGCAACCGCTCGGCGGCGTCGACGTCCCCGGTTCGCGCACGTACCGCCGCCGCCGGCACCAGGAACGGGACACGACAGAGCGGGCAAACCTCGGCGGGACGCACCAGGCTCAGCTCGGCCGAGTCGAGCACGGCGAGCGCGGCGTCGTCGTCGGCCGCGGCGCTGGCCATGGTGCCGTAGATACGGGTGAGCAGATGCCGGGTGGACAGCGGGGAGCAGCGGGCCGCGTCCAGCGCGTCGTCGAGCAGCGGCCCGGCCGCCGCGGGCCTGCCCACGGCGATCGCCAGCTCGGCGAGCCGGTGCAGGGCGACCGCCTCGCCGCCCCGTTCCCCGAGGACGCGGTGGGCCCGGGCCCCCGCCAGCAGGTTGGCCTCGGCGGCGGCCAGGTCGCCGTCGAGAAACTGGGCCTCGCCCAACACCGTCGTCGCGAACGCGACCCCGCGCGCGGCCCCGCCGCCCGCCGCGTCACGGATGCGCGACGCGAACTCGGCCAGCTCGGCGCGGCCATCCGGGTCGTCCAGGACGATCTCGGCCATACACAGGTGGGTGTCGGACAGCATCCCGGCCAGCGCGGCCGCGTTACGTGGGTCGAGCACGTCGGCGACCAGCTGCGCGCCGTACCGGCCGCGGCTGTGTGCCACCAGCGCGCGGAGCATGGTCGCGTCGAGCACGTCGGCGGGCCGGCCGGCCAGTGTCGCCAGCAGGCCGGCCCGCCCGGCGGCCTGTTCGGCCTCGTCGATGCGGCCGGTGAACCAGGCCAGCAGGCCGGTGGTGAGCAGGTGGGCCAGACGCGTCCGCTCGGTCGGGACGATTCCGTCGAGCGCCTGCGCCGTACCGGCGGCATCGCCCGCCATGAGCAGGACGCGGGCCTGGCGGATGCGCAGCGCGTCGGCCGTCTCCCCGCTCGCCGCCGCGGCCGCGACACCGAACGCCACCGGCGCGGCCGGATCACCGCTCGCGTAGCCGAACTCGGCGCGCATCGACAGCAGGTCCAGCCGGTCCGGCTCGATCTTCAGGCCCGTCTCCACGTGTGCCAGCGCCTCGGCGTAGGCCCCGCGCCCGGCGGCGCGGTCGGCCGCGCGAACCAGCCAGGGCAGCGCCTCACCCTCCTGTCCTGCGGCGAGGAGGTGTCGTGCCACCCGGGCCGCGGGAGCGTTCGCGGTGGCGAGCCGATCGGCGGCCTGCCGATGCACCGCGGCCCGTCGGTGTGGCGGCAGCCCATCGGTCAGGACGCGGCGTATCACGGCGGTCCGGAACCGGTAGCAGCCGGCCGCCACCTCGATCAGCCCCGCGTCCATCGCCCGTTCCAACAGATCGGGGGTCGCATCCGGATCAAGACCGGCCAGCGCCGCGAACTCGGCCACATCGAGGGCCTCCTCGACCACCGCGACCCGGCGCAGCGCCTCGGTCAGCTCGGCGGGCAGCCGGTCCAGCCGTGAACCGACGACGGCCGCGGCACTGGCCGGCACCTCGACCCGGCCGCGTTCGATGAGCCCCGCGGCGACCTCGACGGTGACGAGCGGGTGCCCGCCGGACACGGCCCACACCTCGTGCACCGTCTCCGGGTCGACCCGGCGTCCGCACCGATGCTCGACGAGCTCGCGTGTCTCCTCGCGGGTCAGCGGGCCGAGCGTCACCTCGATCGAACCCGGCCTGCCCAGCAGTTCGGCGCGAGCCCGCTGCGCGGCCGGTCGCGCGGGATCGGAGACCAGGGACAGCAGCACGGTGACTCGGGCTCGGGTGCAGCGGGCGAACGCGACCAGCAGCCCGAGGGATTCCTCGTCGGCGAGGTGCGCGTCGTCGAGGAACAGCAGTGCGGGCGCCCCCGCGCCGCAGAGCCGGTCCAGCGCCGCGATCAGCTGGGCTCGGGTCGGGAACGGGGACCGGTCGCGCAGCGGCGTCGCGAAGGCTGAGCGGGCATCCGCCGGCAGTGCCTCGGCCAGCTCCGGTCGTGCGGCGAGCGCGCTGTCGGCGGCCCGCAGCACCGCGGCGAACGGCAGATCCTCGGCCCCGAGCCCGGCGGTCGGCAGGACCAGTGCCCCGTCGGCCGCCACAGCGGCCACCAGCTGCTCACACAGCCGGGTCTTCCCGATGCCGGGCTCGCCGGTGACCAGCATGACCCGCATGCCCGCCCGCAGCGCGGCCCGCAGCCGGGCCAGCTCGACCTCCCGGCCGATCAGGACGTCGTCCCGTCGGGCGCGGGCCAACGACCCGGTGATCCGGCCGACCAGCGTGAGGGTCTCCGTGCCGGGGGCGACGCCGAGCTCGCGGGCCAGTGCGGCGCGCAGCAGGCCGAACTGGCGCAGCGCGGCGTGCCGGTCGCCGCGGGCGAGGTGCCGGCGCATCAGGGCCCGCTGCGCTGCCTCGTCGCACGGGTCGAGCTCGACGAGCTCGTCCCACCGTCGCGCGCCCCGCAGCATGTCCCGATGCAGCAGCCGCAGCGCCTCGCGGCGGAATGTCGTCCAGTCCGCGTAGCGGCGCTCGGGCAACAGCTCGCCGCCGTAGAGATCGGCCGCGGCGGCGTGCAGCGTCGCGTCCTGGGCCGACCGGGCCCGGCGGGCGGCCGCTTCGAACCGGTCGACGTCGGTACTGACCTCGTCGCCGGGGAAGAGTGTGACGCGGCCACCGCGCAGCGCCACCGCATCCGGACCGAGCACCCGGCGGGCCCAGTGGGCCGCCCGGTGCAGGCTCGCCGCCCCCGCCTCGGCGGGCAGGTCGGGCCACAGTGCGTCGAGCACCTGATCCCGCAGCAGCGACCGCCCCGGGGCCAGCGCGAGCAGTTGGACGAGGTCCGCGGCCCGCCGCGGTGGCCAGGCCGACTCCGGGACCGGCCTCCCGTGCAGCGTCACCGCGAAGCTCCCGAGCAACCGGATCTCCACGGGCACGAGCTGTATTATGTCGGAAGCCTACGTAATCTGGTCAAGGGGGAGTCGGCACGATGGCCACGGCACGCAGACACACGCTGGTCACCGTGCTGCGAGCTGCCGTCCAGGAGATCCTCGAGGAGCTCGTCGACCGGCTCGCGGCGGCCGGCCACCCACGGATCCGCGTCGCGCACAGCCAGGTCTTCGAGAACCTCGACCCCAACGGGACGCGGCTCACCGTACTGGCCAGGCGGGCCCGGATGGCCCATCCCTCGATGAGCGAGCTGGTCGCCGACCTGGAGCGGCTCGGGTACCTCCACCGCGTTCCCGATCCGACCGACCGCCGGGCCCGGCTGGTGCAACTGACCGTCCGGGGCCGCGCGCTCCAGCGCCTCGCGCTGGCCGAGCTCGCCGAGCTCGAGGCGGCCTGGCTGCGCGGGCTCGGCGCGAAGCTGGGGCCGGAGGCGGTCGACGCGCTGGCCGCTGTCCGCGGCGAGGCGCCGCGGTAGCCGGACGGCTCAGCGCTCCGCCGCGAGGGCGGCGACCTGGGCGCCGAGGGTGAGATCGGGCACCGAGCCGAACGCCTGGCCGCGCACCCGCCCGGCGCGATCGACCAGCACGGTGGTCGGCGTACCCCGCATGCCGTAGCGGGAGAAGGTCACCGGCGTCGGGTCGGGGCCGTCGTGACGGTCGATGGCGATCGGGAACGTCAGCCGGTTCTCGTAGACGAACGCGCGCAGCGACACCGGGCGCATCGCCTCATGGTGCTCGAACACGGTGTGCAACCCGAGCACGATCACCTCGTCGGCGGGGAAGGTCTCGGCCACGCGTTTGGCCTGTGGGAGCGAATGGCTCACGCAGCCGGGGCAGAGCATCTGGAACGCCTCCAGCACGACGACGCGCCCGCGCAGCGCGGCGAGGGTGAGCGGGTCGGAGTTGAGCCACTCCGTGACGTCCAGCTCGGGGGCCGGCTCGGCGTCCATCGCAGGTCCTTCCGCCGTCGTGGGGGAGCCGCTAGCCTAGCATCGCACTTAGGACTCCTAATTCAAAGGACTGCCATGACCACCTCCCTCCCGGCCGGGTACACCTACGACGCCCCGACGCTCCCCGCCTCACCGGTCAGCGCCGCCGAACTGGCGCAACTCAAGGCGAGCGTCCTGTTCACCGACGACGACGCCGCCGCGCTGGCCATGGCCGGCGACGTGCTCGAAGACCAGGTCACCGACGTGCTCGACACCTGGTACGGCTTCGTCGGCTCGCATCCGCATCTGGTGGCCTACTTCGCCGACCGCGACGGTGAGCCGATCAAGAGCTACCTCGACGCGGTGTACCACCGGTTCGGTCGCTGGATCCTGGACACCTGCCGGCGGCCGTACGACGAGCGCTGGCTGGCCTACCAGCAGGAGATCGCGCTGCGGCACACACCGGCGAAGAAGAACCGGACCGACGGCGTCGACTCGGCGCCCACCGTGCCGCTGCGCTACCTGATCGCGTTCGTCTACCCGATCACCGCGACGATGCGCCCGTTCCTGGCGAAGAAGGGCCACTCCGAGGCCGACGTCGAACGCATGCATTCGGCGTGGTTCAAGTCGGTCACCCTGCAGGTCGCGCTGTGGTCGCGGCCGTACGCCGAACGGGACTGGTGAGGGGACGTACCCGCAATGGCCGGCGCAGTACGTGATTCGGGCCGGCTCAGTCCGCCCGGGTGAGCCGCTGGAGACGTCGCGGGGTGGGCCAGCGCACCGAGCGAGCCAGGCCGAGCTTCTCGAACGTCCGGATGACCATGGCGGAGACGTCGAGCTGTCCGCGCTCGACCCCGTGCCGCGCGCAGGTCGGGTCGGCGTGGTGCAGGTTGTGCCACGACTCGCCGAACGACAGCGCCGCCAGCCACCAGACGTTCGTGGAGCGGTCCCGGGCCACAAACGGGCGGTTGCCCCAGATATGGCAGATCGAGTTGATCGACCAGGTCACGTGATGCAGGAGAGCGACGCGGACGAGACCGGCCCAGAAGAAGGCGGTGAAGGCGCCCCAGATCGACCAGCTGACGAGCCCGCCGATGACGGCGGGCAGCCCGAGGCTCGCAAGGGTCAGCCAGAGGAACCCGTTGTCGATGCGCACCAGATCGCGATCGGCAAGGAGGTCGGGGGCGAAGCGCCGGGCGTTGGTCCGGTCCCGGTTCATCAGCCAACCCATATGCGAATGCCAGAACCCACGGGCCAACGCGCGGGGACCGGTGCCGTAGCGCCACGGCGAATGCGGATCGCCCTCCTTGTCGGCGAACGCGTGGTGCCGGCGGTGGTCGGCCACCCAGGCGATCACCCCACCCTGAAGCGCGAGGCTGCCGGCGACCGCCAGTGCGATCCGTAGCCCACGGCCCGTCTTGAAAGCGCCGTGGGTGAGGTAGCGATGGAAGCCGACGGTCACTCCTAACCCGGTGAGCAGGTAGCAGCCGAGTGCCAGCCCGAGATCGGTCCAGCCGAGTCCCGCGCCCCAGGCCAGCGGTATCGCGACGACCAGCGCCAGGAGTGGAAGCACCATGAACGCGAGGACGAGCGCGTGCTCGACGGCGGAGCGGCGGCCCTCGAGCATCGGTGCTGCGGCGGATGGGGGACGGTTCTGAAGAATCGAGGGCATCGGCACCTTCGGTGGCGAGGGATGGGCGCACCGGCACGGTGCGCGTTCCGGAACCTGACGACATGCCGGTACGGCCCGCCCTGGCTGGGTGACACGCGGCCCGGCACCCAAGGCGACGGTACGGCAAGTCGAGGCACCCCGCCGGGTGGCGACGGGCCTCGGGGGCCGGTGGCCACCGCGTGCTAGCGTGAGAATCGGTTGCAGTCGTGTCTTCCTCGATCGTTGTGAAGCGTCCGTGGAGAGTGACAGTGGGCTTCACACGCGTCGCGGAGGCCTCCTCCCCCCGTGAGTGCGCTCACGCAGCCAGCGGTCGGCACGGTGTCGGCCGGATTCGCTTCACATGTGGGAGAGCACCAATGCCGCAGGGCACCGTCAAGTGGTTCAACGCCGAGAAGGGTTTCGGCTTCATCGCCACTGACGACAACGGTCCGGACGTCTTCGTCCACTACTCGGCCATTCAGGCGGACGGGTTCCGCACCCTCGAGGAGAACCAGCGCGTCTCCTTCGAG